>DATAAR010000119.1:0-35393 GCA_036259975.1 Solirubrobacteraceae bacterium | reverse complement strand
CGCCTTCCGGCGGGCGCGACCTCGTTCGGGGTGGCTCGTGTGGGGCTCGCTGCGCTGTACTTCGTCGCGGTCTCCCAGCGGATGGTGCTCGGAGTCGCTGCGTCGGGGCCGAGCGCCGCTACCACATCGGTGCCGGCGCGCTCTCGGTGTTCACAGCGGTCCAGCTCGGCGTCTATCGCGCGCTGCAGGTGCCCGTCGGCCTTGCGGCCGACCGATCGGCCCGCGCCGGTCGCTGGCCGCCGGCATGGGGGCGATCGCGGTCGGCGAGGCGATCTTGGCGCTGAGCGCGACGCTGGGCGCGGGCCTGGCCGGCCGGCCGGGCGCTGATCGGCCTCAGCGACGCCTTCCTGCTCGTCAACGTGCTGCGCTCGCGCACACCTCGTTCGAGCCGTCGCGGGCGGCGCCGCTCACCGCGCTCACGAGCCTGCTCGGTGCGCTCGGCCAGCGGCTCGGCGACGTTCGCGGGCGCCGCGGCGCTCACCGCGGGACTCGGGCTCGCGGCGCTCGGGGGTGGTGCGCGACCCGCCGGCGGCGGCCGCCGCGGGGCCCGCGGCGAGCGAGGACGCGATCGGCGAGACGCTGCGCGCGGCGTGGAGCCGGCGGCGCACGCGGCTGGGCTTCTGGCCGCACTTCGGACTCATGACGCCGTTCGTGACCATGACGGCGCTGTGGGCTACCCCTCGCTCGTCGAGGCCCAGGGCGTGCCGAAACAGACCGCGGCGACGTGGGCTCGCGGCGTCCGTCCTCGTGCTCGCGGCGAGCGCGCCCGTGGTCGGCCGCCTCGGTGGCCGCAGCCCCTCCGTGCGGTCCGCATGGCGCTCGTGACCGGCTCGCTGCTGGTCGTCTCGTGGGCGCTCGTGCTCGGGTGGCCCGGCGCCCGCCCGTTGCACGAGCTGATCGTGGCCGCGCTGCTGTCAGTGGCGTTGCCAGCGCCGTGTCGGTCGTCGCGTTCATGCTCGCTCGGGCGGGCAACCCGCCGCACGTGGCGGGCACCGCGACGGGGCTCGTCGACTGCGGCGGCTTCCTGGCGGGCTCCGTCGCGATCCTCGCCGCGGGCCTGCTGCTCGGCGGTGACGGGCGCACGGCGCCGCCTTGCAGCACGCGCTGCTGCCGATGCCCGCGCTGTCGGTGCTGTCGCTGGTGCAGCTCGCGCGGCTGCGGCGCGCCGCGGTGCGGGCCGCGTAGTCGTTTGGCCGTCCGCTCGGACGTCGTGGCCGCCGCGGCGCCGGCGGACGGCGCGGCGAGGAAAGCCGGACGACCGCGTGTGGCGCTCTCGCGAGGGTGGTGCGGGAAATGGCTGCTATGGCGAAAGCATCCGCACACGCCTGCGATCCGACCCGTCGTCCCTCGGTGCGCAGTCCGCGAGCCTCGCTCTTCCCGGGCACGCCGGCCCGAAACGCCGCACCGGGCGCCCTATACCGCCGGCGCCTCCACGGGCCGCAGCTCCTCTGCGTACGACATTGAATGCCGTGCGAGCTCGCTGCCCGGCCGGATCTCGTACGCGCCCGGCCGTTGAGAATCGTCGCGCGACATGATTCGGACCATGTCCCGATCCTCGATCGCCTCACAGCACTCGATCCTGTCGATCGGGAGCGAGGCCTCGATCCTGTCCATCGGCTCGGTCGGGTCGATCCTCTCGATCGGCTCGGCCGGCTCGATCGCGTCGATCGGCTCCATCGGCTCGGCCGGCTCGATCGCATCGGTGCTCTCCAGCGGCTCGGTCGGCTCCGTCCTGTCGGCCGGCTCGATCGGCTCCGTGCTCTCGGCCGGCTCGACGGGCGCTGTCCGGACGGCCGGCGGGCGCCCGCAGCCGCACGGTCGCGGGCCGCTCCGGGCCGCCGGCGCGGCGGGCGCGCTCATCGTCGCCGCGGCGCTGCTCGCGCTCCGCGCCCGCGCGTGAAGAGCACGCTGCAACTTTTTTCGCTTGCGAACCGCTCCGGGCTGGAAGACTCGTGCCAGCCATGGGCCAACAGGTCAGCGCCAAGGTCTTCAGCCGCGAGGATCGTCAGCGCTATCGCCACAAGGTGCGCAGCTGCCTGGACGTGTTCGCGCAGATGCTGGCGGAGGCGCGGTTCGACTCCGACCGCCGGTCGGTCGGCCTCGAGATCGAGCTGAACATCACCGACGAGGCGGGCGATCCCGCGTTCACGAACGCGCGCGTGCTGGAGCGCGTCGCCGATCCCGACTTCGTCACCGAGCTCGGCCAGTTCAACGTCGAGATCAACATCGCGCCGCAGCGGCTGGAGAACCGGGTGTTCAGCCACCTCGAGGAAACCATCCGCGCGAGCCTCAACCACGCCGACGAACGCGCGCGCGAGTGCGACGACCACATGATGATCGTCGGCATCCTGCCCACGATCGGCGAGGAGCACCTCAACGCCGAGGCGCTCACCGCGAACCCGCGCTACGAGCTCATCAACCAGCAGATCTTCGCCGCGCGCGGCGAGGACCTCGAGATCGTCATCACCGGCGTGGAGCGGCTCTCGACGTTCGCCGACACGATCGCCCCCGAGGCCGCCTGCACGAGCGTCCAGCTGCATCAGCTCGTCGACCCGGAGGACTTCTCGCGTCACTGGAACGCGGCGCAGGCGATCGCCGGCGTGCAGCTCGCGGTCGGGGCGAACTCGCCGTTCTTCTTCCGCAAGGAGCTCTGGCGCGAGTCCCGCATCGCCGTGTTCGAGCAGTCCACCGACACGCGCCCCGAGGAGCTCAAGGCCCAGGGCGTGCGGCCCCGCGTGTGGTTCGGCGAGCGCTGGATCACGTCGATCTTCGACCTGTTCGAGGAGAACGTCCGCTACTTCCCCGCGCTCCTGCCGGTGTGCGACACCGAGGACCCGGTGGAGGTGCTCGCGCGAGGCGACACCCCGCGGCTCGAGGAGCTGAAGCTTCACAACGGAACGATCTACCGCTGGAACCGGCCGGTCTACGACGCCGTCCGCGGGCGCCCGCACGTGCGCGTCGAGAACCGCGTGCTGCCCGCGGGACCGACGGTCGCCGACATCCTCGCCAACGCCGCCTTCTACTACGGCCTGGTCCGGGTCCTCGCCGATGAGGACCGCCCGATCTGGTCGCAGATGTCGTTCTCGGCCGCCGAGGAGAACTTCCACGCGGGCGCGCGCGACGGCATCGACGCGCGCGTGTACTGGCCCGGCGTCGGAGAGGTGCCGGCCGCCGAGCTCGTGCTGCGGCGGCTGCTGCCGCTCGCGCACGAGGGGCTCGACCGGTGGGGGATCGACCCCGCCGACCGCGATCGCCTGCTCGGGATCATCGAGCGGCGCTGCGTGACGCTGCGCAACGGCGCGACGTGGCAGAGCCGGCAGTACCACCACCTCTACGACGAGCGCCAGCTCGACCGCCGCGACGCGCTGCGCGAGATGACGCTGCGCTACCGCGAGCACATGCACAGCAACGTGCCCGTGCACGAGTGGCCGCTGTAGGCGGCGCGCTGCGCGAGCTGCGTCCCGGCTGTGGCGCTGCACCGCGCGCCACCCCGCGGCCGTCGACGACCGCGTCCCCGACAGCCCGGCGGACTGCCGCCGGACGTGGCTGCGTCGCATGCGCGGCGGGCGGCGGCCTCCCGCGGGGGGGCGGGATCCGGATGTGCCCGCCGTCCTGGTAGTCGGGCTCCAGCGGGCGCTCGGCGACCGGTAGCACCGTTCGCGGCGAAGATCGACGAACAAACGACCTCAAGTTCGGCCGGTCGTGGCCGAGTACGCCGGCATGGCGCCCCTCAGCCTCACCCCCACTCGTGTCGTCGCCGCGATCACCGCGGTCGTGATCTCCCTGTCCGTCGCCGCCCCGGCCTTCGGCGGTCCCGACGTGCTGCGCGTCGCGCGCCGCGCCCTCCAGGTCGGCACCCGCGCCGACAAGGGCCAGCGCATCGCGAACAAGAACGCGGCCCAGGCCGCCGCCGCGGCCGCCGCCGCGAAGGCCGCCGCCGACTCCGCCGGCGGCGACGCGAAGCGCGCGCTCACACCGGCCGGCGCCGACCGCATCGCCGACGGCGCCATCACCACCACCAAGATCGGCCCCAGCGCCGTTGGCGGCGCGCACATCGCCGACGGCGCGCTCACGGCAGCTGACCTCGCCACCGGCTCGGTCACCGCGGCCAAGATCGCCGGCAGCGCCGTGTCGAGCGGTCACGTCGCCGACGGCAGCCTCACCGGCACCGACCTCACCGACGGCTCGATCCGAACCGCCGACCTCTCCGACGACGCGGTCACCACCGACAAGCTGCTCGACGGCACGGTCGCCAGCGGCGATCTCGCCGACGAGGCGGTCGACACCGCCAAGATCCTCGACGGGACGGTCGCGCTCGGCGACCTCGCCGGCGACGCGGTCGACAACTCCAAGCTCGCCGACGACGCGGTCGACAGCGCGGAGATCGCGGGCGGCGCCGTCGGCAGCGCGGAGATCGCCGACGGCGCCGTCGCGACCGCCGACCTCGCGGCCGACGCGGTCGACACCTCGAAGATCGCCCCGTTCGCCGTCGAGCTCGGCGACCTCGCCCCGAGCTCGGTCGACGCCGGGAAGATCATCGACGGCAGCGTCGGGCTGGCCGACCTCGCCGCGAACTCGGTCGACAACACGAAGATCGTCAACGGCACCGTCACCGGCGCCGACCTCGCCGCGGGCACGCTCAGCGCCTCCGAGCTCGCCGACGGCGCGATCACGAGCGCGAAGATCCTCGACGGGACGATCGCCGAAGGCGACCTGCGCGACGGCTCCGTCTCGACCAACAAGCTGCAGCCCGGAGCCGTCGGCAGGACCCAGATCGCCCCGAACGCGGTTGGCGCGAGCGAGCTCGCTTCGGGCGCCGTGACGCAGTCGATCCTCGGCGACAACGCGGTCAACTCGCGCTCGCTCGCCAACGACGGCGTCGAGACCATCGACCTCGCGCCCAACGCGGTCACGACCGCGAAGCTGGCGCCCGGCGCCGTCACGACCGACCGGATCGCCGACGGCCAGGTCACGGGCGCCAAGATCCAGGACGCCTCGATCGACTACGCCGATCTCTCGCTGGCGACGCGGGCCGCGCTCGCGGTCGCCGACGGCTCGATCACGGCCGCCAAGCTGGCGCCGAACGCGGTGACCAGCGGCGCGATCGAGAACGGCGCCGTGACGACGCCGAAGCTCGGCGACAACGCCGTGACGAGCGCGAAGGTGGCCGACGGCACGATCGCGGTGACCGACCTCTTCACCGGGTCCGGCGACGCCGACATCCCCGGAGGCACGCTCAACGCCGGCTCGTGCCAGGTGATCACGTCGTACGAGGCCGCGGTGCAGGCCGGCGACCTGCCGCTGCTGTTCGCGCAGGCCGGGATGCCCGATGGGCTCATCGCCCAGCCGCTGGCTGCCGATACTGACGGTGAGCTGGACCTGCGGCTGTGCAACATCACCGCCGCGCCGGTCACGTACTCCCCGTTCACCTATGGCTTCGTCGTCCTCCACTGATCCGCGTCCCCATCGCCGCCGGCTGATCGCCGTGGCCGGCGCCGCGGCCGTCCTCGCGGTCGCGCTGGTCGCCGTCCTCGTGGCCCGCTCCGGCGGCGACGACGCGCCGCCGCGCTATCGCCCCGCCGACCGCGCGTTCTCCGTCGTCCTGCCCGCGGGCTGGCGCGCCGCGGACGCCGAGGAGCTCGCGCGCACCCCGTCGGCGCCGGCCGCGGTGCTGCGCCGCGCCGACCGCCGCGGCGTGGTCGTCATCCGCAAGCGCCCGGCGCTCGCGCGCAGCTCGCGCTCGCTCACGCGCGACCTCACGGCCCACCTCCGCCGTCGCGTCAAGGGCCTCGAGCCCGTCGGGGCGAGGACAG
Organism: Solirubrobacteraceae bacterium; assembly: GCA_036259975.1. Taxonomy (GTDB): domain Bacteria; phylum Actinomycetota; class Thermoleophilia; order Solirubrobacterales; family Solirubrobacteraceae; genus JAOPZW01. The sequence goes on along the minus strand of DATAAR010000119.1, from coordinate 29,580 downwards.
TGCCGCTCGCCTCGGGCCCGGCGTACGTCTACACCTTTGCCCGCCCGTCCGCCGGCACCGTGCAGAGCATCGCCGTGGCCCCGCGCCGCGGCGGCACCTACACCATCGACGCCGTCGCCTCCGCCGGCGGGCGCGATGCCGCCGCCCAGATCGGCACCATCGTCCGCTCCTTCGACACCCCCGACCCCGTTCCCGCCTCATGACCCACATCGCCGCCACGTCGAGCGCCGCCGCGTCGACCGAGATCAAGCGCATCCAGGCCAGCCGCCTGAGCGGCGCATCCTTCGCCGCCTTCCACACCGCCGCCGTCCAGGACGCCAAGGACAAGGCCAAGGCCACGTCGACCGACGCGAAGTCCTCGTCGGCGCCGAAGGGCGAGCGCACGCAGAAGGTCGAGGGGCACCGCTACGTGGAGATCATCAGCGGCCCGCGCAACGGGATGTTCATCAACAACAGCGGCAACGCGCGCGACGGCCAGGCGTTCGTGATCGTCCGCCGCGACGGCCGCGAGTTCCACATCTACGGCACGGGCAAGAACCGCAACGTCTACGAGGTCGGCCGCGAGCGCGCCGCCTCCGGCACGTCGCAGGGCAGCGGCACGGGCACCACCGGCACGACCGGCGCCAGCGCCACCGGCACCACGGGCCAGACCGGCTCGACCGCCACCGGCACGAGCGGCACCGCGACCACCTGATCCACGCGCGCGTCGCCCTCCCGCGGCGGCTGGCAATGTGCCGGCCATGAGCGAGGGCTACCCCCAGCGGCCGTTCACGCCGCCGCCGGACGCGACCGAGATCGTGCTCGTGCGCCACGGCGCCTCGGCCGCCGCGGTCCCCGACGAGCCCTTCCCGCTCATCGGCGGGCACGCCGACCCGCCGCTCTCGCCGGAGGGCCGCGACCAGGCCCTCGCGGTCGGCGCGCGCCTGGCGGCCGAGGACCTCGCGGCCGTGTTCGTCACGCCGCTCCGGCGCACCGCCGAGACCGCCGCGCCGCTGTGCGAGGCGAAGGCGCTCGAGCCGGTCGTGCTCGAGGACCTGCGCGAGGTGCATCTCGGCGAGCTCGAGGGCGGTGCGTTCCGCATCCGCTCCGCGCACGGCGATCCGCTGATCCGGCGCGTGTTCGCCGAGCAGCGCTGGGACGTGATCCCGGGCGCCGAGCCGATGCACGCGCTCGCGCGGCGCGTGCGCGACGGCGTCGCGGCGATCGTCGACGCCGTCGGCCCGGGGGTGGTCGCGGCGGCGGTGCTGCACGGCGGCGTGATCGGCGAGCTCTGCCGCCAGGCCACCGGCAGCCGGCCGCTCGCGTTCGTCCACGTCGACAACGCGTCGGCGTCGCGGCTCGTCGTGTTCCCGAGCGGCCGCTGGCTGCTGCGCAGCATCAACGACACGACCCACCTCGGCCCGGGCTACGCTCCGCGCCTCCGGTCCGCGAGAGGGAGAAACATGGCCGCCGCCAAGACGATCGACATCATCGGGCGCTCGACGCAGAGCTCGGACGACGCCGTGCGCCAGGCGCTCGCCGAGGCGCGGCGAACGCTCCGCCACATCACCGGCGTCGACGTCATCTCCAAGGGCCTGCGCGGGGACGACCTGAGCGAGTGGCGGGCGCTCGTGCGCGTCGCGTTCGTCCTCGACCGCGATGAGCGCCCCACCGAGAGCGCGCGGCGCTCGGCCGCGGCCGAGGCGGCCGCGCTGCGCCTCGAGGAGCGCGAGGAGTAGGCCCCGTCGACGCCGCCCGCCCGCTACTGGGGCGGGCGGCTGAGCGTGATGACCGAGAACACTGCGCCGTGCGGGTCGTTGAGGACCGCGAAGCGGCCGACCGGCGTGTCGGTCGGCTCGACGGCCACCTTGCCGCCGAGCTCGGTCGCCTTCGCGACCGTGGCGTCGATGTCGTCGACGGCGAAGTACACCATCCAGTGCGCCGGGATCTCCGCCGGCCACTGCTCGTTCATCTGGATCATGCCGCCCACCGAGCGGCCGTCGAGCTTCCACTCGGTGTAGGTCGTGTCGCCGTAGGCGTTCGTCTCGGCCTGCCAGCCGAAGACCGCCTCGTAGAAGCGCTTCGCCGCGTCGATGTCGCGTGCGGCGAGTTCGTTCCAGCACAGCGAGCCGGGCTCGTTGAGGACGTCGGCGCCGTGGTGGCTCTGTGGCTGCCAGACCGAGATGACCGCGCCCACCGCGTCGCCGAACACCGCCATGCGGCCGGCGCCGAGCACGTCGAACGGCTCCATGATCACCTCGCCGCCTGCCTCGCGCACGCGCGCCGCGACGGCTTCCGCGTCGTCGGTGCTGACGTAGGTCGTCCACATCGCGGGCTGGCCCTCGGCCTGCACCGGGCCGAGCCCCGCGACGTTGCGCCCGTCGCGCTGCAGCATCCGGTAGCCGCCGGTCTCCTCGACCGGGCCGGCCTCCGTCGCCGTCCAGCCGAAGAGCCCGCCGTAGAACCGCGCGGACGCCTCGATGTCGGGCGATGCGAGGTCGACCCACGACGGCGTTCCCGGCGCGTGTTCGCTGACCTCCGGCATGCTGGCTCCCTCCTCGGTCGGGTCGTCGGTTGCGCGGCGATCCTCGCACGTGCGCCGCCCGTCGGCGAGGCTCGCCGGACACCCCGCCGATCTGCGAGGGTCGGGCGTGTGCAGTCGCCGGATCCCACCGTCCTCCTCAAGGCCGAGCACGCTGTCGCGCGCGTCCTGGCCGAGCGGCCGGGCGCGCCGCTCGCCGACACCCGTCTGCTGGAGGCGATCGGGGTCGCCCTGGGCTGGGACGTCGGCGCGACGTGGGAGGTCCGCGCCGACGACGCGATGGCGTGCGTGGCGACCTGGCGCGCCCCCGGCGGCTTCAACGACGCGACCGCCCGCACGCGCCTGCGCCGCGGCGAGGGCCTGCCCGGGCGCGTGTGGGCCTCGGGGCGTCCGGCGCACATCGACGACCTGCGCGAGGACCCCAACTTCCCCCGCGCGCAGGCGGCACGGCGCGCCGGCCTGCGCTGCGCGTTCGCGTTCCCGGTCCGCGGCACCCGCGGCGTGATCGGGGCGGTCGAGCTGTTCGCCGGCTCGCCGCGGCGAGCGGACCGGGCGCTGCTCGCGACGATGACGAGCGTCGGCCGCCAGATCGGGCTCGCCGTCGAGCGCGCCGGTGCGGAGCAGGCGCTGCACGACAGCATGGCGCGCAAGACCGCCATGCTCGACGCCGCCTTCGACGCGATCATCACGATGGACGCCGACGGCCAAGTCGTCGAGGTCAACCGCGCGACGGAGCGGATCTTCGGCTACCGCGCGGAGACGATGGTCGGGCGCGAGCTTGCGGAGCTGATCATCCCGCCGGACCTGCGCGAGGCACACCGTGAAGGGCTGCGCCGCTATCTGGCCACCGGCGAGGCCGCAGTGCTCGACCACCCGGTCGACCTCACCGGCCAGCGCGCGGACGGCAGCGTGTTCCCGGTCGAGATCGCGATCACCCGCCACCGCGTGGGCGACGGCCCGCCGCTGTTCACCGGCTACCTGCGCGACGTGACCGATCGCCGCCGCGCGGACGCCGAGCTGCGCGAGCTCGCGATCGAGCAGGCGGCGCTGCGGCGCGTGGCCACCATCGTCGCGAGCGAGGGCGACCAGGACCGCGTGTTCTCGGCCGTGACGGAGGAGGTCGGGCGGCTGCTCGGCGCCCATTCGGCGAACATGGTCCGCTACGAGGACGGGCCGTGGGCCACCGTCGTCGGCGGCTGGAGCGCCGAGGGCACACCGGCGGTCGAGGTCGGCGGCCGGGTGCCGCTCGACGGGGACACCGCCACCGTGCGCGTCAAGCGGACCGGGCGACCGGCGCGGGTCGACGACTACGACGGCCTGACCGGCGAGCTCGCCGAGCGGCTGCGCGGCCTGGGCTTCCGCTGCGCCGTCGCCGCGCCCATCACGCTCGCGGGGCGGCTATGGGGGGCGGTCCTCGTCTCGTCGGTCGAGCCCGACGCGTTCCCGCCCGGCGCCGAGGACCGGATCTCGAGCTTCGCCGAGCTGACCGCGCAGGCGCTCGCGAACGCCGAGGCGCGCGCGCAGCTCGCTGCGTCGCGCGCGCGCATCGTCGAGGCGGCCGACGCGGAGCGCCGCCGCCTGGAGCGCAACCTGCACGACGGCGCGCAGCAGCGGCTCGTAGCGCTGGCGCTCGCCGTCCGCCTGGCGGAGCGCAAGCTCGCAACGGACACAGCCGCCGCGCGTGAGCTGCTCGCCAACGCCGGCGCGGAGCTCGAGCAGGCCCTCGCCGAGCTGCGCGAGCTCGCGCGCGGCCTGCACCCGGCCGTGCTGACCGAGCGGGGGCTTGCGCCCGCTCTCGGGGCGCTGGCCGACCGCGCGCCGGTGCCGGTCGAGGTCGCCGCCGCGGTCGAGGGGCGGCTGCCGGCGCCGGTCGAGGCCGCCGCGTACTACGTGGTGAGCGAGGCGCTGACGAACGTGGCCAAGTACGCCGGCGCGTGCCGGGTCAGAGTCGACGTGTCGCGCTGCGACGGCCAGCTCGAGGTGACGGTCGCGGACAACGGCGTCGGCGGCGCAGACGGCTCGCGCGGATCGGGCCTGCGTGGTCTGGCGGACCGCGTGGAGGCGCTGGGCGGGCGCCTCGAGGTCTCGAGCCCGGTGGGGGCGGGCACGACGCTGCGCGCCCGCCTGCCCTGCGTCACCAGGTGAGCGAGGCGCCGAGCGCGGCCTGGGGGCGCGGGACGGGACGGACGACGGGGCGCATGTGGGTGTGGCGTCCGGTGCGGGTCATGGTGGCGGTCATGGTTCCTCCTCGGCGGCGACGGGCGGTGGCGTCAGCGGTGACGGTTGCGGCGGCGGCGCCGGGCCTGATCGGCGCGCACGGCCTCGGCGTGGTGCAGATGCAGGAGCGAAGGGTTCATGGCGCAAGGTTCCCACCGGAGCCGGGGTGCGCCCAGGAAGCTGGCAGGCGTCGTCGAGGTAGGAATCCGGTACCTGCGAGGTGCGGCCAGCCCCCCTCGCCTCGGGTCTCGACAGCGCAGGGGGTGCCGCCATGCCCCCGCCGCGCGGTCGATGCACCGGTTCGCGGCGTTTAAGTTCGCAACGCCCGTCGCGGGCCGTGCCGGACCCGCTCCGGTGCCGTAACCTCGCGGGTTCCGTGAGGGTCTCACCGAGCAGGGATCGCTCGATGCTCCGACGCCGCACCACCGACGCGACACCAGCCGCAGACGACAGCACCCATCCGGGTGAGGGCGGCGCGAAGCGGCTCGTCCGGACCATCGTGCGCCGTCACTGGCCGGCGCTTGGCGGCGCGGGCGGCTCGACCGTGCTGCTCACGCTGGCGGAGCTCGCGCAGCCGTGGCCGCTCAAGTTCCTCATCGACGAGGTGATCACCGGCCGATCCGCGCCGTTTGAGTTCACGAGCGCGGACGTGCGGACGCTGGCGCTGATCGCCGCCGCGGTCATCGGGATCGCGCTGCTCGACGCGCTCGCCACGTACACCGGCGAGCTGTGGCTGAAGCGGTCGGGCGAGCGGATCGCGCACGACCTCCGGCTGGCGATGTACTCGCACCTGCAGCGGCTCTCGCTCGCGTACCACGACCGCCGCCAGAAGGGCGACCTCGTGACCCGCCTGACCGGCGACGCGAACGCGGTCGGCACGCTGTTCTCGGACAACCTCGGCGCGATCGCGCAGGCGGTCCTGACGCTGGTCGGGATGCTGATCGTCACCATCGTCATCGACCCGTTGCTCGGCCTCGCGATGTTCGCCGTGGCTCCGATCCTCGGGGTCGTCACGCTGCACTACCGGCGCGCCGTCCGCGTCGCGGCCCGGCGCCAGCGCAAGCGCGAGGGCGAGATCGCGTCGCTCGCGGCCGAGAGCCTCGCCGCGATGCGCGTGGTCAAGGCGTTCGGCGGCGAGCGCTACGAGGCCGAGCGCGTGTCGGAGCGCAGCGAGGAGCGCCGCCAGCATGGCGTGTACGCGGCGAACCTCGAGGCGCGGTTCGGCGGCGCCGTCGACGTCCTCGGCTCCGCGGCCGTGGCGGTCGTGCTCGTGCTCGGCGCCTACCGCGCCGCGTCCGGCGCGATCTCGGTTGGCGACCTCGTCGTGATCGCCCAGTACGCGCGCCGGATGTACCGCCCACTGTCAGACCTCGCCAAGCAGTCCACGCGCGTCTCGCGCGCGATGGCCCGGGCCGAGCGCGTCGCCGAGGTGCTCGGCGCCGACGAGGTGCTCGAGGACCGCCCCGGGGCGTACGCGGAGGGGCGCGCGCGCGGCGAGGTCGAGCTGCGCGGCGTCACGTTCGCCTACGAGCCCGACCGCCCGGTGCTCGAGAACTTCTCGCTGCGCTTCCCGGCCGGCTCGCGCGTGGCGGTGGTCGGCCCGTCGGGGGCGGGCAAGTCGACCGTGGGCGCGCTGATCGCGCGCTTCTACGACCCCTCCGCGGGCGCGGTCCTGATCGACGGGCGCGACGCGCGCGAGTGCTCGCTGGACTGGCTCCGCGACCAGGTCGGGATCCTGCTGCAGGACACCGTCCTGTTCACGGGTACGGTCGCCGACAACATCGCCTACGGGCGCACCGCGCCGCGGGAGGACATCATCCGCGCGGCCCGCGCGGCTGACGCCGAGCAGTTCATCTCGGCCCTCCCCGGCGGCTTCGACGCCGAGCTCGGCCCGCAGGGAATCGGCCTGTCCGGCGGCCAACGGCAGCGCATCGGGATCGCCCGGGTGCTGCTGCGCGACCCGCCGATCCTCGTCCTCGACGAGCCGACGACGGGCCTCGACGCGGCCAGCGAGGCGCAGGTCATGGAGGGCCTGACCGCGCTGATGCGGGGGCGCACGACGATCCTGATAACGCACTCGATGGCGCTGGCCCGCGAGGCCGACCGGGTCGTGGTCGTCGAGGCGGGCCGCATCGCTCAGCACGGCACGCCGGCAGAGCTGATCGCGCTGCCCGGCCCGTTCCGGCGCCTCGCCGCCGAGCAGGGCCTCGTCGAACGTCGCCGGCGCCCGGCGCCGCCGCCCGACCGGGCGGTGCCCGCGCTGCGCACCCTGCTCGACCCGGACGGCGCCGCCCCGGTGCTGCAGCGCGCGCTGGGCGACGGCCGGTTGATCGACGACATCCGCGTGCGCCATGTGCGGTATCGGCCGGGCCACGACCTCACGGTGCTCTATCGCGCGACGATCGACGGCGAGCGCCACGAGGCCGTCATCATCGCCGGCCGCGACGCGCCGCTTGCCGAGGTCGCGCAGGACCCGAGGCACGTGCGGACCGCGCGCGCCGTCGACGGCCGCTCGCCGGCCGCGGCGCCGTTGAGCTACGACCCGCACGCGGACGCCCTCATCCAATGGCTGCCGCTCGACCTCGCGCTGCCGCTGCTGTGCGCGCCGCCGGACGTGCTCGCGCGCCACCTGCGCGCGCTCGGCATCGAGCTCGGCGACGGGCCCGTGGAGCCGGCGCGCGTCGCCTACTCGCCCGGGCGCCGGGCGACGCTGCGCGTCGGCGACCACGTCCTGCGCGGCTACGCCGACGAGGACGCGTTCCGCCGCGCGCTGGCCGGCTGGCGCATCGCCTCGAACGGCACGCTCGGACGCGACCCGCGGGCGATCGAGTCGTGGGCGGACCTGTTCCGCTCGCTGTCGAGCCGGCGGCGACCGCCGAACGCCGGACCGCGGCCGACGACGGCCGTGTTCGAGGGCGCGCTCCCCGACCTCCGCGCGACGGTGCAGCTCGTGCTCGACGGCACCTCGCCGGGCGGCGGCGTGCACACGGCGCGCGCGGCGGGCGAGCTGCTGCGCCGCATCCACGAGCTGCCCAGCACGGGGCTCGCGTCGCGAACGGCCGAGCACACGCTCGCCTCGGCCCGCCGCGCCGCGACCGTGCTGCAGACGGTCGACCCAGCCGTCGCCGACCAGATCGGGCGGCTGCTCGAGCGGCTCGAACGTGCGCTGCCGGCCGGCGACCGGGCGGTGACCTCGCACGGCGACTTCCACCGCGGCGAGCTGATCCGGCGCGGCGGCGAGCTCGCGGTGCTCGACGTCGACGAGGCCTGCCTGGCCGCGCCCGCGCGCGACCTGTCGACCTTCGCCGCGCACGCCGCCACCCACGACGACGAGGACGCGACCACGGTGCTCGACGCGCTGGTCGCGGGCTACGGTGGCCGCCCGGACGGGCTGAACTGGTACCTGTCGGCGTCGCTCCTGCGCCGTGCCGAGCGCCCGTTCCGTGTGCTCGAGGAGGACTGGCCCGCCCGGGTCGAGGAGCTCGTGGACGCCGCCGACGCGGCGCTGGAGGGCTGACCGCGCCTCAGGCGCCGGTCCGCGGCAGCAGGCCGTCGAGCACCCTCCCCGGCTCGCCGGATGCGCTGGGGTCCTTGCGGAGCCGCCGGGCGAGCGGCGCGACCTTCGCGGTGCCGCGGTGGGGAACCGGGCGGGCGTCGTCCACATCGCTCCCGTAGCCGGCGAGGTAGGCGGCGCGACGCGGCGCTCGGCGACGGCCGGTTCGGACAGGCCGCCGCCGGCGGTATCCGTCGTCGAAGCAGGACCGTCCACGCGTCGCCGTCGCAGAGGACCTGCGAGGGGTCGTCGTCGCCGTGGCAGAAGCAGCGGCCGCGCTCAGCGCACTGGCGCAGGTTGGCGCCCCGCGCCCGGGAGCGCCGAGCGCGCGCCCCGGGCGGAGGCTCTGGAACCACACGCCATGCGCGGCGTCGATGCCGCGCGTGCACGGGGCACCGCGAGTGTGGCGCTCGCCGCGGCCGCATGCACCGCCGCCAGCCGCGCCTGCGCGCGCTCGGGGCTGCGCGGCGGCTTGATCTTGCCGATCAGCGGCGCCGCCGCGGTCGCGCCCCGCCCCGTCGTCCGCGGCGCGATGTCGCGCAGCGGCTCGAGCGCCGCGAACAGCCGGTGGCCGGCGCCGACGCACGCGAACGGCGGCGTCTGGGCGACCGGCCGGGCTGTCCTCGAGCGACGCGGGCGCCGGATCAGGACGGGGCGCCACCTGTCCGCGCCCAGGCCGCCGCGGTCGCTCCGTTGCGATCCGCGCGGGTGAGCGCCGTCCGGCGGGCGATGACCCAGTCGAGCTCGCTCCGCAGACCCTCGCGCAGGCCGACGCTCGGGGTCCAGCCGAGGTCCGTCTCGGCGCGCGTCGTCTGCGCGGCGGTGCGGCGGACGTCGCCCGCCTGGTCGGGGCGGCGGTCGAGCACCGCCTCGCGCCCGGCCAGATCCTCCAGCGTCGCGATCACGTCGGCCAGCGTGGCCTCGTGGCCGCCGCCGACGTTGTAGATCGGCGCCGGCTCGTCCGCCACGCCCGCGCGGTACGTCGCGTCAACCGCGTCGGCCACGTGCGTGAAGTCGCGCGACTGCCGGCCGTCGCCGTAGAGTGGGAACGCCGTGCCGTCGATCAGCGACTCGCACAGGATGCGCATCGCCATGTCGGGGCGCTGGCGTGGCCCGTACACGGTGAAGTACCGCAGGCCGACGGTCGTCAGGCCCTGCCCGCGGTAGATCGCGGCCAGGTCCTCGCACGCGCGCTTCGTGACGCCGTACGGCGAGCGCGGGCGGGTCGGCGTCTCGTCCTCGACGCACGGATAGGCGGCGGCGTCGCCGTAGACCGACGACGAGGACGCCCACACCACCCGCGGGCAGGCGGCCGCGGCCGCCGCCTCGAGGACGCGCTGCGTCGCGAGCAGGTTGTCGGCCGTGTAGCGCGAGAAGCCGTCGCCGAAGCTCAGGCGCACGCCCGGCTGGGCGGCGAGGTGGAAGACCACCGGGGCGCCGGCCATCAGCGCCGCGAGGTCGAGCTCGTTGAGGTCCCCCTCGACGAGCGTGAACCGCGGGGCGCCGTCGAGCGCGCCGAGGTTGTCGAGCTTCTCGGCGCGGTCGTAGTACGGCGTGAAGGCGTCGACGCCGACGACCTCCCATCCCTCCGCGACGAGCCGCTCGCACACGTGCGAGCCGATGAATCCGGCGCAGCCGGTGACCAGGGCGCGCTTCATGCCGCCACCTCCATGTCGATCTCCATGAGGACGGCTGCCATGGACAGGCACCGCGCGCTTCCGTGTGCGCTCACCAGGTCCAGCAGCTCCGCGGTCGCGGCCATGTCCTCATCATCCATCTCCGCGTGATGCAGCATCACGCCAACTGGCGCGGGCTCCCTGGCCCGCGCCCCCAGCTGGGCTCCGACCGCCGCGCGGCCGAGCCGCTCGCCCTTGCGCTTGGCGAACCAGTCCACCTGGACCGACAGCTCTGTCAGCCCGGGCAGGCCGAGCGGCGCCGCGGTGCGGTCGCGCGACAGCACCCCGACGCCGAGCTCGAGCAGCGCCGCCCCCGTGTCCTCGGTGCAGCGGTTCCACGGCGGCGTGAACATCGGCTGCAGCGCCGAATCGAGCAGCTCGCCCAGGCGGTCGCGGCCGGCGCGGATGTCGGCGAGCTGCGCGTCGGCGTCGCGGCTGGGGCCGAACTCGCACTTTCGGCCCTCGCGCTCGTGATTGACGTGCGCGTAGCCGTGCTGGTGGACGCCGACCAGCCCCGATTCCGCGCGCGCTCGCAGGTCGGCGGCCAGCGCCGGGGTGGCGTCGAGCGGGAGCGCGGCAAGGTCGATCGGCACCTCGCGCGCGGCGAACAGGTCGAGCAGCGTCGCGAGCCGGTCGTCGCGCCAGCCGGCGTCGTCGTCGCGGAAGAAGACGGTGACCGGCTCCGGAGCGCGGTCGAGCGCCGCGCGGAGCGGATCGAGCCAGCCGCTCACGGCGCCGCCGCCTGCAGGACGGGCGCGCCGGCCCGCGCCGGCGCGGCGGCCCGCGCGAGCAGGTTGCCCACGATCAGCGTGGTCGTCCGGGCGCCGTCGAACGACAGCTCGACCGGCGCAGGGCGGAACTCGAGCAGCGCGCGGACCTCGGCGGCGAGCGTCGCGCCGTCGGCGCGCTCGGCCTCGAGCATGCGCAGCGCGCCCATCCGCTCCAGGCGGTCCGCGCGGCGGTCCTGCTCGTCCTCCTGGCCCGCGCGGAACGGCACGACGAGCGCCGGCACGCCGGCGTGCAGCACGTCGAGCGCGGTGTTGTAGCCGCACTGGCTCACGGACGCGGCCGCCGTCGCGAGCTCCGCGCGCAGGTCCGGCACGGAGCGGCGCACGTCGAGTCCGCGGCGCCCGCGGGCGGCGGCGCGCAGCGCCCGCCACTCGTCGTCGGGCAGGAACGGGCCGCATACGAGCCGCAGGTCGATCCCGGCGTCGGCGAGGTCGAGCCGGTGCGCGTCGACGGCGGCGCGCATCAGGTCGCCGCCGTACAGTCCGCCGCCCGCCGAGACGAGGACGCGCGGGCGCTCGGTTGCCTCTGGCCTGGGTGCGATCGCCCGGCTCGCCTCGCTGCGGGGCAGCACGAAGCCGGTGTAGTGCACCGGGGTGCGCAGCGGCGTCGCGGGGCGGAAGGAGTCCTCGAGCCGGGCGAAGGCGGGGTCGGCGTGGACCAGGATCGCGTCGAACAGCTCGTTCGCCGTGGTGCTGGCGCGCTCGTCGTGGCGCGCCTGGTCGGGGCGCGAGCCGACGAGGATGTCGCGCACGCTGCACACGGTCAGGGCGCCCGCCGCGCGCGCGGCGCGCAGCAGCGGCAGCAGCTCGACCGCGAACTTCTTGCGCCCGAACGGGAACAGCTCGACGAAGACGACGTCGGGCCGCACCTCGTCGTGGAGCGCGAGCATCTGGTCGCGGCGCAGCTCGAGCGCGCGCTCGGCGCTGCGCCGGCCGTCATGGCTGACGAGCGTGCCGTCGACGCTCATGCCGAGCGGCGGCACGGAGACGACCTCGACGCCGGCGGGCAGCGGCATGCCCCGCGGCACCCGGCCGCCGTTGAGGAGCACCACGCGGAAGCGCGCGGCCAGCGCCTCGGCCAGCGCGAAGGAGCGGACGAGGTGGCCGAGCCCGAGCGAGTGCTGGCAGTAGAACAGGACGGTGGGGCGGGTCATCGCGACGCCTCCCCGCGCAGCACGGCGCGCGCGTCGTTCAGGACCGCGCCGAGGTGCATGAGCCCGCCGGGCCGGACACGGCTGACGGCGCGCAGGGCGCGCTCCGTGAGCAGCGCCGCGGCGACGTGCCAGCGCAGGGTCGCGGGGTCGGGCAGCTCCCTCAGCGAGCCGTAGCCGTCGAGGAGGGCCGCCCGCAGCTTCTCGCCGCGGGCCCGCTCGTCGGTGACGAGCGCGCGGTAGCGCAGGCTGGCGAGCACGCTGGCGAGGTCCGCGGCCGCCTGGCCGAGGCCGGCCTGGTCGAGGTCGATCAGCGCGACGCGGCGCCCGTCGATCAGGCCGTTCTTGAGGTGCACGTCACCGTGCAGGCACACCGGCGCCTCGCCCCTGGGCGCCTCGGCGGCGAGGTCGCCCGCGAGGCGCTCTGCGGCCGCGGCCACGTCCGGGCGCGTACGGCCGATGGTGTCAGCGGCGGCGCGCTGCCGGGCAGGATCGAGGCGCCCGAACGCGGGGAGGCCGCCCGGGACCGGCACGCTGTGCAGGCACGCGAGCGCGGCCCCGAACCGGCGCATCGCGTGGACGAGGTCCGGCCCGAAGAGCGTGTCGATGCGCCGGCCGCGCATCGCCTCCACGACGAGCATGCGCTCGTCGGGCGACCAGGCCAGCACGGCGGGCACGCGCACCGCCGAGTGGATCGAGCCGATCTCCCCGTACAGCGCCTCGTGGGCGCGCCGCGACGCGGCGGCCTCCTCGGCCGAGGCGAACACCTTGGCGTATGCGATCGGCGTGCCGCTGCCGTCAAGGCACGCGGCCGTGGCGGACTTCTCCGGCGCGTAGGCGGCGAGGACCGTGCGCGCGACCGGCCGTCCGAGCAGCCGCGACGCCGTCTCCGTCGAGGGCGCGAGCGCGCGGAGCGAGCCGATCTTGCGGTCGTTGGGGAACGTCCAGAACACGGCCTCGAGCTCCGGGTCGTGCGCGACGACGCGCAGTGGGCCGGCCTCGGCGGCGCCGCGGAGCGCGCTCTCGTAGACATCGCGGCTGCGGCCGGCGAACGTCCGGCTGGCGACGAGCCACGGCGCGCCGCCGATCTGGAGCTCGTGCACGACGCGCAGGCTGTCGCCGACGCGGTACTTCACGCGCCCGCGGCCGTAGCGGTCGATCGGCAGGGGCCCGTCGAACGACATCAGGCGCGCGAGGCGCTCGGCCATCGCGGCGTCGTCGAGCAGCACGTCGCGGCCCGGGACGCCGGGGTCGGGCGCGAGCGCCGGGACGCTGACGCTCGCGCTCACAGCACGCCCTCCGTCCCCGCGCTCATGCCGCGCGCGCGGTCCCAGCCGGCCCACACCGGGGCACCGGCCACACCGGCGGCGCGCACGCGCAGCACGCCGTCGGCGTCCTCGCGCATCCACCCCGCGATCGCGCAGGTGCGCAGCGGTCCGACGTCGATCGCGTGAGCGCCGTCGCACCACTTCACCGTGTCGGTCAGGCGCTCATGCGTCACTCGCGCGACGGTCACGTCGCCCTCGGCGCCGACCTCAAGGGCCGGCGCGTCCTCGCCGTCGGCGAGCGGCACGACCACCGTGGTGAACGTGGCTTCGGGCGCGCCGTCGGCGACGACGGAAACGACCGGCGCGTCGAGCTTGACGCCGTAGCCGGGCGCGACCCAGCCGGGCTCGATCTCGGGGGTCGCGCCACCGGCGATGACGAGGGCCAGGCCGGGCGCGCGCACGACGTGCGCCGCCCCGGCGCGCTCGACGCTCACGCGATCGTGCGCGTCGGTGCCCAGGTGGAAGCGCAGGTCGTAGCGGTGCCGGCGCTCGCCGCGGAGGCGGTCCTCGACGATCCAGTACGAGTCGCCGACGAAGATGATGCGGCGCGTGTGGCGCGCCTCGTAGCAGGTGCTCGCCGCCTCGCCGACGAGGACGTCGAGCCCGGGCGCGCACCGGCGCTCGGCGAGCCGCGCGGCCGGCAGCGTGCCCTTGCGGGGCTTGCCGCGCCGGTACGGCACCTGGTCGAGCGCGTCGACGACGACGGTGTTGTGCGCCGCGGTGCCCTTGAACCAGTGGCGCAGGTTCGGCGTCTGCTCGTCGTAGGTGTGGCGGCCGGGATCGACCACGAGCGCGCGCCCGTCGGCCGCGATCTCGACGCTCAAGAGGTCGTAGTGGCCGTGGCCGCCGTCGCCGAGCGCGCCGCAGTCGAAGATCAGGAAGCGCTCGTCGCGCAGCGCGCGCCCGCGGTCGCCCCAGCCGCTGCGCTGCACGTGGTAGCCGCCGTCGGGGAAGCTCACGTAGCGGCGCACCGGCGGGCCGCCGGCGCGTCCGCCGGTGGCGACGTAGCGCAGGTCCTCGCGGCCGAGCAGGTCGGCGGCGAGCTCGAGCAGCTCGAGGTAGCTGCCGTTGTCGCTGTCCGACAGGGCCGGGATCGTCCCGTCGGGACGGTGGCAGTGCAGGGCGAAGTCGCACGCGCGCGAGAGGTGCTCGTCGTAGCTGTCCGGGAACGCGAGGCCGAAGCGCCGGGCGTTCTCCCGAGCGCCGAGGAACGAGCGCAGCGCGATGCAGTGGTAGTGCGTGGAGTGCTCGCGATGCACGCCGTCGGGGCGGACGTCCGAGAGGAGGTTCGCGTGCAGCTCGTCCATGGCCAGCCCGAGCAGCGCGCCGTCGGCGTCGAGCTCGGGCAGCGCGAGCGCCACGACCAGCAGGCCGTAGAGCTCGAGCGTGCGGTGGTTGCGCTCGGCGGTCAGGTTCTCGCGGACGTAGCGGGCGTGGTCGCGGATGCCGGCGAGCAGCTCGTGCTCGAGGCCGTCGCGCAGGCCCGGGTAGGCCGGCGCGGCCGCGAACCCGGCCCATGCGTAGATCCAGTTCTGGACGCGCCGGGCCGCCACGTCGGAGGTGTCCTCGTGCCCCTCGCCGGGCCCGAGCTGGCGCAGGTACGACGACACCAGCCGCTCCCACGCGTCGAGGAAGCGCCCGTCGCCGGTGTGTGCGAACGCGTGCGCGAGGTCGAGGCCGTAGTAGAACTTCGTCCACTCGATCCGCCACTCCGGGTCGGGCGGCAGAGCGGCGCCCAGCCAGTCCGGCTCCGGACCGACCTCGACGGTCTCGCCCGCGACCGTGAAGCGCCCGGCGCACGCGTCCTCGGCGACGCGCAGGTCGCGGTGCGCGTGGTCGATCACGCAGAACACGGGCCGCGGCGCGATCCGGTGCTCGTCGGCGACCGCCCCGAGCACGCTCACGCGATCGCCTCCCGGAACAGCGACTGCAGCCTGACGGCGAGCCGCTCGCCGTCGAGCTCGCGTCGCACGGTGGCGGCCGCCTCCTCGGAGATGCGCTGCGCCAGCGCGCGGTTCTCGCGCAGCCGCAGCACCGCGTCGGCGAGGCCGGCGGGGTCGTCGGGCGCGACCAAGAGCCCGTTGACGCCGTCGCGGACGATCTCCGGGATGCCGGAGATCGCCGTCGTGACGACCGGCGCGCCGCACGCCATCGCCTCGGCGAGAACGTTCGGGATGCCGTCGCGGTCGCCGTTGTCGAGGACGCGGCACGGGAGGCAGAACGCCGACGCGCGCCGGTACTCCTCGAGCAGCTCGGCCTGGCTCATCTGACCCTCGAGGCGAATGTGTCCCTCGAGCCCGAGCTCGCCGATGCGCGCGTGCAGCGCCGGGCCGGCGTCGTCGTCGGGGCCGACGATCACGGCCTCGAACGGCACCCCGCGCTCCTGCAGCAGCCGACAGGCGTCGACGACCGTGTCGAAGCCCTTCTTCGCGACCAGGCGCCCGACCCCCAGCAACCGGAGCGTGCCGTTGGGGCCCGGCGCGGGCGCATGCTCCTCTCCCATGAGGCGCGAGAAGTCGGCGTTGAGGCCGTGGTACACGCGGTGGACGGTCGCCTCGGGGGCGATCGCCTCCAGATGGCGGACGTTGGCCTCGGTGCAGGTGACCGCGAACCTCGCCGCGCGCAGCTTGCGCGCCAGGAGGCCGGCCGGGTTCAGCGACGGCGCGTAGATGTCCTTCGCGTGGCCGGTGAACGAGAACGGCAGCCCGGTGATCGCGGATGCGAGCCACGTGACGGTCGTCGTGCCGTGCGCGAAATGGGCGTGCAGGTGGCGAACGTCGGGCGCGGCGGCGAGGCGGTCGGCGAGCGCGACTGCCTGCAGCAGCTCCTTGGCGTACAGCTTGCGCGGCCAGAAGCCCTTGCGCGCGCGGATCGACTGGGCAAGCGCCATTCCGGCGGCGCGGGCGAGCCCGGCCGGGTGCCGGCCGGCGGTGCGCCGAAGGGCGGGCAGGAACGGCCGCAGGTTCTGGCGCAGCCAGCGCACGAGCGTGGTGCTCGACAGGCTCGTCGTCGGCGGCAGGTACTCGGGCTGCGCCGCGATGCGGTCGACGATCGTATGCGTCTCCGACTCGTCGGGCGGCTTGATGACGTACAGGCGCAGGTTCAGCCCGGCCTGCTCGAGGCGGTAGATCTCGCTCGCGATGAAGAGCTCCGAGATCCGCGGCCAGCCCTTGAGGACGTAGGCGACCGTCTCAGGCATAGACCGTCTCCAGGAAGTGACGCAGGCGCGTGGTGCAGCTGTGCAGCTCGTAGTCGCGCTCGACGTGCGCCCGGGCCTCGCGGCCGAGGCGCTCGCGGTAGTCCGGCTGGTCGACGAGGAACTCGACCGCGCCGGCGAGCGCGGCGGCGTCGCCGGGCGGTACGAGGACGCCGGTGCGCCCGTCGACCACCGCGCTGCTCACTGCGCCGACGTCGCTGGCGATGACCGGGCGCCCCGAGGACATCGCCTCGAGCACGACGTTCGGCAGCCCGTCTCGGTCGCCGGTCGCGTCCGTTACGGACGGCACGACGACGACGTCCGCGCCGGCGTACTCGGCCGGCAGGTCGTCGTGGGTGCGCGGCCCGGCGAGCTTCACCCGGTCTTCGAGCCCGGTCCTCGCGATCTGGCGCTCGAGCGCGGCGCGGCCTGGACCGTCGCCGACGATCCGCAGGCAGAACGGCGCGAGCAGCCGGGCGGCGGCCTCGACGAGGACCGGGAAGCCCTTCTTGGGGACGAGCCGGCCGACGGCCAGCAGCGACAGCACCTCGCCGTTCGGGGGCGCGGTCGGGCGGAAGCGCTCGAGGTCGACGCCGTGCGGGATGAGGTGCACGGGCGCCCCGGCCCGGCGCAGGTCGCCCGCGACGTCGGGGTTGCACGCGATCACGCACGCGGCGTCGCGAGCGCGGTCGGCGAGGTCGCTCTGCGCGACCTTGCGAGCGTCGACGGCGTGGACGCTGAAGCCGTACGGCACGCCGAGCCGGCGCGCGGCCCGGGCCGCCACCTCGGTCGGGACGTGCGCGAAGTAGCCGTGCACCGCGCTGACCGGCGTGTCGCCCAGGCGCTCGACGACCTCCTCGGCCTGCTCGGAGGCGCTGCCGGGAGCCAGGTAGCGCACCTTCTGTAGCAGCCGCTCGGCCCCGGGGTGTGGCAGGCCGGCGTCGCCCGCCTTCGTGGCGAACACCGCCTCGAGGCAGCCGGCGCGGTCGAGGGCGAGCAGCTCGTTGAGCGCGAAGGTCTCCGAGCGCCTCGGGAAGCCGCTCATGAGCATCACGAGCTTCACGGGCGCAGCACCTCCTCTCCGGCGGCGAGCATCTGCTCGATCCGCTTCGGCCAGCGGCGCTTGTACAGCCGGAACGGGTTGCGCGCCCGGCGCAGCAGCAGCGCCGCGAGGTACCAGTCGAGGTGCGCGGGCCGCGCACCGTAGCCGAGCAGCAGCCCGTCGAGGGCCTGCCGCGCGCGTTCGAGGTCGCCCGCCCGGCCGCCGACGAGGTTGGCCGCGTAGGCTGCCGCGTCCAGGGCCGGCGGGGCGAGGCACGCCTCGTCGAAGTCGAGCACCGCCAGCGCGCCGTCGATCTCGAGGAACTGGCTCACGTTGAAGTCGCCGTGGCTGGGGACGAGCTCGTCGCCCGCCGGCGCGTGCTCTTCGAGCCGCGCGAGGAGGTCGCGGGCGCGGCGGGCCAGCCGGGGAGCCACGGCACCGACGAGCGCGGCGGATTCGGCGACGTCCTCCAGCAGCCCCTGCGGCGTGGCCACGGCGAGGCCCCGGACGGCCGATTGGTGCAGGACGCGCAGCATCGCCCCGGCCACCGGCGCGACGGCGCCGGCGCGCACGCGCGGGACGGGATCGCCGTCAAGAGCCGGCTGCACGGTGAGCCGCAGGTCCGCGAACGCCGCGTGCAGGCGCGGGCCGCGCGGCAGGCGCAGGCCGCCGGCGATCCGCAGGCCCTCGACGCCGGCGCGGAAGGCGGCGTCCGTCGCGTAGGCCTTGAGCACGACGCCGCCGAGGCGCACGACGGCGCGCTGGCCGGGGCGGTACAGCAGCGTCTCGGACGGCCCGGCGGCCTGCTCGGCGGCGACGCCGGCCCGGCTGACGAGTCGCAGCAGCTCGGCCCGCGGCTTGGCGAGGACGGGCATCGCCAGGTCGAGCGGGTACCAGTGCACGACGGCGCCGAGGCCCGCATCGTAGGTCAGTGGCCGGGCCACCGCCGCGTCGGCGCCGAGCGCCCGCGCGATCGCGAGCCGCGCCGGGGTGCGCGCCGCCTCGGCGCCGCCGGCAGGACCGGTGGCGGCGACCGCGACGCGGTGGCGGCCGGCGACGGTGACGTCGTAGGCGACCGTCGCGCCGCTGCCGGGGCGGTAGTCCACGGTCAGCACGTGCACGCGATCGACGTGGGCGCCGGCGCGCACCGAGCGGCCGAGCACCGCGGTCATCGCCTCGCGATCGAGCAGGCTCGGCAGCGCCGGCACGGCCGCGTCGGCCGGCGGCAGCGGCCGGCCGTCGCGCAGCGTCTCGGCGTGCGCGGGGAGCGGGGGCGCTCCGCTCACGCCGACGCGCTCCTGGCCAGCTCGGCGTCCCTGCGCCCGGGGCGGTCGAAGCGCTTGGTCTCGGATGCGGCGGACCGGGTGGATCGCGCGCCCGTGAGCGCGAGCACCTCGTCGAGCAGCGCGGGCAGGCGCCCGAGGCCGTCCAGGTCGATCGGCGCGGACGCGGGCCGGGCGCGTCCGGCGACGCCGGCCGCCAGCCACTCGGAGAGCGCCTCGGGGCTGAGCCGGTCGGGATGCAGGACATCGACCGCACCCCGGGCGGCGAGCGCGCGCGCGCGGATCAGCTGCTCGCGCCGCGGCTTGGTACGCGGCACGATGAGCGCCCGCGCGCCGCTCGCGAGGATCTCGCACGTCGTGTTGTAGCCGCCCATCGCCACGACGTCGTCGGCGAGCGGGACGAGCAGCTCGGCGTCGGGCACGAAGCCGAGGACGGCCAGGTCGTCGCGGCCGCGAGCGGCCTCGGCGAGCCGGGCGCGCTGATCGGAGGGCATGAACGGCCCCGTCACGACGACGCCGGTGGTGCCGGCCGGGCGGCGCGCGCGGGCGAACGCCTCCGCGACGCGTAGGCCGTCCTCGCCGCCGCCGAGCAGGCACAGCGCGAGGCGGCCGTCGGGCAGGCCCAGCTCCCGCCGGCGCGAGGCGCTGTCGCCGGTGACGGAGCGCTCGCGGGCGTGGCGGTCCAGGTAGCCGCTGTAGCGGATGATCGCGCGGACGTCCGCGGGCATGTCGTACGCGACGGCGGTGTCGTAGACGGCCGGATCGCCGTAGACCCAGATGGCGTGGTAATTGCGGCGCACGGTCTCGAGCGCGCCGGCGTGGTCCCACTCCGCCCGGACCGAGGCGGGGTCGTCGAGCACCTCGCGCAGACCGAGCACGAGGCGGGTGCCCATGGCGCGCAGCACGCCGAAGCTGGCGGCGAGCTCGTCGTGGACGCCGAGCGGCAGGCGGTCCACGATGAGCACGTCCGGCTCGAAGGCGGCCAGTGCGCTGCGCAGCGCCCCGGCGCGGACGCGCAGCGTCCCGGCCATGTCGAGGCCGAGCGACGGCGCCCGCCGCCTGCCGTTGAAGTCCGTGGCGGGGGCCGGCAGCGCGAGCGTGTCGGTGCCCTCCGGCAGGCGGAAGAGCGACGCCTCGCGAGCCCCGGCCATCAGGAGGATCGACGACGGCTGCGCGTCGGACAGAGCGTGCGCGATGGCGATGCTGCGGCGCACGTGGCCCAGTCCCTGGTCGTCGTATGAGTAGAAGGCGATCCGTCGCAATTTCTTCACATCCGCGAGACCGGCACGGTGCCCCAACGTCACTCGGATTTCATGTGGACATTGGTCCTAAGACCCGTCTAGACAGCCAAATTTCGGCCGTGCGGGCGGCCGATCGGCGCGAGCGTGCAGACGGGTCTGCGGTGTCATGCACCCGACGTCGCGCAGACTCCCCCTGGAGCCGTGCGACGGGGCGTGCCCCGGCATCCGGGCCGCCCGCGCGACGGCTTTAGCCGGCGGCGGCGCCGGCCGAGGCGACCGGCGCCAGCGCGGCGGCCTGGCGCCGGCGCGAGGACCACCGCAGCGCCAGGCGCCGGCGAGGCGCGAGGACCTCGGCGGGAGCGGCGAGCTCGTCCAGCAGCACGGGTAGACGGTGCAGCCCGTCGGTGTCGATCGCGCCGCTGAGCGCCTCGGGCGGGCGCGGGCCGCCGGCGAGCCACGCGCCGAGCGCCACCGGCGTGAGGTGCGCGTGCAGCATGAGGTCGACCGCGCCGAGGTCGGCGAGCCGCTCGGCGCGGATGAGCTGATCGGGCCGCCGCTCGGCCGACGGCACGATCAGCGCGCGCTTGCCGGCCGCGAGCGCCTCGCACGTCGTGTGGTAGCCGCCCATCGCGATGACCTGATCGGCCATCCAGATGAGGGTGTCCGCGTCGGGGAGCAGCTCGATGATGCGCAGGTCGTCGCGGCCGGCGGCGAGCGCCTCGAGACCGGCGCGGTCGCCGGCGTCGAGGAACGGCCCCGTGAGCAGGACGCCGGTCGTGCCTGCCGGCAGCGGCGTGCGGGCGAAGGTCTCGGCGAGCCGGACGCCCTCGTCGTTGCCCCCCGCCAGGCAGACGCACACCGGCCCGTCGCCGAGGCGGTGCTCGTCGCGCAGCGTGCGCTCGCGCTCCGCGGCGGCCGGGCCCGGGCCGTAGCCGTCGAGGTAGCCGCTGTAGCGCACCATGCGGGCGACGTCCCGCGGCATGCCGCAGTCCTCGACAGGGTCGAAGACGTTGGGGTCGCCGTACACCCAGACGGCGTCGTAGTGGCGGCGCACGACGTCGTAGGCGTCCGACGCGCGCCAGTCCGCGCGGACCCGGGCCGCATCGCCCAGCACCTCCGGCAGGCCCAGGACCAGCCGGGCGCCGATCTCGTGCAGCACGTCGAAGCTCGCGGCCAGCTCACCGCCCACGCCGCTCGGGAGGCGGTCGACGATCAGGGCGTCCGGCTCGAACGCCACCAGCGCGCTGCGCAGCGCCTCCGCGCGCACGCGCAGCAAGGCCTCGGCGCCGATGCCCAGGCCGCGACCGCCATCCTCGCCGCCGCCCACGCGCGGCAGCGTGAGCGTGTCGGTGCCGGCCGGCAGCTTGAGGACCGCCGCCTCGCCGGCGCCCGAGATCAGCAGGATGGCCCGGGGCTCCCCTCCGGCCAGCGCCCGCGCGATCGCGATGTTGCGGCGCAGACGGCCCAGGCCGTGCGTGTCCTGGGAGTAGAGCGCGATCCGTTCCATGGATGGTTCTGGGTGTCCTGCGGGGGGCGGTTGCAGACGGGAAGTCGGCGTAATGTGCTCGACGTCACGGCCGAAAAGCGCCTGGACATTGGTCCTACGACCGCTCGCCGCGACGCCCGCCAGACGGCGTAAACCCCGATGGCAACGGGGTTTCTGGGCGGTCAGACGGTGGGCACGACTTTGTGACATCTCGGCCGCGGTGCGCCATGATGGGCGGCGATGGGACCCCGCCGAGAGCCGCGCCGCCCCACCGGCGACCCGCCTGAGCCGACCGCGCTCCCGCTCCGCAACGCCAAGGCGCGCGACGGCCGCGGCAGGCGCTACCTGTTCTTCTCCAACGAGCTGATCGGCCTCGGCCACCTACGCCGGACGCTGTCCATCGCCAACCGGCTGGCGGAGCTCGAGCCCGCGTCGAGCTCGCTGATCGTCACGGGCTCGCCGGTGGTGCCGTGGTTCGGGATGCCGCCGCGCGTGGACATCCTCAAGCTCCCGGGCTGGACGCGCGACGAGCAGGGCGACCGCCGCGCCGGCGGGCTCGCGCTGGACGTCAGCGGGCTGCACGCCGTCCGGGCCGGGATCGAGCTCGCCGTCGCGTCGAGCTTCGAGGCCGACGTCGCCATCGTGGACAAGCTGCCCCTCGGCCCCGGCGCCGAGCTCACGCAAGCGCTCGAGGCGCTGCGCGGCTTCCCCCGCTGCCGGGTTGTGCTCGGCCTGCGCGACATCGACGACGCCCCCGAACGCGTGCGCAGGGAGTGGGGCCCGGACATGCGCGCGGCCATCGAGCGCTACTACGACTCGATCCTGGTGTACGGGCCGAGCTCCGCGCCGGACGCGATCCGCAGCGTCGGCTGGACGGACCTCAGGGTCCCGGTCCACCACGTGGGCTACCTCGGCTGGCCGATGTCGCACCAGCCCGCGCCCGACCTGCCCGTCGGCTACCTGCTCGCGACGGTCGGCGGCGGCCACGACGGCTTCCGGCTGCTCGAGGGCGTCCTCGAGGCGGTCGCGCTCGAGCCGCTGCCCTGCCCGACGGTCATGATCTCCGGGCCGCTCATGGCCAAGCCGCAGATCCAGCGCCTGCGCCGCCTGGCGGCCGGCATCGACGCGCAGGTGATCGAGTTCCGCGGCGACATGGACCGCGTCCTGGCCGGCGCGCGCGCGGTCGTGGGGATGGCCGGATACAACACGGTCGCCGAGATCATGCGCGCCCGGCGGCCGGGGCTGCTCGTCCCCCGCACGCGCCCGAGCGAGGAGCAACTCGTCCGTGCCCGCACAGTCACCGAGCACCCCTCCTACGACATGCTGCATCCCGACGAGCTCAGCCCGGAGCGCATGCGCGCGGCGCTGGGCCGCCTGCTCGAGCTGCCCCGACCGGCCGCCCCGCCCGGCGAGTTCGAAGGCGCCGACCGGGCGGCGCGCGTCCTGAGCGTGCTGGCCGACGAGCCCCGCGCCCGCCGCCACGTCCCGCACCGCGCGCTGCGCTCGTAGCCGCCGCGGGCCCCGAGCCTGCGCGATCCCGCGCCGGACCGGCGCATGCGACGGGAAACCGGTGCGGGATCTCGCGATCGCCGGAGGGTCGAACCCGCGGTGACACGATGTCGACGGCCGGTTACCTTGCCCGTTGCCGCTCCGGTCTCAGGACCCATGCAAGGAAACGAAACACGACGCCGCACGGATGTGGCGGTCCCACTCGCGCGCTTCGCGCTCGCCGGTCTGCTGACGGTCATCGTCGTGGGCGCGATCGGCGTGGCGCTGCAGCGCAACGCTGCGCGCAACGACGCGATCGGCGACGCCCAGACGCTCGCGCGCCTGGCCGGCGAGGGGATCCTCGGGCCGAACATCAACCAGGCGCTGATCGACGGCGACAAGAAGCAGCTCGCCAAGGTCGACCGCCTGGTGAACGACAAGATCCGCTCCGAGGACGGGATCGTCCGCATCAAGGTGTGGGACCGCACCGGGCGGATCGTGTACTCGGACCTGCACTCCCTGCGCGGACGCAAGTTCGATCTGCCGGAGGAGGAGCGCGAGGCCTTCCGGACCGGCAAGGCCGAGGCGGAGCTCACCGACCTCAAGCGCGACGAGAACCGCTTCGACGGGCTCTCGGGCAAGCTGCTCGAGGTCTACCTGCCGATCCGCTCGGCCGAGGGCGAGCCGCTGCTGTTCGAGCTCTACCAGCGCCAGAGCTCCATCGGCACGACTGCGCAGAAGACCTGGCTGTCGTTCCTGCCGGCGCTGATCGGCGCCCTCGTGCTGCTGCAGCTCCTGCAGCTGCCGCTCGCCTATCGCATGGCCCGCACGCTGCACGACAACCGCGTCGAGCGCGAGGCGCTCCTCCTGCGGGCGCTGGCCGCCTCGGACACCGAGCGCAGGCGCATCGCCAGCGACCTCCACGACGGGGTTGTGCAGGACCTCGCCGGGACCTCGTACGCGCTCGCCGCGGCCGCGGACCGCATCGACGGCGAGGCGCCGCCCGACGTCTCCCACGCCCTACGCGACGGCGCGCGGCAGACGCGGCGTAGCATTCGGCAACTGCGTTCGCTGCTCGTGGACATCTACCCGCCTGATCTGCATCGCGCGGGGCTCGCCGCCGCGCTGTCCGACCTCGTCGCTCCGCTGGAGTCGCGGGGGGTGCAGGCGCGCGTCGACCTCCCGCCCGGCCTGCGCCTCGAGCCCGACGCGGAGGCGCTCATGTTCCGCACGGCGCAGGAGGCGCTGCGCAACGTGATGGCGCACAGCGAGGCCGAGCACGTCGACGTCAGCGTCGTGCTCGAGAACAGCCACGCCGGCCTCGCGATCGCCGACGACGGGCGCGGCTTCACGCCCGACGACGCGCAGGCCGCGCGCGACGACGGCCACCTCGGCCTGCGGGTCCTCGCCGACATGGCGCACGATGCCGGCGGCCGCCTCGACATCGACTCGGAGCCGGGGCGCGGCACGCGGGTCTGGCTGGAGGTGCCGGTCGCGTGATCCGCGTGCTGCTCGCCGAGGACCACGCCGTGGTGCGCGCCGGGCTCGAGCAGCTGCTCGACCGCGCCGGCGACATCGAGGTCGTGGGCGCCGCGGCCGACGGCGCCGAGGCGGTCGAGCTCACCGACCAGCACGGGCCCGACGTGATCCTCATGGACCTGTCGATGCCGGTCATGGACGGCATCGAGGCGACGAAGCGCATCCTCGACGCCGACCCCGAGGCGCGCGTGGTCGTGCTCACGTCGATGACCGACCGCGAGCGGATCCTCGGCGCCCTCGACGCGGGCGCGCTCGGCTACCTGCTCAAGGACGCCGAGCCCGACGAGCTGTTCCGCGGCATCCGCGCCGCCGCGCAGGGCGACGCCCCGCTCGACCCCCGCGCCGCGCGCGAGCTGCTCACCGCCCGCGCGTCGGACCGCCCGGAGACCGGGCTCACCGAGCGCGAGCGGGCGGTGCTGGCGCTGGTCGGCAGCGGGATGCCGAACAAGGTCATCGCGCTGCGGCTCGGCATCAGCGAGAAGACGGTCAAGGCGCACCTCACGAACGTGTTCCGTTCGATCGGCGTGACCGACCGCACGCAGGCCGCCCTGTGGGCGCAGCGCAACGGCCTGGTGCGGGCCGACGGCAGCCCCACGTAGGGCGCTTGGCTCGTACCTTCCCGGCGGACGCGGCGGTGGCGATCGGGTCCGACGCGACCGCCGTTGTGACGGATACGCGCCGTCAACGTCGGTCGCATCGCGCCGGCACCCGAGCCGCGCCACGCGCGCACACGCGCGCGCGGGCATGCGCGCGCACACCCGCCCCCGCGCGCGCGAACACGCGTGCCCGCGCGCCGGAGCACGTGCGCGCTCGTCTTAAGACCATGGTCCGATGGAGATTGCAACCGCGCGGCTGTCACCTTCTGACCGGCGGCGAGAGCGTCTCATACCCCCGGCGCTCGGGCCCCGACACACAACACCCCCGAGTGGACCCCCCCGGAGGCCTCCCCCTGTGGAGGGAGGTCTCCGCCACTCAGCCCATATCACCCCACCACCGCGCGCGGCCCCTCCGGGGGCAGCGCCGGCGGGTGATGCGCGCTACACTCGGGTCCGTGACTCGCCCGGGGCGGGTCGTTTTTCTGTCCCGGGGCGTCGGTCGACCCACATCTCACCACGGAGCGGCGTATGGCCCGCGGAGACGTGCGCATCGCAGTGACCCTCGCCTGCGAGGAGTGCAAGCGGCGCAACTACCAGACCAACAAGAGCAAGCGGAACAACCCGGATCGCATCACGCTGCGCAAGTACTGCAAGTGGTGCCGCTCGCACACCAGCCACCGGGAGACCCGCTAGCGCGGGGGATGCGCCATGGCCCGTGACCGCCAGCGAGCCAAGCAGCGCAAGGCCCGCCGGGCCGGGCAGAACCCCGGCCCCGAGCGCACCGAGCCCCGCCGGGCCAACATCCCGGGCGAGCTCGACCACGCCTCCGGCGAGGCCGACGAGTTCGACGCCGCCCTCGTCTCGGGCGCGGGCGGGCGGCCCGTCGACGACGAGCCCGCCGAGCCGCGGGACAGCGCGCGTCGCGAGGTGGACCGCGACGAGGACGAAGAGGACGAGGAGCTCCTCGACGAGGAGGAGGCCGAGGAGGACGCCGCGCTCGAGCGCGAGGCCGTCGCGGCGGGCGAGCGCCACGGCAGGGTCGCCGCCGGCCAGCGCGCCGAGGCCGCGCCGACCAAGAGCGCGCCCGCTCGCTTCCTCGCGTTCCTGCGAGCGTCGTGGGCCGAGCTTCAGCGCGTACAGTGGCCTGACCGCAAGCAGGTCGCGCAGGCCACTGCCGTCGTCATCGGCTTCGTGATCATCGCCGGCGCGTACCTCGGGGTCGCCGACGCCATCGCACAGCGGGTCGTCGACTTCATCATCTGAGCAGCCGCCCGCCCGAAGGAACCCATGTATCGCTGGTACGTCGTCAACACCTACTCCGGACACGAGAACAAGGTCAAGCAGAACCTCGAGCACCGCGCCCAGTCGCTGAACCAGCGCCGGGCCGTGCGCCAGGTCGTCGTCCCCACCGAGACGGTGACCGAGCTCAAGGACAACCAGAAGCAGTCCGTCGAGAAGCGGACGATGCCCGGCTACGTCCTCGTGAACATGGAGCTCAACGACGACTCGTGGCAGCTCGTCAAGGGCACACCGGGCGTCACCGGGTTCGTCGGCGCTTCGAACGAGCCCGTGCCGCTCACGCAGCCCGAGGTCGACCGCCTGCTGCACCGCGAGGTGGCAACGAAGCCCGCCACCAAGGCGCAGTTCTCGATCGGCGAGTCGGTCAAGGTCATCTCCGGCCCGCTCTCGGACTTCTCCGGCGAGATCTCCGAGATCAACCAGGACGCGTCCAAGCTCAAGGTCCTTGTGTCAATCTTCGGTCGCGAGACGCCGGTCGAGGTCGGATTCGACCAGGTGAAGAAGATCTAATGGCCAAGAAGGTCCTCACGGAGATCAAGCTGCAGGCCGTCGGCGGCCAGGCGTCCCCGGCGCCGCCGGTCGGGCCCGCGCTGGGCCAGCACGGCATCAACATCATGGAGTTCTGCAAGGCGTTCAACGCCCAGACGCAGGACAACGCGGGCACGGTCATCCCGGTCGTGATCACGGTCTACGAGGACCGTTCGTTCACGTTCGTCACCAAGACGCCGCCGGCCGCCGTGCTCATCAAGCAGGCCGCGGGCATCGAGAAGGGCTCGGGCGAGCCCCATCGCGACAAGGTCGGCCGCATCACCGAGGCGCAGGTGCGCGAGATCGCCGAGCGCAAGCTCCAGGACCTCAACGCGCACGACGTCGATCAGGCAGCGAAGATCATCACGGGCACCGCCCGCTCGATGGGCGTGGAGGTGGGCTGACATGGCCAAGCACGGCAGGAGTTATCTCGAGGCGCGCACCAAGGTCGACCGCGAGCACGAGTACACGCCCGCCGAGGCGGTACGGCTCGTCAAGGAGTTGAAGCGCTCGAAGTTCGACGAGTCCGTCGAGGTCCACGTGCGCACCGGGCTGAACGTCCGCCACGCCGACGAGCAGCTGCGCGGCACGATCGCGCTGCCCAACGGCCTCGGCAAGAGCGTCACCGTCGCGGTCTTCGCGAAGGGCGACAAGGCGCGGGAGGCCGAGGAGGCCGGCGCCGACGTCGTCGGCGCGGACGACCTCGCCAAGCGCGTCGAGGACGGCTTCACCGACTTCGACGTCGCGATCGCGACCCCGGACATGATGCCGGTGGTCGGCCGCCTGGGCCGCATCCTCGGGCCGCAGGGCAAGATGCCCAACCCGAAGGTCGGCACGGTGACCATGGACGTCGGCAAGGCCGTCGAGGAGTCGAAGGCGGGCAAGGTCGAGTACCGCACCGACCGCACCGCGATCGTCCACCTGACGATCGGCAAGTCGAGCTTCGACGAGCGCGCGCTGCTCGAGAACTACGCCGCGGTCCTCGACGAGATCATCCGCGCCAAGCCGTCTGCGGCGAAGGGCCGCTACATCCGGTCGATCACGCTGGCCTCCACGATGGGGCCCGGCGTCAAGGTCGATCCGAGCCGCACCCGTGACATCCTCGAGGAGGCTGCGCCCGCCGCCGCGTAGCCGACATCGAGCCACCGAAGACCTCGGGCGGGCGGGGTGCGGCTGACGCGCGCCGCCGGAAGTCCCGACCAGGAGGCCCATGAACCGAGAGCAGAAAGCCGCGGCGATCGCCGAGATCGTCGCCGACATCAACAACTCCGAGGCGGTGTTCGCCGTCGACTTCCGCGGCATCTCCGTGCCGCAGGCGGCCGACGTGCGCACGCGCCTGCGCGACGCGGACGCGAGCTTCCGCGTCGTCAAGAACACGCTCACCGAGCGGGCCGCCGACGAGGCCGGCGCCGACGCCCTCAAGTCGTTCCTCGAGGGCCCGACCGCGCTGACGTTCGTGCGCGGCGACGCGGCGCTGGCCGCCAAGGCGATCGCCACGTTCAACCGCGAGACGCAGCTGCTGACCTTCAAGGGCGGCCTGCTGGACGGCGACGCGCTCGACGCCGAGCAGATCCTCGCGATCTCGCGGCTCCCCGCGCGCGACGTCCTGTACGGCCAGCTCGTGGGCATCGTCGCCTCGCCGGTCACCGGCCTGGCCCGCGGCCTGAACGCGCTGCTGTCCGGCGTGGCGATCGCGCTGAACGAGGTGCTCGGCAAGAAGGAGCGCGGCGAGCTCCCCGCGGGCGAGGCGCCCAGCCCAGCCGCCGCGGAGCCCGAGGCGCCCGCGGCCGAGGCCGACGTCCCGGCGGCCGCCGCCGACGCCCAGCCCGCCGACGCCACCGGGGAGGCGCCCGCGCCTGACGTGCCCGCGGAGACCGCCACCGAACCCGCCGGCGAGAGCCCCGGCGCCGGCGAGCGCGGCGCCGAGGCCGAGACTCCCGACCAGGACGCCGAGCCGCCCTCGCAGCCCGCCGCTCCCGAGGAGCCCGCCGAGGGCGCGACCGACACGACCACCGACGACACCAACGACAAGGCGGACGCTTCGGCGTAGCCGGAGACGCCGAAGCGAACCAGGAGGAACACATGGCCACGACTCAGGAGTGGATCGACGAGCTCAAGAGCATCTCGGTGCTCGAGCTCGCCGAGCGCATCAAGGCGCTCGAGGAGGAGTTCGGCGTGTCGGCGACGGCCGTCGCGGCGGCGGCCCCGGCCGCCGGCGGCGCTGCCGCCGACACCGGCGCCGAGGAGGAGGCGAGCACGACCGTCGACGTCGTGCTCACCGGCGCGGGCGACAAGAAGATCCAGGTCATCAAGGTCGTCCGCGCGGCGACCGGCCTAGGCCTGAAGGAGGCCAAGGCGCTCGTCGACGAGGCGCCCAAGCCCGTCAAGGAGGGCATCGAGCGCGACGAGGCCGAGAAGCTCAAGTCCGAGCTCGAGGAGGCCGGCGCGAGCGTCGAGCTCAAGTAGCGCACGCGGCCATCCCGCCGTGCCGAGGGGCGTCCCGCGAGGGGCGCCCCTCGTCGTTTCACGCCCGGCGCGCGGTGTGCGCGATGCCGCAGGCCGTGCTGCGCAGGAACGCTCTAGGCGGTCCGACCCGCAACACTCAGCATTCCGGGCAGTACACGGAAGGCTGGGGAACGACCAAGGGG
>DATAAR010000118.1:0-7063 GCA_036259975.1 Solirubrobacteraceae bacterium | reverse complement strand
CCGCGCGCAGGTCCTCGAGCGTGCCGCGCTGCTCCGGCCGCGGCAGGACCGCGCGATCGATGGCGGCGCACAGGTCGAGCGCGAGGTCGCGGCGCAGGCGCCCGAGCGGCGGCACCCGCGCGCCGACCCGCCGCGCGGTCGCCGCCGCGCCCCGCGCGCGGACCGGGTTGACGCCCGCCAGCGCCTCGTACAGCACGAGCGCGAGCGCGTACAGGTCGGCCTCGGCGCCGGCCTCACGACCCTCGGCCTGCTCGGGCGCCATGTACGCGAGCGTGCCGACCACGTCGCCCGTCCGGGTGAGCACCTCCTCCCCGGCGATTCGCGCGACGCCGAAGTCCGTGAGCTTCGCGACGCCGCCGGCGTCGTCGGGCTCGTCGGGGACCATGACGTTGCCCGGCTTGACGTCGCGGTGCACCACCCCGCGCCCGTGCGCGTGCGCGAGGGCGTCGCAGAGCGCCACGCCGACGCGCAGCACGTCGCGGTCCGACAGCGTCCCGTCGGCCATGAGCTCCGCCAGGGTGCAGCCGCGCACGAGCTCGGACGCGAGGTAGACGGCATCGCCGTCGCGGCCGGACTCGTACAGCGCGACGATCCCCGGGTGCGACAGCCGCGCGGCCGCCTTGGCCTCGCGGTCGGTGCGCGGCCCGACCGACGCGTCGTGGACCGGGATGCGCTTGACGGCGACGGCGCGATCGAGCCGCTCGTCGTGCGCGAGCCACACCACCCCGAAACCGCCGGCGCCGAGCCGGCGCACGAGCCGGTAGCGACCGAGCACGGTCTCGCCGCCCCTCCGGGCGACGGCGATCGTGGCGCCGTCCGCCAGCGCGTCGAACTCCTCGGTGCCGTCGTCGACGGTCCTCACCGGCTCCATCGTTCGCTGCCGCGGGCCTGCCGTCCTGCCCTGGCGCCACAATTGCAGCTGGGGCGCAGCGTCGGCCGGCGCGGTCATACTGACCGAGGGCGAACCGCAAGGAGCCATCGAGTGTCGTTCTTCGACGAGGGTGACGAGCCCACACGAGTCACGCGGCCGTCGCGGCCGCGGCGGGGAGGCGGCGGCTCGGAGCCCCCGCCACGGGCCGCCGCACGCCAGCCCGATCGGCGCACGCTCCTCATCCGCCAGGCCGTCGGGATCGGTGGGTTCCTGCTGTTCGTCCTCCTCATCGGCGTTGGCATCCAGAGCTGCCGCAGCAACCAGCAGGAGAACGCGCTCAAGGACTACAACCGCGAGGTGACGTCGGTCGTCACGAGTTCCGACCGCGACGTCGGCCGGCCGTTCTTCGAGCTGCTGGGCAGCGGCTCGGACCCGGCCCAGGACCTCCAGGTGCAGGTCAACCAGCTGCGCCTGGCGGCGGACGAGGACGCGCGCCGCGCGCGCCGGTTCGACGTGCCGGGTCCGATGGAGGGCGCCCAGGACGAGCTCCTGCTGGCGCTGGACTTCCGCGCCGAGGCCCTGCGCCGCATCGCCGACACGCTGCCGACCGCCCTGGGCCGCGGCCAGCCGGCGGAGCAGGCCCTCTCGCGGATCGCCGGCCAGATGCAAAAGTTCCTCGCCTCCGACGTCGTCTACAACCAGCGTGTCGCGCCGCTGATCAAGGAGGGCCTCGACGAAGAGGGCATCACCGGCCAGCGGATCCCGAACAGCCAGTTCATGCCGAACGTGGCGTGGCTGAGCCCGGAGTACGTCGCCGAGCGGCTCGGCTCGGACGCGGGCGGGCAGACCGACGAGCCCGCGCCCGGCCTGCACGGCCATGGGCTCACGAGCGTCGCGGTCGGCGACAACACGCTGCAGCCCTCGCCGGTCGTCAACCGCGTCCCCGCCACCGGTCGCGTGACGTTCCACGTGACGTTCGCCAACCAGGGCGACAACGACGAGCGCAACGTGCGGGTCAGCATCACGGTGCGCGGCGGCGGACGGACGCTCACGGCGCGCAAGACGGTGGCGCAGACGAAGGCCGGCTCGCCGGCCGAGGTCGACGTGCCGCTGAGCCAGACGCCGCCGGTCGGCACGGCCACCGTAGACGTCGTCGTCAACGCCGTGCGGGGCGAAGGGAAGACCGACAACAACCGCCAGCGGTACACGGTGATCTTCACGCGCTGACCGCGCGCCGCTCGGCCTATTCTTCTGCGCCGTGGACGAGCTGACGACCACCACCGGGATCGTCGCCGTGGCGGCCGCCGGCGTCGCGGCGATCGCGCTGCTCGCGGTGCTCGTCATGGCGCGCCGGCTCGCGCGCCTGCGCGCCGACCAGCGCGTCGTGTTCGGCGAGCGCGACGCGCGCGACCTCGTCGCCCACGCGGCGGGCCTCGACCGCGACTTCCGCGCCCTGCACAGCTACGTGGAGGATCTCTCGGCGGGCCTGCAGACCCGGCTCGGCACCGTCGAGGAGCGCCTGGACGGCGCGATCGCCCACCACGGGCTGGTCCGCTACGACGCCTACAACGAGATGTCCGGGCGCCAGTCGACGTCGATCGCGCTGCTCGACGCGCGCGGCTCGGGCGTCGTCGTCTCGTCAATCCACCATCGCGACCAGGCGCGGCTCTACGCCAAGCAGGTGATCGAAGGGCAGGGCCAGCTCGAGCTGTCGCCCGAGGAGCAGGAGGCCGTGCGCGTCGCGCTCGCGGGCGAGGTGCCCGACCGGGCCGAGCAGCGCCGCTGATGCGCCTGGGCTACCTGGGCCCCGCCGGCACGTTCAGCGAGGAGGCGGTCCGGGCCGCGGTCCCGGACGCGGCCGCCGAGCTCGTGCCGTTCCCGTCGATCCACCAGGCGGTGATGGCGGTGCAGGACCGCGCAATCGAGCGGGCGCTCGTACCGATCGAGAACTCGCTCGAGGGCGGCGTGAGCGCGACCCTCGACGCGCTCGCGCTCGACGCCGGCGACGTGGCGATCGTCGGCGAGACCGTGCTCCCGATCCGCAACTGCCTCATCGCACGCGGCGAGCTCGCGCTGCCCGACATCGAGGTCGTCGTCTCGCATCCGCAGCCGCTCGGGCAGTGCGCCGGCTTCCTGCGCGCGACCGTCCCGAACGCGGCGGTCCGCGCCGCGACATCGACCGCCGACGCGGTGCGCGAGGTCGCAGGCAGCGACGCGCCGTGGGCCGCGCTGGGCCCGCGCTCCGCGGCGGCCCTCTACGGCTGCCGGGTCCTGCGCGAGGGCGTCGACGACGATCCCGAGAACGCGACGCGGTTCGTGTGGCTGGCGCCCGCGGGCACTGCGCCCGCGGAGGACGCCGTCGCCGAGGGCGCAGCGTGGAAGACGTCGGTCGTCTTCGCCGGTGCCGGCGACCGCGCGCCGGGCTGGCTCGTGCGCTGCCTGAGCGAGTTCGCGTTCCGCGGCGTGAACCTGACGCGGATCGAGTCGCGGCCGCGCAAGGGCCCGCTCGGCCACTACGTGTTCCACGTCGACATGGAGGGCCGGGCGGACGACGCGCCCGTCGCAGAGGCGATCGCAGGCCTCGGCGCCCACTGCGAGCAGGTGCGGCTGCTGGGCAGCTATCCCGCTGCCTGAGCCATATCCCGTATCCGGTCGCACCGCTACACTTCCCGCGCAGGAAGCCGCCATGGGGAGTCACACACCACCAGGCCCACGGTCGTCCGCGCCGGTCATTGAGCACCGGCCGCGCGGACGTGACGCTGGCCGGGTGCTCGTCCTCAACGCGACGTATGAGCCGATCAACGTCTGCTCCGTGCGCCGCGCCGCGGTGCTGCTGCTCAAGATGAAGGCCGAGGTTCTCGAGCACGCGGCGTGGGAGCTGCGCTCGGAGCATACGGCGATGCCGCGGCCGGTCGTCATCCGGCTCGTGAGCTACGTCAAGGTTCCGCGCGACACGCACCGGCGCAAGATCACGCGGCGAGCGGTCTTCGCCCGCGACAGCTGGACGTGCCAGTACTGCGGCTCCCGCTCCAACCTCACCGTCGACCACGTCATCCCGCGCTCAAAGGGCGGCAGCTCGAGCTGGGACAACATCGTCGCCTCGTGCGCGCCGTGCAACCGCCGCAAGGGCGACAACCTGCCCGAGAAGGCCGGAATGCACCCGCGGCGGACGCCGACGGCGCCGAACCCGAACGTCTTCATCCACGTCGCGAGCCCGACGATTCCGGCGGCGTGGCGGCAGTGGCTGCCCGACGCGGGCGCGTTCGCGGACGCGGCGTAGTTCTTCTGGCGCCGTCTGCGTTGTCGGCGGCTCGGTTGCCCGGTCGCTTGGGGCCGCGGGTCCTGTCACGACCGGGGACCCCGCCACACGGTCAGCGGGGCCGTCGCGCGGTTGTGGTGGTGCGGGCGCAATCGGTTATGGCCCCCGCTGACCGCGCGGCCCACAACGCCCCGTCGTGCCACCCGCGGGTGAGGCGTCGAGCCTAGCTTCGGACGCACCTGTTATTGCACGCGCACCCGGTCTACCGAAGCGACAGCTGGCTCGATAGGCCCGGGCGCGCGAAGGTCCTCGGCCCGCGCGGAAGCGGACGCACTATGCACGTCGACGCCGCCTCGGCAGACCGCCGGCCGCTGGAGCGCCGCGGGGTAGCGCTGAGGAGCGGCCGCCAATCCGGCGGCCGCGGGGCGCACAGGCGCACGCGGCTTGCGCAGTCCGGGACGCTCCACCCACGGGTGGCACGACGGGGCGTTCTGGGGCGCGCGGCCATCCGGGGCCCGACACCGCCTGAGGGCACGAATCCCGCCGGAAGCACACACAGGGCCCCGGAGGGTCGTGCGGCGGGGTCCCCGTGACAGGACCCGCGGCCACAGTGCCGGTCCCAAGCCAAAGGCCGACGCGGCCCCGAGAAACGCGAAGGGCGCCGGGACAGGCTCCCGGCGCCCTTCGGATACCTCAACTGGACATGTTGCGGCCCGCGCGCAACGTCTCTAGCGGCCGGTGGGACCAATCCGGCGTCGCGCGAGGGGGTGGCCCGGTGTGGATTCGCTGGACGGATCCAGCCTGTCCGACCTCAGCGGCCGGCCACCTCCAGGGTCCCGCAAGAACTAGAACTATCGATACGGACCACCTCCTTTCTCTGGTAGCGGGAAAGGTAGCAGCCCTCGCCGACGTCCCCTAGCGCCACTGTCGATCGGGTGGTCCGCCAACGCTGGAGCGGGCGCCCGCAGGCGCCAGCTCCACCGAAGCCGGCGCACCGGCGGCCGGGCTCAGACGTCGTCCGGCTCCGCTCCGTCCGAGCCCGCTCCGCCGGCCTCTCCGCCGTTGCGCTCCGCGCGCTGCGCGCCGCCGTGATGCTCGGTCACCGGGCCCTCGATCTCGCCGCTGTCGGCCGAGAGCTCGACCGGCCCGGCGGCCACATCGGCGTCGGTCACCCGCGCCGCGGTGGACGCCTCCGACTCGACGACCAGGGCCACGGCGGACACACGGTCGTCGCGCACGTTCATCAGCGTGACGCCCTGGGCCGCGCGCCCGGTCTGGCGGATCCCGCGGACGTTCGTGCGCTGCACCATCCCCTCCTGCGAGATGAACACGAGCTCCTGGTGCGGGCGCACGACGAGCGCCGCGGCCAGCCCGCCGCGCCTCTCGGAGAACTTGATCGTCTGCACGCCCTTCGCGGCGCGCGACGTCTTGCGGTACTCGCTTACGGGGGTGCGCTTGCCGAAGCCGTTCTCGGTGACTACCAGCATCTCCTGGTCGTCGCGCGCAACGTCCATCGCCAGCACCTCGTTGCCCTCGCCGGTGATGTTCATGCCGCGCACGCCGCCGGCCGGGCGGCCCATCGAGCGCACCTCGTCCTCGGCGAAGCGGACCGCGAGGCCCTCCTTGGAGACCATGAGGACCTCCTCGCCCGGGTCCACGCGGCGGACCGCGATGAGCTCGTCGTCCTCGCGGATGCCGATTGCGATGATGCCGTCGGCCTTGATCGGCGTGTTGTACTCGGCGAAGCGCGTCTTCTTGATCGTGCCGTTCTTCGTCGCGAAGACGAGGTACTCGGCCTCGGCGAAGTCGCGCGTGGAGAGCACCGACTGGATCCGCTCGCCCTCGCGCAGCGGCAGCACGTTGACGAGCGCGCGCCCCTTGGCGGTGCGCGACGCCTCGGGCAGCTCGTAGACCTTCGAGCGGTACACCTTGCCGCGGTTGGAGAAGAACAGCAGGAAGTCGTGCGACGAGCACACGAAGAGGTGCTCGATGTAGTCGCCGTCCTTCATGTCCATGCCGGCGACTCCCACCCCGCCGCGGTGCTGCTTGCGGTACGTGGCCAGCGGGAGCGACTTGATGTAGCCCGACTTCGTGATCGTGATGACCATCTGCTGGTCGGCGATCAGGTCCTCGATGTCGATCTCGTCCTCGCTGGCGGTGATGTCCGTACGCCGCTCGTCGGAGAAGCGCTCGGCGATCTCCAGCAGCTCCTCCTTGATGAGCGCGAGCACGCGCTCCTCGTCGCCGAGGATCTCGCGCAGCTCGCGGATGCGCTCGGTCTTGTCCTCGTGCTCCTGCTTGATCGCGTCGGACTCGAGCGCGGTCAGCTGCGCCAGGCGCAGGTCGAGGATCGCCGACGCCTGGATGACGGTCAGGCCGAAGCGCTCGACGAGGTCGTTGCGCGCCGTGTCGCGGTCGCGCGACGCGCGGATGAGCTCGATGATCGCGTCGAGGTTGTCGAGGGCGACGAGCAGGCCCTCCAGGATGTGCACGCGCGCCTCGAGGACGCCGAGCTCGTGCTTGGTACGCCGGACGACGACCTCGCGCTGGTGGCGGACGTAGGCCTCGATGACCTCGCGCAGCGACAGCGTCTTCGGCACGCCGTCGACGAGCGCGACGGTGTTCACGCCGAACGTCGCCTGCATCGGCGTGTGCTTGTAGAGCTTGTTCAGCACGACCTTCGGCAGCGCGTCGCGCTTCAGCTCGATGACGAGCCGCATGCCGTTGCGGTCGGACTCGTCGCGCAGGTCGGTGATCTCGGAGAGCTTCTTCTCGTGGACGAGGTCGGCGATCTTCTGGATCAGGCCGCCCTCGCCGCCCTTCTTCACCGCGAAGGGCAGCTCGGTGACGATGATCGCCTCCTTGCCCTGCGACAGCGGCTCGATGTGCGCGCGGGCCTGCACCCGCACACGGCCGCGCCCGGTCTCGTAGGC
>DATAAR010000117.1:0-1816 GCA_036259975.1 Solirubrobacteraceae bacterium | reverse complement strand
CGCGGCTACGCGCCCGGCACCGTCGCCGACCGGACGATCAAGGGCGGCGAGCGCTACAGCGGCCGCCGCGGCGTGGACGGCGACGACGCGATCCTGCGCTACAGGATCGACACGCTCGACATCGTGCCGCCGCCCCCGCTGCCGCAGCCGCCGCCACCGCCGCCGCCGGACACGCCGCCGGCGGCGAAGCCCGACCTGGTCGTCACGGCCCTCAACCAGTACGAGTTCACGGTCAAGAACCAGGGCGGCGCCGCGGCCGGGCCGTTCACTGTGACGCTCGTGGGCGTCGGCACGCAGGAGTTCGACGGCCTCGCGGCCGGCGCCTCGGCGACGCGGACCTACAACACGAGCTGCGAGGGCGGGACGGGCGAGGCCCGCGCCGACTCCACGAACCAGGTCGACGAGAGCGACGAGGGCAACAACGTCACGACGGCCGGGCCGTACTTCTGCTGAGGCGGAGGCGCGGCCGGGCTAGCCGGCGCGGACGCCGCCCGGCAGGTCGCGCAGGTGGCGGCGGAGGTCCTCGAGGTGGGGGTCCCCGGCGGGCTCGGCGGCGTCGCGGACGCCGAGGCACGCGAGCGCGCGCGCCCGCTCGGCCGGCGTGAGCAGCAGGCCCGCGGCGCGCAGGTCGGCCAGCTCCGACCTGCGGAACACGTCGAGGAACCGGTAGGCGAGCGAGCCCGTCAGCGAGAGCAGCGCCGCCGCGACGGGCAGCCAGGACCCGATCGAGGCGGCGAGCAGCACGATGACGACGGCGGCGGCGTCGTGCAGGTACAGGACCGCGCGCCGCAGCCGCCACATCTCGACGCGCCGGCGGGCCGCGTCGGGGTCAGGGGCGGTGCGAGTGCTCATGCGCCCGTTATCGACGCGCCGCGCGGGCGCCTGAACGCACCGAGACGCCGAGGTGTCGACGGCTCAGCCGAAGAGCGGCAGCCGGCGCCGCCGCGCCAGCCGGTCCATGCCGCGCTGGATGCTCGCCTGGACCTCGTCGTACTTGCTCGTCACGTACGCCTCGTCGTCGGCCTTGGCCGGATCGCTCGCGACCTCGACCGGCTCCTGGAGCGCCGTGCGGATCTTCGTGGGGAACGGGATCTCCGGTAGCAGCGCGGGCCCGATCCCCCACGGCGCGCTCACCGCGATCGGGAACGTCTTCAGCCGCGCGATCCGGTCGAGCTGAAGCGCCTTCGCGAGCCGGCGGCCGCTGAAGATCACCGGCATCGCGTCGGGCCCGCCGACGGTCGAGATCGGCACGATCGGGACGTTCGCGCGGATCGCCATCCGCACGAACCCCATGCGCCCCGCGAGGATCGCCTCGTCGCGCTTGACCCACGGTCGCAGCGAGTCGACCTCGCCGCCCGGCCACAGCGCGACGTCGTGTCCGGCCGCGAGCGCGGCGCTGATGCTGTCGGGCGCAGCGGGCAGCACGCCCATGCGGCGGAAGTAGGCGCCGATGCCGGGCGCGGCCATGAGCGCGTCGTGGGCCGTGCCGTGGAGCGTGCGCTCGTCGCCGAAGCGCCGCCACCACTGGATGCCGACCGTCCACGCGTCCCAGACGAACGGCGCACCCGAGTGGATGCCGATCAGCAGCACCGGCGGGTCGGGCAGGTTCTCCCAGCCCTCCATCTCCATCCGGAACCAGTAGTCGAGCAATGGGTTCCAGAGGTACTTCTGGCGCTCCATGAAGTCGAGGTCCTGCGCCTCGAGGTCCCAGTCCCCGGCGCGCTCGGCCACCCACCCGGCGGCGCCGTCGGCCTTCTCGCGGCGCTTCGCGGCCTTCTGCGCCGCCTGCTCGGCGTAGCGCTCTGCCTGCCCGTTG
>DATAAR010000116.1:0-3009 GCA_036259975.1 Solirubrobacteraceae bacterium | reverse complement strand
GGCGGGCGTGCCGGAGCCGCCGGCGCCGGACGGGGGCGGCGCCGCCCCGGGGCGCCGCGGCGCCCGGGCCACGGGACGGGCGCGCCGGCGGACGGCGTCCGCGACCTGACCGCGATACTTCGGCCATGCGGCTCGCGCTGGCCCAGATCAACCCGACCGTCGGCGACATCGCCGGCAACGAGGCCAAGGTACGCGAGCACCTGGCCCGCGCGAGGGAGCAGGGGGCGCAGCTCGTGCTGTTCCCCGAGCTCGCCGTCACCGGCTACCCACCCGAGGATCTGCTCCTCAAGGAGCACTTCCTCGCCGACGCGCGCGCGGCGGTCGACCGCATCGCGCGGGACGCGAGCGGGCTCGTGGCGGTCGTCGGCTTCCCGGAGCGCGCCGCCGACGTCTACAACGCGGCCGCGATCCTGGCCGACGGCGCGGTGCAGAGCATCTACCGCAAGGTCAACCTGCCCAACTACGGCGTGTTCGACGAGCTGCGCTACTTCCAGCGCGGCGAGGGCGGCGCCCTGATCGATGTCGACGGCGTCGGCGTGGGCCTGACCGTGTGCGAGGACATCTGGGTGCCGGGGCCGCCGCTGGTCGAGGAGGCGCTCGCCGGCGCGCGGCTGATCGTCAACATCTCGGCGTCGCCCTACCAGGTCGGCAAGGGCTGCCAGCGCGAGGAGATGATCGCCCAGCGGGCGCGCGACAATCTGGCCGCCGTCGCGTTCTGCGCCCTCGTCGGCGGCCAGGACGAGCTCGTCTTCGACGGCCATTCGTTCGTCGTCGACCACGAGGGCGAGGTCATCGCGCGCGCTCGGGCGTTCGACGAGGAGCTGCTCGTCTGCGATGTCGACATCGCCGCCGCCGGCGCCGCGCGCCTGCGCGACACCCGCCAGCGCCCGGCGGCGCTGAGCGCGCAGCGCGACGTGCGGCACCTCGGGGCGGTCGCCACCGCGGCCGGCGAGGACCCGATGCACCCGCCCGGGGGCCCGAAGGCCGAGGTGCTCGACCCAGTGGCGGAGGTCTACGCGGCACTCGTGCTCGGCACGCGCGACTACGTGCAGAAGAACGGCTTCAAGCACGTCGTGCTCGGCCTGTCGGGCGGCATCGACTCGACGCTCGTCGCGCTCGTCGCCGTCGACGCGCTCGGCCCGGAGCGGGTCACGTGCGTGACGATGCCCTCGCCGTACTCCTCGCAAGGCACGCGCAGCGACGCCAAGGTGCTGGCCGAGAACATCGGCGCCGAGCTCATCGAGCTGCCGATCGGCGAGGCGATGGAGGGCTACGACGAGCTGCTGAAGGACGTCTTCGGCGACCGCCCGCCCGACCTGACCGAGGAGAACCTCCAGGCGCGCATCCGCGGCAACCTGCTCATGGCGCTGTCGAACAAGTTCGGCTGGCTGGTGCTGACCACCGGCAACAAGTCCGAGATGTCGGTCGGCTACTCGACGCTGTACGGCGACAGCGCCGGCGGCTTCGCCGTCATCAAGGACGTGCCGAAGCTGCTCGTCTACCGCCTGGTCCGCGAGCGCGCGCACCGCGATCCCGAGAATCCGGTGCCCGAGACGATCGTGACGCGGGCGCCGTCGGCGGAGCTGCGCCCCGACCAGAGGGACGAGGACTCGCTGCCGCCCTACGAGGTGCTCGACCGCATCCTCGAGGGCTACGTCGAGGAGGACCTCGGGCGCGAGCAGCTCATCGCGCGCGGGCTGCCCGCGGAGGACGTCGACCGCGTGATCCGGCTCGTCGACCTCGCCGAGTACAAGCGCCGCCAGCAGCCCCCGGGGATCAAGGTGACCTCGAAGGCCTTCGGCCGCGACCGGCGGATGCCGATCACCAATCGCTACGGCGGATGAGGGGCCGGATCGCGCTCGTCACCGGCGCGGACAACCCGCGGGGGATCGGGCGCGCGGCGTGCCGGGCGCTCGCCGCCCGCGGCGCGGTCGTGGCCTGCTCGGTGCGGCCCGGATCGACGGCGAGCGAGGCCGACATCGGCGCCGTGCCGATCGAGGCCGACCTCGCCGACCCCGAGGCCGCCGAGGCGCTGCTCGGGGCGGTCGAGGCGTTCGTGGGGCGCCCGTCGATCCTCGTCAACAACGCCGCGCACTCGACTCGCGACGGCTACGAGGCGCTCGACGCCGCCACTCTCGACGCGCACTACGCGGTCAACGTCCGCGCCCCGGCGCTGCTGAGCGCCGAGCTCGCGCGGCGCCACGAGCGCGGCACGCCGGGCCGGATCGTCAACCTCGTCAGCGGCCAGTTCCTCGGCCCGATGCCGGGCGAGCTCGCCTACACGGCGTCGAAGGGCGCGCTCCAGGCGCTCACCGTCCAGCTCGCCGCCGAGCTCGCGCCGCTCGGGATCACCGTCAACGCGATGAACCCAGGCCCGAACGACACGGGTTGCATGGACGACGCCCTGCGCGCCGAGCTGCTGCCCAAGTTCCCCATGGGGCGGCTCGGCCGGCCCGAGGACGCGGCCGAGCTGATCGCGTTCCTGTGCTCCGACGCGGCGGGCTGGGTCACCGGGCAGGTCATCCACTCCGAGGGCGGATTCTTGCGCCGGTGAGCGGTGTGTCATCCCCTGAGCGCTATACGCACATCGGGTGACACACCGCGCGCGCCCGCCGGGCTGACCGCGCGAACGTGCGGTCCAGCGGGATGACCGGCTCGAAGTTGCGGGGGCGCCACGATACGGCTGGCCGCCAGTACGCTCCGGGGCCGGATGAGCCGCATCGACTCGCTGCCCGCCGACCAGAGGGCCGTGCTGCAGCTTCTGCTGATGCGCGGCAGCCGCTACGAGGAGCTCTCCGGCCTGCTCAGCATCGACGAGGCCGAGGTCCGCCGGCGCGCCCACGGGGCGCTCGACGCGCTCGGACCCGGCGAGGCGCCCGGGGTCGCGGCGGACGATCGCGCCCAGATCGCGGACTACCTGCTCGGCCAGCAGAGCGGCGAG
Organism: Solirubrobacteraceae bacterium; assembly: GCA_036259975.1. Classification (GTDB taxonomy): domain Bacteria; phylum Actinomycetota; class Thermoleophilia; order Solirubrobacterales; family Solirubrobacteraceae; genus JAOPZW01. Next base: position 68 of record DATAAR010000116.1, on the reverse strand, counting down.
GAAGCGGCGACCACGCGCGGGTTCCTCCGGGGCTCGGCCGGCGCGCGCGCGTGGGCGCGACCGGTCGC
>DATAAR010000115.1:0-9624 GCA_036259975.1 Solirubrobacteraceae bacterium | reverse complement strand
CTTCAGGCGGCCGGCGACCTTCTTCATCGGGCTGATCTGCGCGTTGCCGCCCACGCGGGATACCGAGATGCCGACGTTGATGGCCGGCCGCACGCCGGAGAAGAACAGCTTCGCCTCGAGGAAGATCTGGCCGTCGGTGATCGAGATGACGTTGGTCGGGATGTACGCCGAGACGTCGCCGGCCTGCGTCTCGATGACGGGCAGCGCCGTCAGCGAGCCGCCGCCGAGGTCGTCGTTGAGCTTCACCGCGCGCTCGAGGAGCCTCGAGTGCAGGTAGAAGACGTCACCGGGGTACGCCTCGCGGCCCGGCGGGCGGCGCAGCAGGAGCGACATCTGCCGGTAGGCGTAGGCGTGCTTGGTGAGGTCGTCGTAGATGCACAGCGCGTGCTGGCCGTTGTAGAGGAAGTGCTCGGCCATCGCGCAGCCGGCGTACGGCGCCATGAACTTGATCGGCGCCGCCTCGTCGGCGGGGGCGGCGACGATGATCGTCCTGTCCATCGCGCCGGCCTCGGTGAGCGTCTCGGCGAGCTGGACGACGGTCGCCATGCGCTGGCCGATGGCGACGTAGACGCAGATCACGTCCGAGTCCTTGTTGTTGATGATCGTGTCGATCGCGATCGCCGTCTTGCCGGTCTGGCGGTCGCCGATGATCAGCTCGCGCTGGCCGCGGCCGATCGGGATCATCGAGTCGATCGCCTTGAGGCCGGTCTGCATCGGCTCGCTCACCGGCTGGCGCTGGACGACGCCGGGGGCCTTGAACTCGGCCGGGCGCGTCTGGTCGGTGTTGACCTCCCCCTTGCCGTCGAGCGGGCGGCCCAGCGGATCGACGATGCGGCCGACGAGCGCGTCGCCGACCGGGATCTCGAGCAGCTGGCCGGTGCGCTTGACGGTGTCGCCCTCGACGACCTTCTGCCAGTCGCCGAAGAGCACGGCGCCGACGTTGTCGGACTCCAGGTTGAGGGCGAGGCCGGTGACGTCGTGCGGCAGCTCGAGCATCTCGAACGCCATGCAGTTTTCGAGGCCGTGGATGCGGGCGATGCCGTCCGCGACCGAGAGAACGGTGCCGACCTCGGTGAGCTCGGCGCCGCCGGCGTCCAGGCCCTCGATGCGGCTCTTGAGGATGCTGGTGATCTCGTCGGGCTTGATCTGCATGCTGAAGGGTTCTCCTTGACGGGCACGGGCTACGCCCGGGCGACCTGCTTGCGAAGTCGTTCGAGTCGGGTCCGGATGGAGGCGTCGAGGATCGAGTTGCCGACGCGCAGCACGATGCCGCCGAGCACGTCCGGGTCGACGCTCGTCGACAGCTCGACCTTGCGCCCGGTCTGACGCCCGATCTCCTCGCCGATCTGCCGCGTCACGGCCTCGTCGAGGGCGACCGCGCTGGTGACCTGGACCGGCAGCAGCTGGTTGGCCTCCTGCCAGAGGCGATCGTACTCGCGGCGCACGCGCATGAGCGCGGGCATCCGGTGGTTCTCGATCAGGACGGCGAGGAAGTTGCGCACGATGTCGTCCGCGCCCTCGACCGCCTTGTCGAGGCCCTCCTTCTTCTCCTCGGTCGAGAAGTACGGCGAGAAGAAGAACAGCTCGAGCTCGCGGCTCTCGGCGAGCGCGTCGGTGAACTGCCCGAGCTGGTCGCGGACGACGTCGGTCCTGTCGCGCTCCTCGGCGACCTCGAACAGCGAGCGCGCGTAGACCTGTGCGATCTCCTCCATCCCGGCCGCCTAGTTCCGCTGCTCCCCGCCGAGCGCGGAGAAGTCGAGCTCCCGCAGGGCCTCCTCGACGAGGCGCTTCTGATCGCGCTCGTCGAGCGCCTTGCGCGTGACCTTCTCGGTCGCCATGACGGTGAGGTCGGCGACCTCGCTGCGGATCTCCTGGATCGCGCGGCGGGTCTCGGCGTCGATGTCGCGGCGCGTCTGCTCGAGCAGCTCCTCGCGCTGGACCTTGGCCCTCTCGAGCGCCTCGCGCTCGTGGACCTCGCCCGCCTTGCGGGCGCGCGCGACGATCTCGTCGGCCTGCTGGCGTGCCTCGCGGAGCCGCTCGCGGTACTCCTGCAGGAGCTGCTGGGCCTCCGCGCGCGTGCTCTCCGCCACCTCGATCGACTCCTCGATCGCGCGCTGGCGCTTGTCGAGGGCGTTGGTAATCGCGGGCCACGCGTACTTGCGCAGGATGAACATCGCCACCAGGAAGGCGAGCAGCGTCCAGATCATCAGCCCCACGTTCGGGCTGACGAGGAAGTTCGAGCTCTCCTCCTCGGCGGCGTGCTCGGCCTGGGCGAGGATGAAGATGGCCGCGTTCATCGGCTAGCCGAGGAAGAACGCGATAAGGCCGAAGATGAACGCGTAGAACACGATCGCCTCGGTCAGCGCGAAGCCGAGCCACTGGATCGAGGTGATCTCGTCGCGCATCTCGGGCTGCCGGGTCACCGACTCGATGACCTTGCCGAAGATGAAGCCGACGCCGATGCCGGGGCCGATCGTCCCGAGGCCGGCGCCGATGCCGAGCGCAATGGCCTTGCCGGCCTTGCGCCCGTACTCCTGTGGGTCGGCGGCCTGGGCGAGGACGTTGATGATCTCGAGATCCACTGCTTACTCCTTTAGTGCTCTTCGGCGACGGCGCCGCCGAGGTAGATCGCGGTAAGGGTGGCGAAGATGAACGCCTGGAGCGTTGCGACCAGGCCGACCTCGAACAGGAAGAAGGCCACGGCCAGCGCGCCGGTCACGAGGCCGAGGACCACGGCGAGCCCGAGGGCGACGTTGAGCAGCACGACGAGGCCGCCGCCCATGAACAGGATGAGCAGGTGGCCGGCCAGGATGTTGGCGAAGAGTCGGACGCTCAGGCTGACGAGGCGCACGAAGTGCGAGATGACCTCGATGAGGAAGATCGGCCCGCGCGCCGGGCCCTCCACGCCGGCGGGGATCCAGCTCTTGAGATAGCCCCCGACGCCCTTGGCCCGGACGCCCTCGACGTGGTAGCTGAGCCAGACGACGATCGTGAGGACGAGCGGCACCGAGAGGTTCGCGGTCGCCGCGTACAGCGCCAGCGACGGGATCTCCAGGCCGAAGATGTGCACCGTGTGGTGGGTGTTCGTCGGCAGCGGGAGGTAGCCGATGATGTTCGAGAACCAGATGAACAGGAAGATCGTCGCGATGAACGGGAACCACCGCGCGGCCATCCTGTCGTCCATGTTCCCGCGCGTGATGTTGTCGCGCATGAGCAGGAACGCCGCCTCGACGGCGGTCTGCAGCCGGTTCGGGCGCATCTGCATGCGCCGCGCGACGTAGATCATCGAGAAGCACGTCAGGGCCGTGGCGATGAGCAGGTACATGACCGCCTTGTTGAACTCGACCGGGCCGATCGAGAACCAGGGGTCGAGCTTGAACTCGTCCTGCGGCCGGTAGGCCTCGTTGATCGCGGCGAGCGCGGCGGCCGGCCCGGCGAGCAGCACGGTCAGTGGCAGCAGCGCGGCGAGCAGGCGGCGGATCACGACGGCTGCTCGGAGTTCGGCGTCTGGAAGGGGCGCATGATCATGGACACGGTGAAGTAGGCGGTGAACAGCACGATGACGAGAACGGCCGCGGCGAGGCCCGCCTCCTCGTCGCTCAGGCCGGCGGCGAAGATCGTAAGGGCTACGAGCCATCCGCGTCCGATCATCGAGCCGGCCGCGAGCCCGACGACCGTGCGGGGGTCGTCCGAGGCGGCCGCGCGGCGGTTCAGCCACAGCTGCAGCGCGCGCTGGGCCAGCCACGCGGCGGCGCCGGCGGCGTAGCCGAGGAGCGGCAGGCCGGCAGCGAGGAAGACGGGCAGCGCGAGCGCGAGCAGGACCAGGTCGAGGTAGCGCACCGCGATCACGGCGTCACAGGTCCCGGAAGCGGCGGATGACCACGACGATGCCGAGCGGCACGCCGGCGAAGAGCCCCGCCAGGCCGAGCGCGACCGGCGCACCGACGAGCGCGCCCAGGCCGAGGCCGATCGCCGCGCACACCAGGATCGTCGCCACCAGCAGGCTGCCCGCCACCGCCCCGCGCATCGTCGGCCGCCGGTCGCCCTGCGGCGGGGGCTCGGTCATCGCTGTGGTGGTCGAATTCGGGCATGCGGAAGCAGCGGCGCGGGAGGGGACGATCTCGAGGAGGTCACGGGGGCCGGTGGCTCCCGTGGGGGCCCTGCACAGTAGCGGATCGGCGGAGCTTGTAACAACCTTGTGACACCTGGCTCGGTCGGCCGGCGGCCGTGGACGCGACCGCGGCGGGCAGCGCGGCAGGCACGGCCGGCACGCCGGCCTCAGGACGCGCTACCCGGCGCGGCGCTCGCGCTACCGTCACACGTGTGAGCAGCGCCGGTCAGTGCGGGTGCGGGCCGTGAGCGCCGGGCACGACCACGGCCACGATCACGGGCACGATGGTGGCCAGCAACACCACCACGGCCCGTCGGCCGACGCGGATCTGCGATGGCTCGCGATCGCGCTGGCGCTCATCGGCGGGTTCATGGTGGTCGAGATCGTCGGCGGCATCCTCGCCTCGTCGCTGGCGCTGCTGTCCGACGCGGCGCACATGCTCACGGACGCCGCTGCGATCGCGCTCGCGCTCGTGGCCGCGCGGCTGGCGGCACGGCCGGCGGCCGGACGGTTCACGTTCGGCCTCGGGCGCGCGGAGATCCTGTCGGCGCAGGTCAACGGCGCGGCGCTGTTCGTGCTCGCCGGCGTCATCGCCATCGAGGCGATCCGCCGCCTGTTCGATCCGCCCGAGGTCGACGGCGCGTTCGTCGTCGTGGTCGGCGTGGCCGGCGCGGCGGTGAACGTCGCCGCCGCGCGGGCGCTCGGCCGCGCGGAGCGCCGCAGCCTGAACGTCGAGGGCGCGCGCCAGCACGTGCTCACCGACCTCTATGCGTCGCTGGGGGCGGCGGCGGCGGGCGCGGTCGTGCTGCTCACCGGCTTCGACCGCGCCGACGGCGTGGCCGCGCTCTTCGTGTCGGCGCTGATGCTGCGGTCGGGCTGGGCGCTGCTGCGCGACTCCGGGCGCGTGCTGCTCGAGGCCGCGCCGAAGGGGATGGACCCGAACGCCATCGGCCGCGCGATGGCCGCCGAGCCCGGCGTCGTCGAGGTCCACGACCTCCACGTGTGGGAGGTCACGTCGGGGTTCCCGGCGCTGGCCGCGCACGTGCTCGTCAGGCCCGGCGACGACTGCCACGCGGCCCGGCGGCGACTCCAGAGCGTGCTCGGCGAGCGCTTCGGGATCGCCCACGTCACGCTGCAGGTCGACCACGCGCCGGAGGCCGGCCGGCTGCTCGAGATCGAGCCGTCGTAGGCCTACGGGCCGAGGTCGACGAGCTCGAAGCGCACGTTGTCGCCGGTCACGTGCGCAAGGCCCATCGTGTGGCGCGGCTGACGCCGGCGGTCGGTGGGGCTGCCGGGGTTGAAGATCTGAAAGGCGCCGTCGAGGTCCTGCTCGTGGAGCGGGATGTGCGAGTGGCCGAACACCACCGCGTCGGCGTCGGGGAAGCGCCGGCGCATGCGCGCGAGCCGCCCGGCGGCGGCACCGGCGTCGTGGATCATGGCGATGCGCGCGCTCTCGGCGCGGACCAGCCGCGCGGCGGGCAGCCGCATGGCGACCGCCGGCTCGTCGACGTTGCCGTGGACCGCGTGCAGCGGGGGGCCGATCGCGGCGATCTCGTCCAGCACCTCGGCCGTCACGAAGTCGCCCGCGTGCAGGATCGCGTCGGCGGCGGCGAGGCGGTCGACGCAGCCGGCGGGCAGCCGGCGCTTGCCGCGCGGGAGGTGCGTGTCGGAGATGACGGCCAGCAGCACGTCAGCTCCCCCGGTGGGCGGCGGCGGCAGGGGTCAGGGACACCGGACCGCCGCGGCGTTGATCTCCGCGAGCTCGGCGCGCAGGCTGCTCGAGTGCGCGGGCAGGAACTGGTCGGGCTGACCGCCGGGCATCTGCCGGCGCGCGACGAACGCGATGAACGGCGGGCCGCTGAACGGCACGCCGGGCGGGCAGCGGCGAGCGCGCGCGGCCTGGCGCTCGACCTCGGCGCCCGTGGCCACGCGACCCCAGGCGCCGAGCTCCGCCGTGGGGATCGTGAACGGCGTGCGTGTCACGTCCGACGTGAGGATCGAGGCCGTCTGGGCGAAGGTGAAGGCGAGCGCCACGACCACCCCGAGGACCGGCACCGCCCGTGTGCGCGCGGCGCGGATCGCGAGCACGCCGCCCGTGATGGCCAGCGGCAGCAGGACGGCCTCGACCGGGACGAGCACGTTGAGCGCCGTGCCCTCCTTCACCACCGTGGCGAGGGTGAGCATCACGGCCGCCGCGAGCCCGCCCAGCGCGCGCAGCAGCGGCGCGTCGTCGGCGGCACGGTGGCGGACCGCCGCGATCGCGGTCAGCGCGAGGAGGCCGGCGAGGTTCCACGCGGCCTGCGCCGCCACGCCGTCGAGCGTGAGCAGATTCCTCCGGCCGGAGTTGAGCTGCGCGAGGATCGTGTGGGTCCACACGCCGTCGCCGAAGACGAGCGTGAACGCGAGCCCCTGCACGGCGAGCGCGAGCAGCGCCCCGACGGCCGCGCGGCGCGGGCGCGCCGACAGGGCCACGACCACCGGCACGACGATCAGGAACGGCCACTTCACGAACGGCGCCGTCGCGGCCAGCGCCCCGGCCACCGGGGCCGAGCGCGGCCGCGTGCTCAGCAGCGCCGCGCCGAGCAGGATCGGCGCGACGAGCACCTCGGGAGTGAGCGAGCCGTGCTCGTGCACCGCCCACGGGGTCAGCAGCGTGAGCGGGGCGGTCAGCGCGCTCGCCGCGGCGCTGTGCGTGAGGCGCCACACCGCCCGCGCGCCGAGCAGGCCCGCCGCCAGCTGCGCGACGCCGAGCCCGAGGCGCAGGACGTCGATCGAGTCGCCGAGCCACAGCACGCCGGCGCCGACCAGGAACAGCCACGGCGGCTGGGCGGCGACCACGTCGCCGTAGAGGTCGTCGCCCGACAGCAGCAGACGCGAGCTCAGCGCGTACACGCCTTCGCTGTAGTTCCAGTAGTCCAGGCCGCGGGCGACGTGCAGCCCGCCCAGCGTGACAGCCGCGAGCGCGGCGGCCGCGCCGGCGGCCGCCCACCCGGACCTGCTCACGGCGTGCCTGCGCAGACGGTCGCTGATACGGAGCCTCGGTCTGTTGCTGCCGGCGGGTACCCGCGGCCCGGCCGGGGCCGGGGAATGTAACGCGGGCGCCCTGACGCGGTCGGACGGCTGGGCGTTCAGGCCGGGCGTCCGCGCCCCGCGGCCCGCGCGGCCCGGCGCAGCGCCTGCGCGCGCAGCTCGCGCGCGACGATCCTGTAGGCGGGGCGGAGCTCCCCGGCCGGCCCGATCAGCGCCGAGTCCCAGGTCGTCGCCCGCGCGTCCATGTTCCAGTGGTAGACGTAGACGCGCGTCGCGCGGCGGCTGATCGGGACGAGGCGCTCGAACAGGAACCGCGTGGCGCCGGCGGCGTGCGACGGGGACTCCGGGAACGGCACCTTGCCGCGGTTCTTGCGCCACACGATGCCGCCGGTCTCGGTGAACCAGACCTGGCCCTTGACCGCCTTGAGCATGCGACGCGTGCCCGTCGTGCGGCGGCGGTTGGCGTCGATGTAGTTGTGCAGGCCCCAGTAGCGCGGCTCCTCGTGGGCGGCGCGCTTGAAGCTGCGCACCCAGCGCACCATGTTCGGCATGTCGAGGACCTCGGCGGCGAGGATCCGGCAGTCGCGGCAGTCGCGGCGCAGCTTGCGGTAGTAGGCGGCCACCAGCGCGGGCCGGTGGCACGTCGGCTCCCCGCAGTGGTTCGCCTCGTTCCAGGTCGCGTACTCGCGCACCCACGGGTAGCGGGCGCGGAAGCGGCGGAACTCGTACAGGAAGCGCTCCGGCGAGGGCAGGCTGCGGCGGTCGGTGAGCGAGTGGCCGAACGAGACGAGCGGCGTCACGCCGGCCGCGCGGGCGGCCCGCAGCCAGTCGTCGATCTTCTGCGCTTCCCAGGGGCTCGAGAGCGCGTCCCACCCGACCGCGATCCGCGCGTGGCGCACGCCCGAGCGCTCGAACCGGGCGTCGAAGAACATGTCCGGCTTGTTGTCGGCGATCCCGATCGTCAGCGCGCCCGCCGCCGCGGGCAGCGCAAGCAGGCCGGCCACAGCCGCCAGGAGAAGGGAGAGCCACGCGCGCGCCGACATCCGGGTCACCACAACCACCTCATCGGCGGGAAGTCGCGGTGGCTCAAGCGGCGGGTTCGACGAGGACCGTGTCGGCGTCCGAGTAGGCCGGCGCGCAGCAGCACAGCAGCACGAGCGGGCTGCTACCCGTGTTCCAGAGTTTGTGCACGGTGCCCGGCGGGATGACCGCGCAGTCGCCCGGCCGCACCTCGCGCTCGTCGTCGCCGACGCGGAGGCGCCCCGTGCCCGCGGTGAAGAAGTACAGCTCCTCGGTCGCGCGGTGCAGGTGCGCCGTCGTCGCGCCGCCGCGCGGGACCGTCGCCTCGGCGAGGCTCTGGTTTCGCGCCGGCGTCCAGGCGGGCCCGGCGATCTCGCGGATCGTCGAGCCGTCGAGCGTCGTGAACGCCTGCAGGTCGTCGAGCTTGGAGACGTGCATGGTCGCGCCGCCGGCGCCGGGGTTTTGGCATCGGCGGCGGGACCGTAGCGGACTCAGGCGACGGCGCGCCGCGCGCGCTCGCGGTCCAGGCGCGAGGCGGCGGAGGCGAGCGCGTGCGCGACGCCGCCGCGCCACCGCCGGGGTGGCGGGTGCCCGCGCCGCGGGCGCCTGGGGCGGCCGGGCGGCGGGGTCGCCGGGGTCGAGGCTTCAATCAGGTGCGACTGCAGCAGGACCAGCATCTCGGTGGGGCTCCTGTGTGGTTGATGGTGGACTGACGACGGTCCACCGCCCGGAAGCCGTGAGAGCTGCAGCTGCGACTCGGGGCCTGCGGGCGGTGATGCCCGCGGCCCTGTGCCTCGAGACGAGGCGCTAGGTCGCGAGCCCGCTGCGGAAGGGCACGTCGAACATCGACCCGAGTCGGGCCGCGCGCGTGTCCTGGATGTGACGCAGCGGGGTCATGAGGCGGATCCCTTCGCTTCGAAGGTCGGGCGACGGTAGCTGCCCGATCACGAAGCCGCAAGTGCGGATAACCGCACACCTCGTGCGGACCGACGCAGACCGGCTTCGGAAATGCGGATTTGCGCAGTAGCTTCGGTGGCGTCTGGAGCTGTCATCAGGGGGTTTGCGGTGCGAAGTGTGAGACGAGCCGTCGTGCGCTCGATCGGTGGGTTGGTGCTGGCGTGCGCCCTGCTCGGCGTCGCCGTGCCGACGGCACAGGCGGCCACCGTGCGATACGACGCACCGCCCGCAGGTGCCGAAGATCCCGCTGATCCGACCGCTCCGGCGCCCCCGCCGCCGCCGCTCACCCTGGTCTACGGGGCCGACGACGGTGCCAACCGCCTCGACGTGGCCGTCGCAGACGGCGGCGCCGTGTTCAGGGATCCCGTGGCGACGCTCGGCGCGCCGGTCGAGGGGTGCAGCGCAGCGTTGCCGCTCACCTGCACGCTCGCGAACGTGGAGGCGCTCGACATCCAGCTCGGCGCCGAGGACGACACGGTCGCGGTCGATGGCGCGGGCCTTCCTGC
>DATAAR010000114.1:0-5967 GCA_036259975.1 Solirubrobacteraceae bacterium | reverse complement strand
CCCCGCGGCCGCGCGCTCGGCTACGTCGTCAACCTGCCCGCCGAGGACTCGTATCTGAAGACCCGCGAGGAGCTCATCGACCAGATGACCGTGCTGCTCGGCGGGCGCGTGGCCGAGCAGATCGTGTTCGGAGCGGTGACGACCGGCGCCGCCAACGACCTGCAGCGCGTCGCCGAGATCACGCACGCGATGGTCCACGACTACGCGATGGGCTCTAGCGGCGCCCCGCAGGCCACCCGGCCCGACGGCGATGCGGTCTCCGACCTCTCGCGCCGCATCCGCGACGAGGAGCAGCGCGAGCTCGCCTTCGAGGCCCACCGCGCGGCGTGGCGGCTGATCGACGGCCACCGCGACCTGCTCGAGCGCTTCGCCGACGAGCTGCTCGCCCACGAGGTGCTCGAGCGCGGCGAGATCGAGGCGATCATGGCGGGCGTGCCGCGGGTGGAGCCGCGGCGGCCGGTCGGCGAGGTGCGGATCGCCGCGACGATCCGCCCCGGCGAGGGCGTCGTCGGCGGCGACTGAGCGCGGCTCCGGCGCCGTCTAGACTCGGGCGCCGCATGTTCGCCCAGATCGACCACGTCGGCGTCGCCGTCGACGATCTCGACGCCGCGATCGCACTGCACGAGCAGGCCTACGGCCTGACGCTCGCCCACCGCGAGGTCGTCGAGGCGCAGGGCGTCGAGGCGGTGCTGCTGGATGTCGGGCAGAGCCACGTCGAGCTCCTGCGCCCGCTCGCGCCCGACACGGCGGTCGGCCGCTTCCTCGCCAGCCGCGGAGCGGGGCTGCACCACGTCGCCTACCGCGTGGCGGACATCGAGGCGGCCCTCGACGCGCTTCGCGACCTGGGGCTGCAGCTCATCGACGAGGTCCCGCGCACCGGCATCCGCGCCTCGCGGGTCGCCTTCGTGCACCCGCAGTCCGCGGGCGGCGTGCTCACCGAGATCGTCCAGCCGGCGGAAGGACACTGACCGACATGGCCCAGCGCATCAGCATCGGATTCCAGGCCAGCCCACCCCTCGGGCTGCGCGTCAGCGACGAGGAGCTTCGCAAGCTCGAGGGCGCGCTCGGGGGCGAGGGCTGGCACCACATCACCGCCGAGGACGGCACCGTCCGCCTGAACCTCGCCCACGTGCTGTGGGTGCGGACCGAGTCCGACGAGCACCGCGTCGGCTTCGGGGCCGGCGGTCGGTAGCGGCGCCGTCGCGCCACCGGCGTCGTCCCGCGCGCCCTACAGCTCCCGTCGCGCCAACGTCAGCGCCCGCTCCACCGCGCGTTGGTGCAGCGGCCGGCCGTCCCAGCGCCGGGGCTCGATCGCCTCGGAGACCTGGAGGTCGCGCTCGAACTGCTCGCTGAGCTCGCTCGCGAAGCGCTCGCTCTGCACGCACAGCGTCGCCTCGTCGTGGAGCTGGAACGAGCGGTTGTCGAAGTTCACCGAGCCGACCGAGGACCACACGCCGTCGATGCACATCGTCTTCGCGTGCAGCATCGTCGGCTGGTACTCGAACAGGTCGATGCCGCACTCCAGCAGCGGCTCGTACGTGCCGCGGCCGGCGATGCGCACGAACTCCTTGTCGATGTGCGGGCCGGGCACGAGCACGCGGACGGCGACGCCGCGCCTCGCCGCGTCGCACAGCACGTCGATGAACGCGGGTCGCGGGGCGAAGTACGCCGCGGTGAGGTCGAGCGTCCGCTGCGCGGACTCGATCGCCAGGAAGTAGAGCGCCTCCACGTTCGTGTCGCCGATACCGGCCTTCGAGCGGACCAGCTGCATCGGCCCGCCGTCCGTGATCGGCTCGAGCGACGGCAGGTAGTCCTCGCCGACGAGCGCGTCGCCGGTCGCCTCGAGCCAGTTCTCTCCGAACGCGCCCTGGAGATGGCGCACGACCGGCCCGGTCACCCGCACGTGCGTGTCGCGCCAGTGATCGGGGTCCTGGGCGTCGCCGGTCCACTCCTCCGCGATCCCGACGCCGCCGGTCATGCCGACGCGCCCGTCGACGATGAGCAGCTTGCGGTGCGTGCGGTTGTTCAGCCGGCGCACCGCGTAGGGCTTGAGCGGCCGGAACTTCGCCACGGAGACGCCGGCCTCGCGCATGTTCGCGACGAGCTTGCGGTCCATCTTCGCCGTGCCGACCCAGTCGAGCAGCACGTTGACCTCGACCCCGTCGCGCGCCTTGCGACACAGCAGCTGCGCCACGTCGCGGGCGATGTCGCCGCGCCAGTAGACGTACGTCAGGAGGTTGACGGTCCGCTCCGCGCCTTCGATCGTCTCGAGGAACGCCGGGAAGATCCGGTCGCCGTTGATGAGCAGGTCGGCGTCGTTGCCGTCGGAGATCGGCGCCGCGGTGAGCGCCTCGGCGGCGCGGAGGAACTCGCGGTCGCCGACGTCGAGGCGCTCGCCGCGCAGCTGGTAGCCATGGCCCTGCTCGCGGCGGTGGCGCAGCGATTCGCTGCCGTACCACGCCGCGCCGAACGTGGCGAGCCCGGCGGGCCACGCGTAGCGGGCGCGCACCCTCACGGGACGACCACCCGGACGCGCTCGCCCCGGGCGCAGAAGCGCGTCGGCGACACCTCGCACACCTCCCCGTCGACGTTGAACGGCGTGCCGCGCGGCAGCCCGAGCTCGACCGTCCGGCCGCGCGCGTGGTGCACGCCCGGCTGCTCGACGAGCGAGCCGTTGCGCATGCCGAAGGCCCGCCGCACGAGCGCGACGCGCGGCCCGGCTTCGAGCACCGCGACGTCGACGAGGCGGTCGGCGGGGTCGGCCTCCTCGAGCTCGCTGCCGCCGCCGAACGCGCCCGTGCCCGCCACGATCACCTGCCACGCCTCGCCGGCGAAGACCTGTGCGCCGTCGACCGTGACCCGGCACCGCAGCGGCCTGGCGGTCAGCCCGGCGCGCAGCGCGCCGACCGCGTAGGCGAGCGGGCCCAGCGGGCGCTTGAGCGGCCGCGCGCGGTGCGCGGCGATCACGGACAGCCCGACGCTCGCGGCGTTGAGGAACGGTCGCTCGGCGGCGCGCAGCAGGTCGATGACGCGCTCGCGTGCGTCGGTGGCGGCGAGCCGGGCCGCGTCCTCGACGTCGCGCGGGAGGTCGAGCGCGCGGGCGAAGTCGTTCGCGGTCCCGGTCGGGATCACCGCGAGCGGGACGTCGATCGCCGCCGCGTGCACCGCCACGGGCCCGATCGAGCCGTCGCCGCCGGCCACGGCGAGCCGGTCGGGGTGCTCGGCGGCGGCCGCGCGGGCGGCCTCGTCGACGGCGGCGTCGGATCCGGCCGGGTCGAACGCGTGCACGGCGACGTGCGCGCCGGCGTCGCGCAGCAGCGCCGCGACGCGCTCGGCGTCGGTTCCCCGGCCCGACGCCGCGTTCGTGACCAGGGCGACGCGCATCTACGGGGATCTTGCCCATATCGTGCCCGGGATGCACGAGTCCGCCGTCCCGCCGTACGCGGCGCCGGTCGAGCCGGGCGCCCGCCTGTCGCTCCGCGCGCTGCTTCGCGCCGGTCCGATCGGGCGCGCGATCGGCCGCGCCGACCTGCGTCTGTACCGGCTGGTCCGCACCGCCGCGCGCCCGCCGGCGCTCGAGCCGATCGAGCGCTTCTCCCACCTGGGCGAGCACGCCGCGATCTGGCTCGCGATCGGCACTGCGGGCGTCGCGCTGGACCGGCGCCGGCGGGCGCGCTGGCGCCGGGCGGTCGTCGCCGTCGGCGGCACCTACCTGCTCAACACGGCGATCAAGGGGATCTTCCGGCGTAGGCGCCCGGCGCTGGAGGAGCTGCCCGCGCTGATCGCCACGCCGACGGCGCTGAGCTTCCCGAGCGCGCACGCGTCGTCCTCGTTCGCCGCCGCGCGCGCGTACTCGGGCCTGCTGCCCGCCGGGCCGCTGTACGCCGCGGCGACCGCCATGGCGCTGTCGCGCGTCTACCTCGGCGTGCACTACCCGACGGACATCGCCGCCGGGGCGCTGCTCGGCACGATCGCGGGAAGCGCGGGCCGGTGAGGGTCGGCATCGTCGGGATGCCCAATGCGGGCAAGTCGTCGCTGTTCAACGCGCTGACGAAGGCCGGCGCCGAGGCGGCCAACTACCCCTTCACGACGATCGAGCCGAACGTCGCCGTCGTGCCCGTCGAGGACCCGCGCCTGACCGCGGTGGCCGACACCGTGGGCGCCTCGCACCTCGTGCACGACACGATCGACTTCCACGACATCGCCGGGCTGGTCGCCGGGGCGCACAAGGGCGAGGGCCTCGGCAACCAGTTCCTCGCGAACATCCGCGAGACCGACGCGATCGTCCACGTCGTCCGCGCGCACCACGACCCCAACGTGGTCCACCCCGACGGCGAGGTCGACCCGCTGCGCGACATCTCGACGATCGACACCGAGCTGATCTACGCCGACCTCGAGCAGGCCGAGCGCCGGGTCGACCGCGTCGTGCGCCAGGCCCGCGGCGGGGACCGCGTCGCGATCGCCGAGGAGCGCTGGCTGCGGCAGGTGATCGAGGCGCTGCAGTCCGGGCGCCCGGCGCGGACCGTCCCCGTTCCGGACGACGCGCCCGACGCGCTGCGCAACCTGCAGCCGCTGTCGTCCAAGCCGGTCCTGCTCGTCGCGAACGTCGACGAGGGCGAGGACGAGGTGCCGCCGGAGATCGCCGCGTTCGCCGAGTCGCAGGGCGCGGTGGCGGTCGCGATCTCCTCGCGCATCGAGGCCGAGCTGTCCGAGCTCGACGACGAGGACGCGGCCGCGATGCGCGCCGACCTGGGCGTGTCCGAGTCCGGTCTCCAGCGGGTGGTGCGGGGCGCGTACGAGCTGCTCGACCTGCTGTCGTTCTTCACCGCCGGCGAGGGCAAGCCCGCGCAGTCGTGGCACCTGCGCCGCGGCCTGACCGCCTGGCACGCCGCGGGCGAGATCCACTCGGACATCCAGCGCGGGTTTGTGCGCGCCGAGGTCATCGGCGCCGACGCGCTCGTCGAGGCGGGCGGCTACGCGGGCGCCCGCGAGCGCGGCACGCTGCGCCTGGAGGGTCGCGACTACGTGATGCGCGACGGCGACGTCATCACGGTGAAGTTCACGCCGTAGGCGGGGCGCGGGAAGGGCTGGGAGGCCCGGCGCGCCGCGGACATGAAGGTTCGCGGCTGACGTTCGGCCCGGATACGGGCCTTTCGTCAGTCGCGTGGGTCGTGCGGCGCCGCCTCCTCGCGGCGGCGGAGTGACGGTGTCGCGCGGCTCCTGCTTTCCTCCCGCCGTGCCCCGGATCGGGTTGATCGGCGCCGGCTCGACGGTGTTCACGCGCAACCTGATCGGCGACGTGCTCTGCCGCCCCGAGCTGGCCTCCGTCGAGGCGGCGCTCACTCGCCGCCGCGAGCCGGTCTACCACGCCGCGCTGCTCGACCCGCACGGCGAGGGGATCCCGCCGCCGTCGGGCCCGGTGCGATCCGCGCGAACGCGCCTCCCCGGCTGATGGCGCGCGCGTTCGGCCCCGGCCGCGTGAACCTGATCGGCGAGCACACCGACTACAACGACGGCCTGTGCCTGCCGTTCGCGATCGCGGCCGGCGTGACGGTCGAGGCTGTCGCGGGATCGGCGGCAGGGGTCATCGAGGCGCGGGCGCTCGACCTCGGCGAGGCCGACTCGTTCGCGCTCGCCGCGCCGGAGCCCGCGGACGGCTGGCGCGCGTTCGTGCGCGGCATGGTCGCCGAGCTGGCCCGCGCCGGGTTCGCGCTCCGCGCCGGCACGCTGACCATCCGCGGCGACGTGCCGCGCGGCAGCGGGCTGTCGTCGTCGGCCGCGCTCGAGGTCGCGCTGGCGCTGGCGCTGCTCGCGCACAGCGGCGCCGCGGAGCCCGACCGCGTCGAGCTGGCGCGGCTGTGCTCGCGCGTCGAGAACGACTGGGTCGGCGCGCAGACGGGCCTGCTCGACCAGCTCGCCGCGCTGTGCAGCCGCGAGGGCCACGCGGTGCGCCTGGACCTGCGCGAC
>DATAAR010000113.1:0-4446 GCA_036259975.1 Solirubrobacteraceae bacterium | reverse complement strand
GGTTGCCGCGCCGGCGCGGAGACGAGAGCATTGGCGCCATGACGCTCTCGGACCGTGCCTCCGTCGCCCGACTGGTCCTGATCGAGCGCCGCGACACGGTCGCACCGCGCGACCCGCGCGCGGCTCGTGTGCGCCGCTACCGCCTCGCACGCACCCAGGTCTCCTCCGGCCGCACGGTCGCGACGGACGTCGGGCCGCGGTCCTGGGCGCGGTCGTAGCGCGCCGCGTCCGACGCCGCCGCCAACCGGCTGTGCCGAGTGGCCCAGGGGCGTATTCTCGTTCTCATGGAAGAGAAGACCGGCACCTCCTTCGCGATGCGCATCGTCGCCGCGCTCGTCCTCGCCCTCGCCGCCTGGTTCCTGCTCAAGGTGGTCATCGGCATCATCGCCGGAGTGGCGTGGTTCGTCGCGGTCGTCGTCGCGCTCATCGCGGTGGTCTGGGCCGCGCGCACGCTGTTCTAGCGGGCGCGCCCCAATGGCGTTCCTGATCATCTGCTTCTTCTTCGGGCTGGCCGGCGGCATCGTCGGCCGCGTGAAGGGCAGCTCGTTCTTCTTGTGGTTCCTGATCTCCGCGATCCCGCCGTTCGTGGGGCTCGCCGCCGCGGTGCTCTACCGGGTCGAGCGCGACGAGCCACACCGCCGCTGCCCGACGTGCGGGAAGGTCGTTCCGGTCCACGACGCGCTGTGCACCCGCTGCGGCACGGAGCTGGAGTACCCCGAGCCCCCGGCTGAGGCGGAGCCCCAGCCGGCGGGCGCGCCGGCCCCGTAGCGCGCGGTCGCCGTGCCCGGAGACGGCTTCCTGAGTGAGCTCGACCCGGCCGAGCGGGCGGAGCTCGAGGCGCTGGGCACGGTGCGCCGCTACGCGCGCGGCGACGTGCTGTTCCACGAGGGCGACGACGCCGGCGCCGTCTTCGTCCTCCTTGAGGGTCGCGTGAAGGCGGCGCAGGTCAGCGACGGGCGCGAGGTGATCCTCGCCTTCCCCGGCCCGGGCGAGCTGCTCGGGGAGCTCGCCGCCGTCGACGGGCGCCCGCGCTCCGGCACGGTGCGCGCGATCGACGACGTGCGGGCGCTCGTCGTCCCCGGCAGCGCGTTCCGCGCGTTCCTCGAGCGGCGGCCGCGGATCGCGCTCGTCCTGCTGCGCGCGGTGGTGGCCCGCCTGCGGCAGTCCGATCGCCAGATCGTGGACTACGCCGTCAACGACGTCGTCGTCCGCGTGGCGGGACGGCTGGTCGAGCTGTGCGACCGCTTCGGGGCCGAGCGCGACGGCGCGGTGGACACCGGCCTGGCGATCACGCAGGACGAGCTCGCCTCGTGGGCGGGCGCCTCGCGCGAGGCGGTCGCCAAGGCGATGGCTATCCTGCGCGCGCTCGGATGGGTGCAGACCGAGCGCCGGCGCATCGTCGTGCTGGACCTCCCGGCGCTCCGCGAGTACGCCGGCTGAGCGTGCACAACTACACACCGGCGGTGTGGCCGACGGCGCGGTGAGCGCCGCGGGCGCGGCGTACGTTCGGCGAGCACTCGATCCGCCCCGCCGGTCCCGGGGCCGGAAGTCACCAGGAGGACACATGTTCGCGCCGTTCCGCCCCACCCGCCTGCTCATCGCCGGGCTCGCGGCCTGCGCCGTCACGTGGCTGCTGGCCGCGGGCGCGCTGGCCCTGCCGGTGCATCCGGCCAACTACGCCACCGACAGCTCCGACCGCCCGGCGTTCAAGGACGTCGCGGGCGACGTCAAGGAGCCCGCGTCCGCCGCGCGTCCCGAGTTCAAGGTCGTGCCCGGCGACGTCAAGGAGTCCCAGTCCGCCGGCCGTCCCGAGTACAAGCCGGTGCAGGGCGACGTCAAGAGCGACGCCGACCGTGCGCGGGCCGTGCCCCCGGTCGGGCCGAACGCTCCCGTCGACGTGCCGGCGCCGGCGAGCGACGACACGAGCACCGTCGCGCTGATCCTGTCGATCGCGGCGATCGTCACCGCCCTGGGCGCCGTCATGCTGACGGTGACGCGGTCGTCGCGCGGGGCCGCGCGGGCCTGATCTCCACGAGCTCCGGGTGACATGCGGGCGGGCGCCGAACAGGCGCCCGCCCGTCCGGCGTTCGGGGGTCGATGTTCAGCGAGCGTTTCGCGAGACGCGGCTACGAAGGCCCCGGGCGGGGCCGAGCGTCAGTCGCACCGCGACCGCCGCCCGCACAGCGCGCCCGCGGCCGCGTCCTAGATGCGGTCCCGTCGCCCCGCGCCAACGCGGGCTCCGAGCGGAGCGCGACCGGCGAACGGGCCTCGGCCGGCCGCGCACGACGGGCTACACTGCCCTGCGTGGAGCCGCCGCCCGGCGGCTCGTTCCGTCGTACCTACGAACCTCTCGGAAAGGGGGAAGCGCATGCGGGCTGTCGATGCCGTGATGGAATGCCTCAAGGCGGAGGGCGTCGACGTCGTATTCGGGCTGCCCGGCGGCGCGAACCTCCCCACCTACGACGCGTTCGTGGACGCCGGCATCCGCCACGTGCTCGTGCGCCACGAGGCCGGCGGCGGCCACGCGGCGGAGGGCTACGCCAAGGCGACCGGCAGGGTCGGCGTGTGCCTAGGCACCAGCGGGCCCGGGGCGACGAACCTCGTGACGCCGATCTGCGACGCGATGATGGACTCAGTCCCGATCGTCTTCCTCACCGGCCAGGTGCGGACGGACCTCATGGGCACCGACGGCTTCCAGGAGGCGGACACGATCGGCATCACGATGCCGATCGTCAAGCACAGCTTCATGATCCAGCACCCGCTGGAGATCCCGCGCGCGATCCACGAGGCCTTCTACGTCGCCCGCACCGGGCGCCCGGGGCCGGTGATCGTCGACATCCCGGTCGACCTGTCGCGGGCCGAGATCCCGTACGAGCCGGTCTCGGACGTCCACCTGCCCGGCTACCAGCCCACCACCGAGGGCAACGCGAAGCAGATCCGCCAGGCCGCGAAGGCGCTGGCGGCGGCGCGGCGGCCGGTCATCTACGCCGGCGGCGGCGTCGTGTCGGCGGGCGCGGCGCGCGAGCTCACGGAGCTCGCCACGGCCGACCGCTTCCCGGTGACGTGCACGCTGATGGGCCTCGGCGCGTTCCCCGCCCCGCACGAGCAGTGGCTCGGGATGCTCGGGATGCACGGCACCCGCGCGGCGAACTACGCGATGGACGAGGCGGACCTGATCTGCGCGGTCGGCGCGGGCTTCGACGACCGCATCACGGGCAAGCTCAGCGAGTTCGCCCCGCGCGCGAAGTTCATCCACATCGACGTCGACCCGGCCGAGATCTCGAAGAACGTCCCCGCGCACATCCCGATCGTCGGCGACGCGAAGAACATCCTCGCCAAGCTGCTGGTCGAGTACCGCGCGCTCGAGGCCGACCGCTCGCGCCTGGACGAGTGGTGGCAGCGGATCACCGAGTGGCGCGAGCGCCACCCGCTGCGCTACGAGGACACGAGCGACACCGAGATCCGCCCCCAGTACATGGTCCAGGCGCTGTACGAGGCGACCGGCGGCGATGCGATCGTCACCTCCGACGTCGGCCAGCACCAGATGTGGGCGGCGCAGTACTTCCACTTCGACCAGCCGCGCAAGTGGATCAACTCCGGCGGCCTGGGCACGATGGGCTTCGGCCTGCCCGCCGCGATGGGCGCCAAGGTCGGCTGCCCGGACCAGACCGTCGTGTGCATCGCCGGCGACGGCTCGGTGCAGATGAACATGCAGGAGCTGGCGACGTGCGCCCAGGAAGGCATCGCCATCAAGGTGTTCATCATGAACAACGGCTACCTGGGCATGGTGCGCCAGTGGCAGGAGCTGTTCTGGGACAAGCGCTACTCGCACGTGGACATGGGCAGCTACCCCGACTTCGTCAAGCTCGCCGACGCCTACGGCGCGACCGGCATGCGCTTCACGGACAAGACGACGCTCGTCGACGACATGCGCGCCGCGATCGACACCGAGGGCCCGGTCCTGGTGGACGTCCGCGTCACCCAGGAGGAGAACGTGTACCCGATGATCCCGGCCGGCCAGGCCGCCCGGGACATGGTGGGGTGACCGGCCGTGGGTGAGCCGGGAACCAAGGAGATCCTGAGCCTCGAGGAGCTCGAGGCGGTCAGCGGGCTGCGCACCGGGCGCAAGCACGTCCTGTCGATCCTCGTCGAGAACAAGCCGGGCGTCCTCACCCGCATCGCCGGCCTGTTCGCGCGGCGCGGGTTCAACATCGACACGCTGACGGTCGGGCCGACCGACGACGACCACCTGTCGCGGATCACGCTCACGGTCGACGGGGCGCTGCACCCGATCGACCAGGTGACTAAGCAGCTTCACAAGCTCGTCAACGTCCTGAAGATCCGCGATCTCGAGCCGAACGACACCGTCGCCCGCGAGCTCGCGCTCTTCAAGGTGTCCGTCGACGGCGCGCAGCGCGCGGAGGTCATGCAGATCTGCGAGATCTT
>DATAAR010000112.1:0-9795 GCA_036259975.1 Solirubrobacteraceae bacterium | reverse complement strand
GCCGGGGCCGACCAGCGTCCACCCCGGCCTGCTCCCCGCCCTCGGCCTCGGGCCGCGGGAGGTGCTCGCCGGGCGGGACTACCTGGTCCTGTGCGAGACGGCGGAGGAGGTGCGCGGCCTGACGCCCGATATTTCAGCGCTGGCGCGCCTAGACCGGCCCGGCGACGAGCGCGACGTCGTGATCGTGGGCGCCGGGGTCGTCGGCGCCGCGATCGCGCGCGAGCTCTCGCACTTCCGCCTGCGGGTGACGCTGCTCGAGGCCCACGTCGACGTCGGCGCGGGCACCAGCAAGGCGAACACGGCGCTGCTGCACACCGGGTTCGACGCGAAGCCGGACACGCTCGAGGCGCGCCTGGTGCGTCGGGGCCACGAACTGCTCACCGCGTACGCGGCTCGCGTGGGGATCCCGGTCGAGCGCACCGGCGCGCTGCTCGTGGCGTGGGACGAGGAGCAGCTCGCCGCGCTCCCGGGCATCGCCGCCCGCGCGTGGCACAACGGCCACGAGGACCTGTGCGAGCTCCACGCGGAGGAGCTCTACCGCCGCGAGCCGCATCTCGGCCCGGGCGCGCTGGGAGCGCTGGAGGTCCCCGGCGAGGGCATCGTGTGCCCCTTCACGCCGGTGATCGCCTTCGCGACCGAGGCGGTGCTGGCGGGCTGCGAGCTGCGCCTCGACACGCCGGTGGTGGGTATCGAGCGGCTGTACCGGGGCGGTTGCGCCGTGCACGTCCCCGGCCCGCCCGTCCGGACGCGCTTCCTCGTGAACGCCGCCGGCCTGCGCAGCGACGAGGTCGACCGCATGGCCGGCCACGACGGCTTCACGGTCACCCCGCGGCGCGGCGAGCTGATCGTGTTCGACAAGCTCGCGCGGCCGCTCGTCCGCCACGCGATCCTCGCGGTGCCGACCGCGACGACGAAGGGCGTGCTCATCGCGCCGACCGTCTTCGGCAACGTGATGCTGGGCCCGACCGCCGAGAACCTGGCCGACAAGACCGACACCGCGTCGACTGCGGCGGGGCTCGAGCGCCTGCGCGCCGAGGGCCGGCGCATCCTCCCCGCGCTGCTGGACCACGAGGTCACCGCGGTCTACGCCGGCCTGCGCGCCGCGACGGAGCACGACGACTACCAGATCGCCGTCGATGCGGGCGCGGGCTACGTCCGCGTCGGCGGCATCCGCTCCACGGGGCTGTCGGCGGCGATGGCGATCGCCGAGCACGTTCGCGACGAGCTCGCCGCCGCCGGCCTCGCGCTCGAGCCGCGCCCGGACGGCGAGCTGCCCGAGCTGCGCATGCCGAACATCGGCGAGCGCGGGCCCCGGCCGTTCGCGGAGCCCGAGCGGATCGCCGCCGACCCCGAGTACGGGCGGATCGTGTGCTTCTGCGAGCGCGTCACCCGCGGCGAGGTTCGCGACGCGCTGGCGAGCCCCATCCCGCCGGCGGACCTCGACGGCCTGCGCCGGCGCACGCGCGTGCTCATGGGCCGCTGCCAGGGCTTCCACTGCGGCGCGGAAGTCGCCGCGCTGCTCGAGGGCGGC
Organism: Solirubrobacteraceae bacterium; assembly: GCA_036259975.1. Classification (GTDB taxonomy): domain Bacteria; phylum Actinomycetota; class Thermoleophilia; order Solirubrobacterales; family Solirubrobacteraceae; genus JAOPZW01. The sequence continues at coordinate 8,264 of DATAAR010000112.1, read as the reverse complement.
GCGTGAGCGCTCCGGTCGTGGTGGTCGGCGCGGGCCCGGCCGGGCTGGCGGCCGCGATCGAGCTGCGCCGCCGCGACGTGGCCGGCGTCCTCGTCCTCGACCGCGAGCGGGAGCCGGGGGGCATCCCGCGGCACGCCGCGCACCAGGGCTTCGGCGCGCGCGACCTGCGCCGCGCACTGAGCGGCCCGGAGTACGCGCGGCGCTACGCGACGCTCGCGCGCGCCGCCGGCGCGGAGATCCGCACGGAGGCGATGGTGACCGGCTGGACGGCGGACGGCGCGCTCGAGGTCACGAGCCCGAGCGGGCGCGAGCGCATCGATCCCGCGGCCGTGATCCTCGCCACCGGCTGCCGCGAGCGCCCGCGCGCGGCACGGCTCGTGCCGGGCTCGCGGCCCGCCGGCGTGATGACGACCGGCACGCTCCAGCAGCACGTGCGCCTGCGCGGCGAGCGCGTCGGCACTTCGGCGGTGGTCGTCGGCGCCGAGCACGTGAGCTTCTCGGCGGTCGCCATGCTGGCCGAGGGCGGCGCCCGCACGGTCGCGATGGTCACCGCCGCGCCGCGGCACGAATCGTTCCCGGCGTTCCGCGCCGGGGCGGCGCTGCGCTACCGCACGCCGCTGCACACCCGTACGGCGGTCACGCGAATCGAGGGGCGCGAGCGGGTCGCCGCCGTCGAGCTCACCGATCTCGACAGCGGCGCGACCCGGCGTGTCGCGTGCGACACCGTCGTCTTCACCGCCGACTGGATCCCGGAGCACGAGCTCGCCGCGCTGGCCGGCATCGCGCTCGACGCCGGCACGCGCGGCCCCGCGGTCGACGCGGCGCTGCGCACGGACCGTCCGGGCGTGTTCGCCGCGGGCAACCTGCTGCACGGCGCCGAGGCGGCGGACGTCGCAGCGCTGAGCGGCCGCCACGCCGGCGCGGCGGTCGCGGCCTACGTCGCGGGGCGGGCGCCGTGGCCGGCCGCGCGCGTGCCCGTCCGTTGCGCACCGCCGCTTCGCTGGATCGTGCCGAACGCCATCGCGGCCGGGACGCACCCGGCCTTCCCGCCGCCGCGGGGACGCTTCGCGGTGCGCGCGTACGCGTTCCTCCGCGCGGCTCAGCTGACCGTTCGCCAGGACCGCCGCACGCTCTGGGCCGGCCGCCTGCCGAGCCTACGGCCGGGACGCTCGGCGGCCCTGCCGGCGGGCTGGACCGGCGCCGTGGATCCCGCCGGCGGCGCGGTCGAGATCGCCGTCGCGCGCGCGAGGCTGGCGCAGCCACTGGTCTAAAAGGTACGGTCGGCGACCATGACGCTCGACGAGCTGCGCGCCGACGCCTCCGCTGGGCGCACCGACACCGTCCTCCTCATGCTCACCGACATGCAGGGCCGCCTGCAGGGCAAGCGCATGACCGCCCAGCACTTCCTCGAGGAGGTGGTCCAGCACGGCGCCGAGGCGTGCAACTACCTGCTCGCGGTCGACGTCGACATGAACACCGTCGAGGGCTACTCGATCTCCTCGTGGGAGCGCGGCTACGGCGACTTCGAGATGAAGCCCGACCTGTCGACGCTGCGGCGGGTGCCCTGGCAGGAGGGCACCGCGATGTGCCTGGCCGACATCGCGTGGGGCGACCACTCGCCGGTCGCCGAGTCCCCGCGCCAGATCCTGCGCCGTCAGCTCGAGCGCCTCGCGGAGCGCGGCTGGGAGGCGTTCGCCGGCACCGAGCTCGAGTTCCTGATCTTCCAAGACACCTACGAGCAGGCGTGGGACAAGGCGTATCGCGACCTGACCCCGGCCAACCGCTACAACGTCGACTACTCGATGCTCGGCACCGCGCGCGTCGAGCCCCTCCTCCGCCGGATCCGCAACTCGATGATGGACGCCGAGCTGCGGGTGGAGAACTCCAAGGGCGAGTGCAACTTCGGCCAGCACGAGATCAACTTCCGCTTCGACGACGCCCTGCGTACGGCCGACGGCCACGTCATCTACAAGAACGGCGCCAAGGAGATCGCCGCCCAGGACGGGATGGCGATCACGTACATGGCGAAGTACGACGAGCGTGAGGGCAACTCGTGCCACATCCACCTGTCGCTGCGCGGGCGGGACGGCACGCCGGTGTTCGCCGAGGGCGACGACAGCCTGCTCGAGCGGTTCATGGCCGGCCAGCTCGCGACGCTGCGCGACCTGACGCTGTTCCTCGCGCCGAACGTGAACTCCTACAAGCGCTTCGCCGTGGGCTCGTTCGCCCCCACCGCGATCGCATGGGGCCTCGACAACCGCACGTGCGCGCTGCGCGTCGTCGGGCACGGCGCGAGCCGCCGGGTCGAGTGTCGGGTGCCCGGCGCCGACGTCAACCCGTACCTGGCGCTGAGCGCGCTGATCGCCGGTGGCCTGCACGGGATCGACCACGAGCTCCCGCTCGAGCCGCCCTACGAGGGCAACGCCTACCTGTCGGACAAGCCGCGCGTGCCGGCGTCGCTGTCCGAGGCGTCCGACCTGTTCGGCGCGAGCCCGGTCGCCCGCGAGGCGTTCGGCGACGAGGTCGTCGAGCACTACCTCAACAACGCCCGCGTGGAGCTCGACGCCTTCGGCCAGGCGGTGACCGACTGGGAGCGCTTCCGCGGCTTCGAGCGCCTGTGAGGACCCGCGCCCGGCCGCCCGCGCCGGCGACCGGCGCGCACCAGCCCGGGATCGTCACGCGCCAGCCGCCGCACGTCGCGCTGGCCGCGTTCGACGTCGTCGCCGACCGCCACGCCGAGCTCGCGGAGCTGCTCGCCGAGTGGTCGGGCGTCGCCATGCGGCTCGCGGCCGACCCCGGCGGCCTGCAGCTGACGTTCGGGCTCGGCGCCGCGCTGTTCGCGCCGGGCCGCTTCGGCCTCGACGCGCGGCGGCCGGTGGCGCTCGCGCCGCTGCCGCCGTTGCCGGGCGACGCGCTCGAGCCGGCGCGGTGCGGCGGCGACCTGTGCGTGCAGGTCGGCGCCCGCGAGCCGGGCGCCCTGGTCGCTGCGCTCGGCGCGCTCGCGGGGGCGGCGCGCGGCGTCGCGGTCGTCCGCTGGACGCAGGCGGGCTTTGGCGGCGGCGGGCGCAGGCCGGACGGACGCCCGCGCGTCCCACGCGACCTGCTCGGCTTCCTCGAGGGCGCCGACAACCTGCGTTTCCCGCAGCAGCTCGAGCGCCACGTGTGGGCGGGCGCGGGCGAGCGCACGTGGATGGCGGGCGGCACGTATCTGGTGTACCGCCGCATCCGGCTCGACCTGGCGAGCTCGAACGCGCTGCCGGTCGACGAGCAGGAGCGGATCGTCGGGCGCCGGCGCACGACCGGCGCCGAGCTGGTGCCCGAGACCGGGCACGTCGCGCTGGCGGCGCCGCGCGACGGCGAGGCCGGCCTGCTGCGCCGGGGCTTCAACTACCTCGACGCCGCAGCCGGGACGCTCGAGCCGGGGCTCGCCTTCGTCGCGTTCGTGCGCGATCCGCGCCGCCAGTACGTCCCGGTGCAGCGGCGGCTGGCCCAGCATGACGCGCTCGCGGCCTTCGCGACGCACACGGCGAGCGCGGTGTTCGCGATCCCGCCCGCCCCCCGCCCGGGCGGCTTCGTCGCGGAGCGCCTGCTCGACGGCCTCGCGTCGTGACCGCCCCCACGCTCAGCCGCGCCGAGCTGACCGCCGCGCTCGCGGCGCGCCAGCTGCTCATCGCGCGCGAGCGCATCGCGCCCGCCGAGGCGATCCGGCGGCTCACGCCGCTGCAGGGCCAGCACCCGCCCGCGCCCTACATCGCGCTCGCGGCGCGCCTAGAGGGCTTCACGCGCGCCGGGCTCGAGGCCGCGATCACCGCGCGCGACGTCGTCAAGACGACGATCATGCGCCTGACGCTGCACGTCGCAGCGGCCGCCGACTACCCGGCGTACGCGCAGCTCATCCGCCAGGCGCGGATGCGCGCGTGGCGCCGGACGTACGCGCACCTCGACGAGGAGCGGGTCGCGGAGGAGCTGGGCGCGTGGCTGCGGGAGCCGCGCACCAACGCGGAGATCCGCGAGCGCGTCGGCCGCTACGACGGCGTCACGCGCGACCCGTGGACGCCGGTCATCTTCGCCCGCACGCTGTTGCCGCTCGTCCAGCTGCCGCCCGCCGGCTTCTGGGATGACGGGCGCCGCGCCCGGTTCGTGGTCGACCCGCGGCCGCTGCCGGATCCCGCGGACGCCGCCGCGCTCGTCCTCGAGCGCTACCTCGCCGCGTTCGGCCCGGCGAGCCGCCGCGACATCGCGGCCTGGGCCGGCGTCGCGCAGCGCGACTTCGCGGACGCGTGGGAACGCGTGCGCACGGTCTCTTACCGCGACGAGCGCGGCACCGAGCTGCTCGACCTGCCCGGCGCGCCGCTGCCGCCGCCCTCGACGCCGCTGCCGCCGCGGTTCCTGGCCCAGTGGGATCAGCCGCTGCTCGCCTACGACAACCGCGAGCGGATCATGGCGCCCGAGGTGCAGGCGCGGCAGCTCACCGTCAGCGGCGACCCGACCGTCACCGTCGACGGGCGCGTCGTGGCGAGCTGGGCGATCGAGCGCGACGGAGCCGTCGCCCGGCTCACGGTCACGCCGCACGTGGAGATCCGCCGGCGCGCCCGCGCGGCGCTCCGCGCGGAGGCAGAGCGCACCGCTCGGTTCTGCGAGCCGGACGCGCGGCGATGGGAGATCGCCGTCGCGGGTTGACTTGTGTCTGCCGGCGTCCGTACGCTCGCGCCCAGCCCTAAGGCTGGTTCACCAGACCTTTGGTGAATCGGCCTCGACCAGGAGGAGAGGGCCGATGACGCACGGTGAGGGTGTTCCGGACCGCGATGCCCAGAAGCTCGCCGAGCTCGGGTACAAGCAGGAGCTCGCGCGAGCCTGGAGCGGGTTCTCGAACTTCGCGATCTCGTTCACGATCATCTCGGTCCTGGCGGGGTGCTTCACGGCCTACAGCTTCGCCTGGAACAACGGCGGGCCGATCGCGATCTCCTGGGGCTGGCCGATCATCTGCGGGATCGTCCTGGTCATCGCCTTCTGCATGGCCGAGCTGGCGTCGGCGTACCCGACGGCCGGCGGTCCGTACTGGTGGGCGGCGAAGCTGGGCGGGCCGGGCTGGTCGTGGTTCACCGGCTGGGCGAACGTGCTCGGACTCGTCGCCGTCGTCGCGTCGGTCGACTACGCGTGCGCGCTCTTCGCGGCGTCGCTGTTCAACCTGTGGAGCCTGGACCTCGGGATCATCAACTTCGCCGACGGCGCGTCGCTCGGCGAGACGTTCGTCGTCTTCGCCGTGATCCTCGCGCTCCACGCGCTGGTGAACATCTACTCATCGCACCTCGTCGCGCTGCTCAACAACGTGTCGGTGTTCGTGCACGTAGTCGGCGTGGTCGTGATCATCGCGATCCTGGCGTTCGTCCCCGACCGCCACCAGAGCGTGGACTTCGTCTTCACCGAGACGATCAACAACTCTGGGTTCAGCCAGGGGATGTTCTGGTGGTACATCCTCCCGCTGGGCTTCCTGCTGACGATGTACACCCAGACCGGCTACGACGCGTCCGCGCACGTGGCCGAGGAGACGCACGAGGCCGAGATCAAGGTCGCCCGGGGTCTGTGGCAGGCGGTCTTCTACGCCGCGCTGTTCGGCTGGTTCGTGCTGCTCGCGATCACGTTCGCCGCGACCGACGTGAGCGCGGTCAACGAGGCCGGCGGCACGTCGATCTCGATCTTCACAAGCGCGATGAGCTCCGGCTGGGCGGAGCTCGTGATCCTGATCGCCACGATCGGCCAGCTGTTCTGCGGCATGGCCGGCCTCACGAGCGCGTCGCGCACGTGGTACGCGTTCTCGCGCGACCGCGCGATCCCGGGCTGGCAGCTGTGGAGCCGGGTGGACCGCCGCCGCGTGCCGGCCTACTCGGTGCTCGCCGTCGCCGGGGCCGCCCTGATCATCACGCTCCCCGCGCTGGAGGGCAACGCGGCGGGGGTCCCATGGGCGTTCTTCGCCGTCGTCTCCATCACGACGATCGGCCTGTACGTCGCCTACGTGACGCCCATCTACCTGCGCTGGCGGGCGGGCGACGACTTCAACCCCGGCGCGTGGAACCTCGGGGCGAAGTACAAGTGGATGTGCCCGCTCGCGGTCGTCTGGACGATCCTGGCGGTGATCATCTTCAGCCTCCCGGCGGTGCCGGCGGCCGTGCCGTGGGACGACGCGTTCGACTGGACGGCGCTCAACTACGCGCCGATCGTGAACTTCGGCCTGCTGGCCGCCATCGGGATCTGGTGGTTCGCGAGCGCGAAGAAGACGTTCACCGGCCCCGTGCGCACCATCGAGTTCGACGAGGCGATGGGGATCGTCGAGGAGGAGGAAACCAAGGCTCCCGAGCCGCCCGCCGGCACCGCGCCGACGCCGGCGGGCTAGCGCGTGGCGGGCATCCTCGAGGTCATCGAGCCCGCCACGGCGGGCGTGCTCAAGGCGATCCCCCGCGCCGGCGCCGAGGACGTCGAGACCGCCGTGGCACGCGCCAAGGCCGCGTTCCCGGCGTGGCGCGCGGTCGCCCCGTCCGACCGCGCGCGGCTGCTGCACCGCCTGGCCGACGCGCTGGAGGAGCACCACGACGAGCTCTCCATGCTCGAGGCGCGCAACGCGGGCAAGCCGATCAGCGACGCGCGCGGTGAGATGGGCATGGTTGCCGACACGTTCCGCTACTACGCCGCCGACCCCGAGCGCCTGCTCGGCGACACCATCCCGGTCGCCGGCGGGCTGGGCTTCACCGTCCGCGAGCCGCTCGGCGTGGTCGGGCTCATCACCCCGTGGAACTTCCCGCTCGCGATCGCGTCGTGGAAGCTCGCGCCCGCGCTGGCCGGCGGCAACACCGTCGTGCTGAAGCCCGCCGAGCTCACGCCGCTGACCGCGCTGCGGTTCGCCGAGATCGCGCTCGCGACCGGGATCCCGGAGGGCGTCGTCAACGTCGTGCCGGGGCCGGGCAGCGTGTGCGGCCGGCGCCTGGTCGAGCACCCCGACGTGGCGAAGGTCGCGTTCACCGGCTCGACCGAGGTCGGGCGGTCGATCGCGGCCGCCGCCGCGCAGACGATCAAGCGGGTCACGCTCGAGCTCGGCGGCAAGTCGGCGAACGTCGTCTTCGCCGACGCGGACCTCGAGCGGGCCGCCGCGATGGCCCCGGCCGCGGTGTTCGGCAACGCGGGCCAGGACTGCTGCGCGCGGTCGCGGATCCTGGTCGAGCGGTCGGCGCTCGACCGGTTCATGGACGCCCTCGAGGACGCGGTCGAGGCCATCCGCGTCGGCGACCCGCTCGACGAGGACACCGCCATGGGGCCGCTGATCTCGGCGCAGCGGCGCGCGGAGGTCGCGTCGTTCGTCGGCGACGACGCGCCCGTCGCGATCCGCGGGCAGGCGCCCGACGGGCCCGGGTTCTGGTTTGCCCCCACCGTGCTGTGCCCGGTCGACGCCGGGGCGCGCGCCGCGACCGAGGAGATCTTCGGGCCGGTCGCCTGCGTCATCCCGTTCCGCGACGAGGAGGAGGCGGTCTGGCTGGCCAACGACACGATCTACGGGCTGTCGGGCTCGATCTGGACGCGCGACGGCGCCAAGGCGCTGCGCACGGCCCGTGCGATCGAGAGCGGCGTGCTGTCGATCAACTCGAATACGTCGGTGCGCGTCGCGACCCCGTTCGGCGGCTTCAAGCAGTCCGGCTACGGGCGGGAGCTCGGGCCCCACGCGGTCGAGCACTACACCGAGGTCAAGACCGTCTACTACGCGACGGAGGGCTGATGGCGGGGCGCCTCGAGGACCGGGTGTGCGTCATCACCGGCGCGGCGGGCGGCATCGGCGCCGCGAGCGCGGAGGCGTTCGCACGCGAGGGCGCACGCGTGGTCGGCGTCGACCTGGCGCCGGGCGCCCCGGGCGACCTCTCGCTGCAGGCCGACGTCACCGACGAGGCCGCGGTGCGCGACATGTACGCGCGCGTGCGCGCCGAGCTCGGCCGCGTCGACGTCCTGTTCAACAACGCCGGGATCTCCCCCACCGACGACGGCTCGGTGCTCGACACGTCGCTCGAGGCGTGGCAGCGCGTCCAGGACGTCAACCTCAAGTCGGTGTTCCTGTGCTGCAAGCACGGCATTCCGCACCTGCTCGACGGCGGCGGCGGCTCGGTCATCAACACCGCGTCGTTCGTCGCGAAGGTCGGCGCCGCGACCTCCCAGATCTCCTACACGGCGTCGAAGGGCGGCGTGCTGTCGCTGTCCCGCGAGCTCGGCGTGCAGTTCGCCAAGCA
>DATAAR010000111.1:0-20306 GCA_036259975.1 Solirubrobacteraceae bacterium | reverse complement strand
GGCCGCGGCCAGCAGCCGCGCGCCGACGCCCAGGTGAGCGGCCATCGCGCCGCGGTGGTAGCCGGAGCCGTCGAGCCGCTCGTGGTGCGAGCCGGCCATCTCGGCCAGCGGTGCGAGCGCGCCGCAGCGGGCGAGTATCCGCTCGGTGTAGTACGGATGGAGGCGAACCCGTTCCCAGTCGCCGGCGCTCAGCGGGCGCGGCTTCTCCCAGACGCCGTTCGGGACCGCGACCCGTCCGATGTCGTGCAGCAAGGCCGCGGTGCGGACCTCGGTGACGTCCGCGGCCGAGCCTCCCAGCGTCTCGGCGGCCGTCGCGGACAGCTCCGCCACCCGGATGCAGTGCCCGTGCAAGAAGTCGACCTTGACGTCGGTGAACTCGGCGAAGGCGCGGGCGACGGACGGCAGTCCCGCGCGCGAGATCGTCGCGACGGGCGCCGGCTCCGCGTCGATGACGCGCTCCCACCGGTCGGGCACGTCCGCCGCGCGCAGTACGGTCTCGGGCTCGGCGAGCGCGGCGTCCACGATCCCCGGGTCGTAGCCGCGGCCGCGGCGCCGTTCGAGCGCAGCGATCGCCGCCTCGCCGCCGCGCACGCCGGCGACCGCGACGAAGTCGTGCGCAACCCGGACGGTGCGCAGCGCGCGCGAGATCTCCTCGCCGGCCGCGTTACCGGGGACGCCCTTGCCGTCCCAGCGCTCCATGAGCTGTCCGAGTGCGAGCGCGACGCTCTCGGGCATGTGCAGCCGCCGTGCGAGCACCGTGCCGGCCTCGCAGATGTCAGCCGCCATCCGATGGACCCGCTTCGTGCCCCCGGCGAGCATCCTCGCGACCAGGCGGGCGCGCTCCGGCACCGGCCGGTCGTCGGCCAGCCGGCGCACCAGGTACCGCAGGTCCTCCGTCGGCTCCGAGAGCGGGCCGAGCACCTGCGCGCCGCTCTGGAAGTGGATCTCATCCCCACCCACCCAGCGCGCGAGGTCCGACGCCGCCCCGGTGCATCCGATGTGCTCGAGGAGCGCGACGTAGTAGACGTCGGAGCACTCGTCGCGCGAGCAGCCGACGCGGCCCGCGAGCTCGAGCGCCGACAGGCACACGCCGAGGGCATGCTCGAGCTGCTGGCCGAGCCCGAGATCGGTCGCGAGCGACAGGGCGGCCATGAGCTCCGCCAGCCGGATCGGCTCGCCGGTCGGCGCCGCGTCGGCGGGGCCGGTCACGACCGGGCTCGCTCGCGGTGCCGGCGCGCTCGCTGCCGTGGACCTGTCGACACGCACGCGAGTATCGCGCCATTCCCGCGCGCCGGATTCGGCCTTCCTCGTGACACCGCGCCCGGGGACAATGCGCGGCGTGACGGACGCGCTCGCCCGGGGCTGGACCGACCTGCACGAGCGTCGCTGGGAGGCCGCGCAGGCGAACTTCGAGGCGGCCGCGGCGCGCGCGCAGACCGCCGAGGCGCTCGAGGGCTTGAGCTGGGCGGCGTGGTGGCGCGACGACGCGGAGGCCCTCTTCGCTGCGCGCGAGCGCGCGTTCGCGCTGTACAAGGAGCGGGGCGACATGCCGGGTGCGGCGCGGATGGCCATGTGGCTGGCCGCGGACGAGCTCGACTTCCACGGCGCGCTGAGCGTGTCGAGCGGCTGGCTCGCCCGGGCGAGGCGCCTGCTGGAGGCGGTCGAGGAGCGCCCCGAGCACGGCTGGCTCGCGTTCCACGAGGGCTATGTCGCGCGCGTGCGCGGCGACAACGCGGCGGCGGCCGAGGGCGCCGCGATCGCCGCGCGGATCGGGCGGCGATACGGCGTCGCCGATCTCGAGATGCTCGGGCTCGCGCTCGAGGGCTCGACGCTCGTGGCGTGCGCGGAGGTGGAGGCGGGCATGCGGTGCCTGGACGAAGCGACCGCCGCCGCGCTCGAGGGCGAGGCCGCGATTCCGATGGCGAACGCGTGGACGTTCTGCTTCCTGGTGACGGCCTGCACGGCGGTGCTCGACTACGGGCGCGCCGCCGAGTGGTGCGCGCGGATCGCCGAGTTCGCCGGGCGCTTCGGCAGCCGGTACATGCTCGCCTACTGCCGGGCCGAGTACGGCGCGGTCGACCTCTTCCAGGGCCGTTGGGCGCAGGCCGAGGAGCTCCTCGAGACCGCGGTGGAGGACTTCACCCGGTCGCGACCCGGCATGGTCGGCGGACCGCTGACGGCGCTGGCCGAGCTGCGGCGCCGGCAGGGCCGCACCGCCGACGCGACCGCCCTGCTCGACCGCGCCGGAGCATCCCGGGCCGCACAGCTGTGCCGGGCGCGGATCGCGCTCGACGCCCGCGACGCGCGCACGGGGACCGAGCTCATCGAGCGCGCACTGCGCCAGGCGGGCGACGACGCGCTGCTCGACCGGGCCCCGGCGCTGGAGCTGCTCGTCCACGCCCGAGTCGCGGCCGGCGAGCCCGACGCCGCCGGCGACGCGCTCGCGGCGCTGCGCGACGTCGAGCGCCGCACCGGGACCTCCGCCCTGCGCGCGTGCGCCGACCGGGCCGAGGGGGCCCTCGCGGCGGCCGCCGGCGATCACGATCGCGCGCGCCGGCTGCTCGAGGACGCCGTCGACCGCTTCGCCGGCGCCGGCGCGACGTACGAGCTCGCGCACACGCGGCTCGAGCTGGCCGCCACGCTCGCGGAGCTCGGGCGCGGGGACGCCGCCGAGCGCGAGGCATCCGTCGCCCTCCGGACCCTCGACCAGCTCGGCGCCGACGGTGATGCGGGCCGCGCGCGCCGCCGCCTCGGCGCCACGTCGGACGCGGAGGCGGCGCTCCCCGAGCTGACGCCGCGCGAGCGCGAGGTCCTCCTCGTGCTGGCCGAGGGCCTCACGAACCACCAGATCGCCGAGCGACTGGTGCTCAGCGAGCACACGGTCCACCGGCACGTGACGAACATCCTGCGCAAGCTCGACCTGCCGTCGCGGTCGGCCGCCGCTGCCCGCGCGGTGCAGGCGGGCCTCCTGCCGGGCCGCGACGACGAGCGAGTCCGTCGCTGACTCGTCCGCTTCCGCGCGTCGCGGCCAGGCGGAACACCGTGGCCGGTTCGGGTCATCCGCGGCGCGCCAAGATGGCCATCTCGGGCGAAGCGGCGGCCGAGCTGCGTCCGTACCGTCGCGGCCATGAGCGAACAGATGACGACGCGGGCGCTGGCCGAGTCGGCCGCGCGGGCGCGGATCAACGACATGTCGAGCCCGTGGGCGCTCGGCGACTACGACCGGTTCGCGCGCGCGCTCGTGTGGGACCTCGGGCCCGACCTGGTCGCGGCCGCGGGAGTCGGGCCGGGGCAGCGCGTGCTCGACGTGGCGGCCGGCACCGGCAACGTGGCGCTGCGCGCGGCCCAAGCCGGCGCGGACGTCGTCGCCTGCGACCTGACGGCCGAGAGCCTCGCCATCGGTGAACGCCACGCGCGCGAGCTCGGGCTCGACATCCGCTGGGTCCAGGCAGACGCGCAGGCGCTGCCGTTCGCGGACGGCGAGTTCGACGTGGTCCTCTCGGCGGTCGGGGCGATCTTCGCGCCGGACCATCAGGCGGTCGCCGACGAGCTGCTGCGCGTCTGCCGGTCAAGCGGGACCCTCGCGATGCTCAACTTCAGGCCCGAGGGCAACGCCGCCGGGTTCTTCGCCGCGCTCGCGGCGCACGCTCCCGCGCCCCCCGCCGGCGCGCAGCCGCCGACCCTGTGGGGCAGCGAGGACCACGTGCGCGAGCTGCTCCGCGACCGGGTCGCCGCCCTCGAGCTGACCCCGCGCACGTACCTGGAGCGGCGGCCGGGCGGCCCGCGCGGCTACTGCGACTTCTTCTACGAGACGTTCGGACCCCTCATCGCGATGCGCGCGGGCGCCGAGGATCCCACCGCGCTCGACCGCGACTTCCTGGACTTCGCCACCCGCGCGAACCGCGGTGCTCCCGGCGGCGACGCCGAGATCGAGTACGAGTACATGCTGGTGCTCGCGACGAAACGCTGACGGTCCCGGCGGCGCGCGACGAGCCCCTGAGCCGGCGACCAAGCTCGCGACCAGGTCTGAGCGCTGCGGCGCGGCCCCCACGTCGCGGGTTGCCGCTTGACGCCGATCTTCCTGAGTGGCTAGGGTGGCAAACGTTTGCAAGTGCCGTGAGAGGGGAGTCGGTGCAGACGCGGAGATCCTCTGCGGCTGCGTCGTCGGACGGCGACGAGGCGGGCCGCGCGGAGCGTGGGACGATCGTCGTCGACGACGCGGTCAAGGAATTCGAGGGCGGCGTGCTCGCCGTGGATCACGTCAGCTTCGAGGCGCGGCCGGGTGAGTTCGTCTCGCTCGTCGGCCCCAGCGGCTGCGGCAAGTCGACGCTGCTGCGGCTCATCGCGGGGCTCATCCCGCTGAGCGCGGGCCGGATCGCGGTCAACGGCAGCGAGGTGATCGAGGCGCGCCAGGACGTGGCGCTCATGTTCCAGCGCCCGACGCTGCTGCCGTGGCAGACGGCGCTGCAGAACGCGCTGCTGCCGCGCAAGCTGCGCGGGCGGGTCGACGAGGCCGCCGAGCGCGAGGCCTACGAGCTGCTCGACCTCGTCGGGCTCACCGGCTTCGAGCACACGTACCCGCGGCACCTGTCGGGCGGCATGCAGCAGCGCGTCGCGCTGGCGCGCCTGCTCATGGTCGGCGTCGAGGTCCTGCTGCTGGACGAGCCGTTCGCGGCGGTCGACCAGCTCACCCGCGAGCGCCTGAACATGGAGCTGCTGGACGTCCACCAGCGCACCTCGGCGACCGCCGTGCTCGTCACGCACAACATCACCGAGGCCATCCTGCTCGCCGACCGCGTGATCGTCATGACGCCGCGGCCCGGGCGCATCGCCGACGTTCTCGACGTGCCCTTCGAGCGCCCGCGCGTGCCCGAGATGGCGGCCGAGCGCGAGTTCCAGGAGCTGGTGCTGCGGGCGCACCGCGGTCTGCGTGCGCCTGGGGACGACGACGTCGTGACCGAGGAGGAGGCCGCCCATGGAGCGTAGGCGCCGGTCGCTGGCGGCCCTCTCGCCGCGCCACGTCGCCCAGCGCCTGTGGCCGCCGCTGCTCTTCCTCGCGCTGCTCATCGCGTTCTGGGAGCTGGCCCTCGCGCTCGAGTGGGTTTCCGAGAGCATCCTGCCGCACCCCAAGGACATCGCGGTCTCGTTCGTCGACCTGACGTTCAGCGACCTCGTGTGGGACGACATCGCGGCGACGCTGTGGGAGTCGGTCGCCGGCTTTGCGCTGGGCTCGCTGCTCGGCCTGGCGCTCGCCATCCCCTCGGGGCTGTCACCGACGATGCGCCAGATGCTCGGCCCCTACGCGGTGGCGCTGCAGGTCACGCCGCGCATCGCGATCGCGCCGCTGATCATCGCCTGGGCCGGATTCGGCTACAGCTCGAAGATCTGGATCGCCGCGATCATCGCGTTCTTCCCCGTCTACGTGAACGCGTTGACCGGCATCCTCACCGTCGACGAGGACGCGCGCGAGATGTTCCGCTCGCTGGGCGCCAGCCGCCGCCAGACGTTCCTGCACCTGATGGTCCCGGGGTCGCTGCCGGTGATGTTCGCCGGCCTGAAGACGGCCGCCGGCCTGGCGCTCGTGGGCGCCGTGGTCGGCGAGTTCATCTCGGCGCAGCGCGGGCTGGGCGTCCTCGTCCAGCAGTTCAGCTCGCAGCTGGCGATCTCGGACGCCTTCGCGGTGATCCTGATGCTGATGATCCTCGGGCTGATCCTCTACGGCGTCATGGAGTGGCTCGAGCGGACCACCGTCTTCTGGCTGCACGACAGCCGGCTGGTCGCGCGCACGCGCCGCCGAGCGGCGCGCGCGCGCCGGAAGGTCGCGAAGGAGGGCGTGCCGTCGGAGCCGACTCCGACGCTCGCCGGGCGAGGTTAGGCAAGCAAACACGAGGAGGAGGAGAGAGCGTGCTCAGCTTCAGGGGGGCGATCTTGGCCACGCTGGGCGCCGGTGCCCTCGCGCTGGCGGGCTGCGGCGGCGACGACCAGTCGGGCGGCGAGTCCGGCGGCGGAGGCGGCACCCAGCGGGAGACCGTCGAGATCGTCTACGCCCAGCCGACGCCGCCGACGCTGCTGTTCTATCCGGCGCTGGTCGCCGAGGAGCTCGGCTTCTTCGCGGACGAGGGCGTCCGCGCCAAGCTCGCGCCGTCGGCCGAAGAGATCGCCGCGACCGCGTTCCTCGACAACGGCGACGCCGACGTCTCGTTCGCCGACGTCGACGAGATCATCCTGGCCCGCTCCAAGGGAGGAAAGCACCAGGCGATCTTCAGCCCGCAGCACAGCAACACCGCCGGCATCGTGGTGCCCGGCAACAGCGAGATCCGCGACATCGCCGGCGTGCGCGGCAAGCGCGTGGGCCTGGCCTCCGAGGAGGACACGGCGCTGTACGAGGCGATGCTCGACGTCGCGAACGTCCCCGAGGACTCGGTCGACCGCGCCGTCGTGGGCACGAGCGGGCCGCTGCTGGCCAAGCTGTTCAAGGACGGCGAGATCGACGCCTACGTCGGGAACGTGTCGGACTTCACGGCGCTGAACGCCAACGGGGTCTCGCTGCGGACGATCACGCCGCCGGACATCGGCCGCATCGACGGAAACCCGCTCGCGGTCCTGCCCGAGACGCTGCAGCGCAAGCGTGAGGGCATCGTCGGGTTCCTGCGCGCGTGGGCCAAGGCACAGCACCTGGGGTGGACGAAGCCCGAGGTCGTCGAGCAGATCGTCCGCAAGAAGGTGCCCGCCGAGTGGCGCAACGAGCGCAGCGGCGAGGCGGCGCTCAAGCAGTCGATCCGGCTCATGACGCCCGACGACAAGATGCGAATCGGCGACGTGCGCGCCGACGTCTGGGAGACCGGGCAGGACGTCCTCTTCCGCGCCGGCATCCTCGAGACGAAGACCGACGTGTCGGCGGCGATCAACAACGACCTGATCGCCGAGGTCAACGACTTCGACCGCGCCGCGGTCGAGCGGGCGGCCGACGACTGGGCCAAGCAGAACGGCTGACACGCGCCGGCACGGGTGGTCCCGCCGACGGCGGGGCCGCCCGGCCGCCGCGGCCGGAGCGGCGAGCCGCCGCCGCCAGAGTTTGAGGCAGAGGGATCACCTCGCGATGCCCGTTTCCGGCCGGGAGCGCACGCGCCGCTCTACCACACCAACCCCGTCTTCGGAGACTGCTGCTTCGCGCGCGAGGGGCGGGCGTCGTCGGGTTCAGCGGACGGGTTGGCCCACTCCGAGTAGGTTGCCCTCGCTGTCGCGAAACCAGGCGCCGCGTTCGGCGCTGGCGTGCTTGCTGGGGTAATTCCCTTCGATGTCGGCGATGCCGTCGCGGGTGTGGAGGCCGGGGGCGTCGTAGTCCTCGAAGACGACGCCGCGGCCCTTGAGCTCGGCGACCGTGGCTTCGATGTCTGCGACTTCGAAGCCCATCTGCGTGTGGTCTCCGGAGGCGCGGCCGGTCGAGAGGAAGAGGGCGAATTCGCCGCCGGCGACGCGATAGAGCAGTCCGCCCGGGCGCTCGTCGACCGGCTCGAGTCCGAGCTTTTCGGCATAGAAGGCGCGGGCACGCTCGAGATCTTGCGCGGGCAGTCGTGCTGCGACCCTGCTGTTGCGAAGTGTCATGAGGTGTGGACTCGCCGGAGCGGCGAAGCTCATCGGTCGGTTCGCGCACCGACGCCAGCGATCGCACCGTCGCCGCTGTGTTGCGAGAGCCGCGGTCGTCTACTCGGCGGATGCCAGCGCGAACGGGCTGCCCTCGGAGTCGCGGCATACCGCCCAGCGATCGCCCGGGTGGATGACTGACCCGCCGAGCTCGCGAACGCGCTGGAGCGTTGCGTCCAGGTCGGCGACGGTGAAGTACGGGAGCGAAGCGGTGTCGCCGGGCCCAGGTCCACGAGCGTGGAGTCCGAGCCGCAGGGAGCCGGTCTGAGTCTCCCATCCCGATCCGGCCACGGTGGGCCGTGGCGTGAGCTCGACGCCGAGGACGCCGTGCCAGAACCGGCGGGCGCGATCGGGATCGTCCGCCGGGAACTCGATCAGTGGCGCGCGCATGGGCGCGAGTATCGCCTCCGGTCGCGCGCCTACGCGCGACAGCCCACAGCGCACGCCTTTCCACTCGAACGGCCCGGCGCGCGGGTAGCCGTCCGGGTTGAGTGGGCCACGGACGGCAGCAGGGCCCAGGCGGTCAGGCGACCCGTGACTCGTGCTCTGCGCAGTCGATGCGCAGTTCTCCAGTGCCCAGCGGTGCGTCGACGAGCGCGCAGTGGTGCGGCCGGGCGGGGTCGGGATGGGCGTCGCGGCGAAAGAAGCGGCAGGTGACGCACATCCGGGCGACGGTGATCGCACCGCGACTGTGCAGGCCGGCGATGAGGTCGAGCAGGAGCCGAAGCGTGGCTCGCTTGTCGGCGGTGGGAAGGTCGGCGAGCTGGTGGCGCGTGCGGTGGTCCCAGTCGGTGAGCTCGGCGGCCAGCGCTTGGCCGCGAGGCGAGAGGCTGAGCGCGGCCTTGCGGCTGCCGCTATCGCGGTGGACCAGTCCCTTGCGTCGGAGGACGGCGACGGCGTCGGAGAGGGTCGGGTGGGTGACATCGAGCTCGGCGGCCAGGACGCCGATCCGTCGCCGCGCCGGCGGGTCGCCGGCCAGGCGCAGCAGTACCTGAAGCTGGGTCGGGCTGACGCCGTGCTGCTTTGCCATGTCCCACATCTGAACGCGCAGTGCCTGCCCGACACGCTCGAGCGCCGCCACCAGCTTGGCGTCGACGTCCGGCGGCGCCCCGGGTGGCAGCGCGAGCTCGTCTTCGGGCAGGCGATCGCTCACCACGCGTCGGGCGCGTACGGCTGAGACCACAGGCAGACGTGCAGGACGACCGCCTTGAACCACGCCGCGTGCATTCCCTCAACGTCGTCTGGGCCGTGACCACGGCCGGCCAAGAACGAGCGCATGGTCACGGTGATGGGGAACACGAACGCGATCACATAGCGCAGCGCGACCTCGGGCACGGACTCGACGCCGTCGGTCTGGTTCTTCTTCGCACGCGTGTGGCGCAGCGCGATCTCGTGCTGGTAGTCGCGCCAGGCATCGTCATGGGGGCGCGAGCACACGTCGCGCACCCACTGCGCGAACCGCGAGCGCACGCGCTCCAGGTAGGGGCCGATCGGCTGACCGTCGCGATCCGCGAAGTAGCGCACGAGGTGCGGGTGCGACGCGACGTAGCCGTACCACAGCTCGAGCACATCATCGACCTGATCGGCGAGCACCTCGCCGGCCATTCGCAGGTAGCGGTCGTCGTCGTCGCTCCAGAGCAGCGTGGCCTTCAACAGCTCCACGTCCTCGCCGGTCACGGGCGAGCGCGCGACCTCCGGCGTCCCGAACGTATACCCCGGGATGCTCTGCGCTTCCATCGCTCCTCCTCGTCGTAGGACTCCTGCAGCGTTGTTGCGTACAGTAGGAGTCCTACGAAGCGCCGACAACCCCGCACGCCGTGCGCGCAGCGGTACGCGGTCGACGGACCGTGGGTGGAGTTCACGCGCAGGATCGCCGGAGCGCCGGCGATCCCCAGGCGGTGCGGCCGGTTTGCGACCGGGACCGGCCAGCGCATGCGGCGGACGGCACGAGCCACGCCTCGAGCCGCCGCATGTGTCGGGGCAAGCGTCCGCGCGAGCACGGTCGTGGCCAAGAGGTCGTCCCAGCCGCCGACGATGGGCGGGTAAGCCGATGCAGTTGACGGCAAGGCCGGCGAACGTCCCGTCGCGCGACCCTTGAGCAAGCGGCCTGGCGAAGCGCCGGCGTCGCACGCTCGAGCGCGGCGAGGGCTTGCGCGAAACCGTGCCAGCCGGGCGGGCAGCCGCGACCGCGCGGTCGCGCGGCGAACGTATCCCGGTGTCGAAAGCCGCGTCAAGGGAGTCCGAGGGCTGGCCCCATGCCGGCCGCACGCGCAGGAGGCGCAACCCGGGACATGTCCGCGGGTTGTTGAGCCGTGACGGCGAGGCGACACGGACCCCGCGCTTTGTCGATGCCCGTCGCCGCCCGCGGCCGGCTCTTCGCCTTCGTGGCCGTCGTCGGGCTGGCAGGCGCGGTGCCCGTTCTCGCTGCCGGGCCGCCCCGCGACGCGCGCGCAGCCGCGCCGGAGCTCATCGCGACCCGCGACGTCGGCGTGGGGGTCGCCGTGAGCGAACGCGGCAGCGCGTTCGTCGTCAGCGGCGGAACACGCCCCGGCTCGCGCAGGCTCTCGTCCGTGCGCGCGCGCTTCGCTCGCCCGGGTGCACGGTTCGGGCCCGCGCGGACGCTCATGCGCTCGACGCGCACCGATCGCGCGATGGACGCCGGCGTGGCCGCCGACGGCAGCGGGGTCATCGCCGTCCAGACAGTCGATCGAGCCCGCCGCGTACGGGTGATCACCTTCAACCGTCGTGGGCACGTGGGGCGCGCGGTCGCCATCTCGCGTGGCCGTGCGTCCGATTTCGCGGCCCTGCACGTGGCGCGCAGCGGCGCGGCGGTGGTGGTGTGGTTCCGGCACCGCCCCGACGGGCGGTGGCGCTTGGAGGCGTCGATGCGCGGCCCGGCGGCGTCCGCCTTCGGACCCGCGCGGCCCGTCTCCGCGTTCGTTCGGCGCCCGTGCTGCACTCGGGTGTCGGCGGCGATCGGGGAGCGCGGTCACGCCGCGGTCGCCTGGACCTCGACGTCGCGCCCCGCCGTCTGGGCCGCGTTGGCGAGTTCCGGCCGAGCGTTCCGCGCACCGCAGACCCTCGCGACGGACGCGGCCGATGAGCCCCGCGCAGTGGTCGGCGCGGGTGGCACCGCGGCGGTGATCTACAGCGTCCAGCACGTGCCGCTCGGTGCGCGCGACGGCCTCCAGCTCCATCTCGCGGCCCCCGGAGGCGCGTTCGGCGCCGCCGAGCACGTCAACCCGGGCGGCGGCGTGACGATCGGCGACGTGACGGTCACGCGCGCCGGCCGGGTGCTGGTGGCCTGGATCGACGCACCCGGCGGCCAGGTGCGGCTGTCTGAAGCCGGCGCCGGGGAGCCGCTGGTCGCCGCCGGCGCGCTCGGGCGGAACGTCACCGGGCACAGGCTCGCGGTGGCGAGCGACGACGACGGGCGTGCGGTGGTCGCGTGGCCCGAGCGCCTCTCGACGCGGTCCGCCCACCGGGAGCGGGCCGTCGCCGCGCTGAGGCCGGTGGCCGGCGCGCCGTTCGGCCCGGCGCTCGCGCTCGGACATCCGTGGCGGGCAGCCGAGCCTCAGATCGCCCGGCTGATTCCGCACGGCGGGGCATTGGTCGTCTGGAGGGGATCGCGGTTCGGCGCTCCGGCCGGGCGCCGCGTCGCGCTGGCTGTCACGCGGCTGCCCTAGTCGGCAGGACGCGAGCCACGTGACCCGCCGCCGCCCTGTGCGCGCCGAGCGTCGTGGGCGATACTGCGCCTGGTCACCCCCCGGCGCGGGAGGAGCAGATGGTCCCCAACAGGACGCCCGGCGTCATCAGCGCGGCCGACGACGCGCCGAGAGCCGAGGCAGTCGCCGGCACGGTCGACCGGGAGCTCGGCGCCGGGTCGTGGTCGTACTTCGGCGACCCGCGGGCGATCTCGCACGACGGGCACACGTTCACGGGGTGGATATCGACCACCGGCAACGTGTGGGTGGCCCGCTACACGGCCGGCGGGCGGCTCGCCAAGCGCGTGATCTTCAAAGGCCTCGGACGGGACGATCACAACAACCCGTCGCTCGTGTTCCGGCGCGACGGGCACATCATGGTGTTCTTCTGTCCGCACTCGGGACACCACCTGCCTCCGCGCGGAATCCCGAGCGTGATGCGGTACATGGTCTCGCTGAACCCGTACTCGATCAACGGCTTCGGGCGGGTGCGGACCGTTCCCACCAACGTCCCCGGCGGCCTCGGGTACACCTATCCGAACCCCATCCAGCTCAGGGACAAGCTCTGGCTGTTCTGGCGCGGCGGGGGGTGGAACCCGACCTTCTCGTGGACCGAGGACGGCGTGAACTGGGTGCCGGCCCGGGAGCTCATGTTCTTCGGGCAGGGCCAGCGCCCGTATGCGAAGTACGTCGGGGACGGCAACCGCCAGATCCACGGCGTATTCACCAACGGCCACCCGACGAGCTGGAAGACCAGCCTCTTCTACCTGCGCTACGAGGCCGGGAACTTCTACGAGGCGAGCGGGAGGCGGATCGGATCGATCCGATCGGTTCCCTTCCACACGACGAAGCTCGACCTCGTGTATCGCTACTCGCCGAGCGGAGGCCGCGCGTGGTGCCACGACATCGCGCTCACGCCCGAGGGCCGGCCGAGGATCGTCTACACGCGACGGATCGGCAACCGCGACACGTTCTGGTACGCGTACCACAACGGCAGGAGGTGGATCAGCCGCAGGATCGTCGAGGCGGGCGCGGGCCGACCCTCGTTTCACTCCGGCGGCGCGTCCCTCGACCACGAGGATCCACGGGCCGTCTACCTGTCGCGCACGATCGGCCGCTGGAACCAGGTGGAGCTGTGGTTCACGCCGGACAACGGCCGCACGTGGTCAACGCGGCAGCTGACCAATGACCCAGAGGGCTACAGCATCCGCCCGGTCGCCCCGCGAGGGCTCACCGGCGCGAACCGGATCCTCTATGTCTGGGGTGACGAGCGCACGATCGGCTACACGGACTACACGACGCGGATCCACGCGCTCGACCTGGAGGCCGTCTAGCGGCTCGCCCGAACCTCGAGCGTGGCAGCCCGTCCCGCCACTCGCGGCTCGCGGCCGCGCTGGGCGTGATGGTCAGCGCGAGAGTCGCAGCACCGGAGCAGCGGATGCGCACGTGCTCCACCCAGCCGTCGGTGCTGGGCAGCCTGTCACCGGAAAGAAGTGGTCAGCGCCCGTAGCGCTCGAGCACCGCGTGAATGGCGTTCGTACCGAACTCCACGGCGCCGGAGGGCAAGCGCTCGTCAGCCGCGTGAATCAGCTGGAGAAACCGAAGCTCGCGTGGCAGCTGCATGGGCAGGAACCCGTACGTCTGGATGCCCAGCTTCGCGAAGATGCGAGCGTCCGTTATGCCGGGAAGCAGCATCGGCACCGTGGTGCCGTGCGCGTCGCGCTCTCGGAGGACGTCGGAGAGCAGACCGAACAGCATCAGATCGGGCTCCTCGGGGCCAGCGGGTTCGTGGCGCAGCACCTCGAGCTCGACGTGTTCGCCGACGAGCGATCGCAACTCGGCGATCAGAGCGTCCGGTCCGAACCCCGGCAGCAGCCGCCCGTCCAGGTCGACGGTCGCCTCCGACGGAACGACGTTGACCTGCTCGCCAGCGCGAACGATCGTCGCGTTGACCGTGTTGTGCAGCAGTGGATCGAACGCGCGCCCGGGCTCGCCGAGCACCCGCAAGAGCTTGTCCGTCAACCGCGGGTTCAACAGGCCGCGAATCACGGGCGCGGCCGGCGCGGGGAGCTCAGCCGCGATCCCTTCGAGCATCCGTCGCGGCACGTGCGTGACGTGGACCGGCAGACGACGGCGGTCGAGCGTCCGGAGCAGGCGCGCCAGCCGCGCCACTGCGCCGCCGCGCATCGGAAGTGAGCCGTGGCCGGCGGGGCCGCGAACCGTCGCGCGCATCCAGCAGAGCTGCTTCTCCGCCACCTGTATGGGATAGAAACGGCGACCCGCGATGTCCATCGAGAAGGCGCCGAACTCGCCGATCGCGTACCGGACGCCCTCGAGCAAGTCCGCGTGGCGATCGACCACAACCCGCGCGCCGAGATCACCGCCGGCTTCCTCATCGGACAACAGGGCGACGATGATGTCGCCCGCCGGCCGCCGCCCGCCGGCGACGAGTCGCAGGACGGCGGCCACCATCATGGCGACGCCAGACTTCATGTCCAGCGCTCCGCGCCCCCAGACGTAGCCATCGGCGACGACGCCCGAGAACGGCGCGTGCGTCCACCGCTGGCCGGACGTCGAGGCGACGTCGACGTGCCCTTGAAGCAGCAAAGGCGCGGCCACGCCGTCACCGCGCAAACGGGCGACGAGATTGGGCCGCTCGGGGTCCGCGGCCACCACGCGGGTTTGCAGCCCAGCACCGCGGAGAACCCCCTCCATCCAGTCGATGCAGGCCCGCTCCCCGCCCGGGGGGTTCGTCGTGTCGAAGCGCAGCAGCCGCTGCAGCAACTCGACGGGGTGCTCGTGCAGAGCTACGTCGACGCCCGTCGGGCGAGGGAGGTCGAGCGACACATCGCGCCCTTCGTCGGCAATGGGGCCAGCGACTCGATCAGACCGGTGGCCCCGGGTCAACCCGATCCCCGCTGGTTCGTCGAGTCGCACGCTCGCGACCGGTGCGGACGCCCACCCGAGCGCGAACCGGTCGGCCGCGGTAGGCTCGCCGAACAAAGGATGGAGCTGCCGTGGGACCGGGTCATGACTTACCGCTCGAGGAGTACCACCGGGCAGGAATTGCGATCACCAACGGCGATCCAGAGATTTACAAGCGCCTTTACTCCCGTCGCGATGACGTGACGCTTGCGAACCCGTTCGGTCCTCCGGTGTGCGGCTGGAGCCACGTGTCAGCGACGTTGGACCGCGCGGCCGCGAACTACCGCGACGGACAAGCCGTCGGTTTCGAGAACATCTCCACCATCGTCACCCGCGACCTGGCGTACACCGTCGAGATCGAGAGCTATCAGGCGCGGGTCGGTGGCGCCGAGGAGACCGCTTCAGTGGCGGTACGCGTGACCACTGTCTTTCGGCGTGAGGATGGAGCGTGGAGGGTGGTGCACCGGCACGCGGATCCGATCACCACCCCCCGTCCAGCCGACTCCGTCCTTCAGACATAGCCTGCTCGCTCGGCGCGCATGCGGTGACGCAGACGCAAGCCGGTGTCGAGCGACGGCACTGTCGCCCTGGACATCAGCCCGCCTGACGTCAGGGGCTCGCCGCGCCGCCCGCACTCGTGAACATGGGCACGGTCTCGGTCTCGTCTCCGGGCGGGACCCGCCGCTTGCCGACCACCCGGTCGATGATCATGTTCTGGAAGCGGTGCAGCGACTCCTCGAAGCGGTAGCAGAGGCGGCCGCCGGGGAAGGGGGTGGACTCCAGACCGGCCTGGACGCGCTCGACGATGCCGACGTCCTCGCGGTTCACCGCGTCCCAGAACCCCGCGATGTCGTCGACCGCCCGCTCCGCGCCCGCCGCGCCGGTCGAGTCCGGGTGCGTGAGCAGGTAGGTGGTCTCGTGCGTGAGCCCCGGGGCCACGGGGCGCGCGTGGATGATGAAGAGGTGGTTGGGCAGGATGTTGACCGCGACGTTGGGGAACAGCCAGATGAACCGGGCGCTGGCGGCGTCCGAGGCGTTCAGGCCGTTGATCGCGGGGAGGCCGCTCTGCCAGCCGCCATCGTCGCCGTCGGGCGCGATCGGGGTGGTGCAGAAGCCGACGTACATGCCGGCGCCCTGCCAGCGATGGTGGGCGTCGATCGGCGAGACCTTCACGAGCCCGGGATGCACCCACGGCAAGTGGTAGTACTCCATGAAGTTCTCGGCGACGAGCTTGTAATTGGCCGCGATCTCGTATTCCCTGGTGCGCACGATCTCCCACTCGTCGAGCCGGTAGCCGGCGGTCCGCGCAGGCAGGTCGCCGAGGTGCTCGGCCAGCGGCGGAGGGTCGGGGTCGAGGGTGACGAAGACCAGCGGGCCCCACGCGTCGACGGCGACGGGGAGCAGCCCGTAATCGGCGCGGTCGAACGCGGCGACGTCCTGCATGTCGAACGCCGCCTGCTGGTCGGCCGGGATGTCGGAGCCGGTGAACATCGGCGTGCCGATGCATCGCCCGTCATGGTCGTACGCCCAGCTGTGGTACGGGCAGCGGATGAAGCGCTTGACGCGACACTCGCCCGAGGCGAGCAGCTGCGTGCCGCGGTGACGGCACACGTTGTAGAAGGCGCGCAGCGCGCCGTCCTTCGTGCGCACGACGAAGATCGAGCGCCCGGCCACCTCCGCGACCAGCACGTCGCCGGCCCCCCGCAGCCGGGCCGAGCAGCCGATCGCGACCCAGCTCGACGCGAACACGCGCTCGCGCTCGACGGCGAAGAACTCCTCCGACGTGTAGGCGTCGGGCAACAGCGTCGACGCGAGCGCGACGGGGCGGCGCGTCGCCGCGTAGGTCTCCTCCCGGGTGAACGCCTGCGGCCCCGCGGGCGGTGCGTCTCGGTCTACGTGATTCATCGCGCTGCCCTCCGGTGGCACGCCAGAGAGTGGATATTGGTATCCACCAAGCAGAGTGTCGGAGGGCGGGGTGCGTTGTCAAGCTGGGGGCGTCGTCTGATGGCGGCTCCCCCGCCACATGGTGGATCCCTCGTACGATGCGCACATGGCGACATCGCAGGACGGATCGAAGCTCAATCAGTCGGTGCAGAAGGCCATCACCCTGCTGCGGGCGACGGCGGCCTCCGCCGACGGGACCAGCGTGTCCGCGCTTGCTCGCGCCGCGGGGCTGCCGCGGGCAACTGCGCTGCGCCTGATCCAGACGATGGAGAGCGAGGGGTTCCTCCTTCGTGTTCCGCAGGCCGATCGGGTGCTGCTGGGCCCGGAACTGCTCCGCCTCGCGCGTCGCGTCGACACGGCCACCCTGCTGAGCGAGGTCGCGGGTGGCCGGCTCAGCGAGCTGAGCGACGCCGTCCGCGAGACGGTCACGCTCAGCGTGGTGGCGCCGGACGGCGGACTGGACCTCGTCGACCAGGTCGTCGGACCGCATCACCTCGTTCCGCGCTCGTGGCTGGGCCAGCGGTTCCCGCTGCATGCCAGCTCCAGCGGGAAGCTCCTGCTATCGACCTACGACGAGCAGCGCCTCGAGCGGTTCCTCCGCGACCCCCTCCCGGCACTCACGCCGCACACCATCACGACCAAACGCGCGCTCCGCCAGGAGCTCGAGCGGATCTGCGCTCAGGGCCACGCGGCCACCGTCGACGAGCTCGAGGAGGGTCTCGCCGGCGTCTCCGTCGGCATCTTCGGCGAGCCCGGCGCGCTCGTCGGCACCATCAACGTCAGCGGGCTCAGCCAACGCCTCGACCAGACCGCTCGCCGGCGGGCCGTCGAGCACATGCGCGACGTCGTCGACGACATCGAGGCCGCCCTCCAACAGCGTCGCTCCGCCGCCTGACGCGCGCCCCGCTCGCCCAGCGCCGTCGCGACCGCCGGGCACTGCGGCCTGCCGGACGGGCCCGCATCCTCAGCGCTGCCTCCGCGCTCCGGCCTCGGTCCATGCCGAGCAGATGCGTGCGATCGTTACGTCCATCCATGTGCCTTGACTGCACCTCATCCATCGGTTAGTGCTAACCATCGAGTGGTTGGTTACGGCGTGATCGGCGGCGTCCTCCCTCTCGAGCGCCGCGGTCGTGAGAGAGGCGCTCCCCGACGGCGAGCCGTAACCGCAGGCGGACGCGGACGACGGCCGCTCGGAGTCACCCGCGGACGACACGGTGGGCAGACCGACCGGCGCCGAGGACTGCGCCTGCCGCCCGATCCGTAGAGGCGGGGCCCTCGAGCCGCAACGACGATCCCGACCCACACAAGCAGGAGCGTTCGAGACGCACGATCTCGCGTCCGCGGAGGGCGCGGCCGAGGAGGAGAGATGGGGAAGGGTTCGAGAGTCGACACGCAGGTATTCGCGATCGCCGCCAGCATTTCGGTGGCGTTCGTGCTCCTCGGCGTGGTCTTCCAGGATGAACTGACCGCGGTCATCGGAGACGTCCTGTCATGGATCCTGAAGAACCTCGGCTGGGTGTTCGTGCTGTCGACGGCGGGGTTCTTGGCGTTCGTCGTGTTCCTCGCCGTCACTCCCTACGGGAGGATCCGCCTCGGCGCGGATGACGACCGTCCCGAGTTCAGGACGGTCTCCTGGATCGCGATGATGTTCAGCGCCGGGATGGGGATCGGGCTGATGTTCTTCGGCGTGGCGGAGCCGATCTCGCACCTCGCGGCTCCTCCGCTCGGGCTCGCGAAGCCGGGCACGGAAGCGGCGGCAGCGACGGCGATGGAGTACACGTACTTCCACTGGGCACTGCATCCGTGGGCGCTGTATGCGGTGGTCGGACTCGCGCTCGGCTACTTCTGCTTTCGCAAGGGGATGCCGAACCTGATCAGCTCGGTCTTCTATCCGCTGCTCGGCGAGCGCGTGAACGGGCCGATCGGCAAGGGCATCGACACGCTCGCGATCTTCGCGACGATGTTCGGCAGCGCGACGTCGCTGGGCCTCGGGGCACTGCAGATCAACAGCGGGCTCAACTTCGTCTGGGGCGTGGACTCGAGCACTGGGCTCGCGGCGGTGATCATCACCGTGCTGACGCTCCTGTTCGTGGTGTCCGCGGTGTCGGGCGTCGAGCGCGGCGTTCAGTGGCTCAGCAACTTCAACATGGTGCTGGCCGTGCTGCTGGCGCTGTTCCTGCTGGTGGTCGGACCGACGGTGTTCATCTTCGGGACGTTGACGACCGCGACCGGCGATTACTTCGGCGGCCTGATCGGGAGGAGCTTCCAGACCGGGGTCTTCGGAGGATCCGAATGGCTCGGGAGCTGGACGATCTTCTACTGGGTCTGGTGGATGTCGTGGACGCCGTTCGTCGGCACGTTCCTGGCGCGGATCTCGAAGGGCCGAACCGTCCGCGAGTTCGTGATCGGCGTGCTGCTGATACCGAGCGGCGTGAGCTTCGTGTGGTTCGCGATCCTCGGGGGGGCCGCGATCAACCTGCAGCTGACCGGCCAAGCGAACCTCGCCGACGCCGTGGCGCAGCCGGAGATCGCGCTCTTCACGCTGCTGGAGCAGCTCCCGATCTCCACGATCACGTCCGTCGTCGTGATCGTGCTCGTCGCCGTGTTCTTCGTCAGCGGGGCAGACGCCGCCTCGATCGTGATGGGAATGCTGACCTGCCGGGGGGTCCTCGAGCCGCCGCGGGCGATCGTCGCCTTCTGGGGCACGGCGATGGGCGGCGTCGCGATCACGCTGCTGCTCGCGGGCGGGCTCGAGACGCTGCAACAGGCGGCGATCGTGGTCGGCGCGCCCTTCGCGCTGGCGATGATCGCGATGTGCGTGAGCTTCTACAAGGCGCTGCGAGCGGAGCGCGTCCCCGCACCGGAGCCCACGCCGACGGTCACGATCCCTGCGTCCACCGCGCCACAGCCACGGCCCGAAGTGGCCGGCGGCAGCTGACCGAACCGGAGGAGAGCAAGCACATGGTGAACCAGCAGAGACAGCGCTTTCACGGCCTGTTCGACACCGTCGCGGAGCTCAACCGGATGCGCGAGTTCTGGCGCGCCGGCGTCGAGTCGCCGGTCGAGAGCGGAACTCACGCCACGGCCTGGATCCCGAGGATGGACATCTTCAATCGCGGCGATGACCTGATCATCCGCTGCGAGCTTGCCGGTGTCGCTCCGCACGAGGTCGACGTCTCGCTCGAGCACGGCGCGCTGACGATCTTCGGCGAGCGCACCGGAGCTCCCGAGGAGCCCGACACGACCTTCTACGTGCGCGAACGCCACTTCGGCTCGTTCCGCCGAACGATCAACCTTCCCGAAGGGATACAGCGCAGCAGCATCGACGCCTCGCTGGATGAGGGCCTGCTCGAGATCACGGTCGCCGGGGGCTGCGCCGCCGCGCGAGCCCCCGAGCACATCGACATACGAGTCGGGGGGGACAGGGGGCGATGAGACGGCACCTGATCGCGGCGATTGCGTCGCTGCTGGTCCTCGCGCTGATCGCCGGGTGCGGCAACAACGAGAGCGACAAGGAGGGATCGGTTCAGCCGCAGGGCGACGAGCTGGTGGTCACGCTCGGGACCAAGGACTTCACCGAGTCGATCGTCATGGGCGAGCTCTACCGCCAGGCGCTCCGCGCGGAGGGCATCAACGTCAAGCTGCGCAAGGACATCGGACCGACGGAGGTCATCGACAAGGAGCTCGAGCGCGGGGCGATCGACGGGTATCCCGAGTACCTCGGAGTCGCCGTGACCGTCGCTGCGGGCCGGGAGGACGCCGGCAGCACCGCGGAGGAGACCTACGAGCTGGCGCGGAAGTTCTACGCGGGGCGCGGACAGGCCATCAGCGAGCAGACCGCTTTCGAGAACGTCGACGCCATCGCCACGACGCAGTACTTCGCCCAGCGCCGCGGCCTGGCGACCGTCGGCGACCTGCGCGCGCTCCCGAGCTTCACTCTCGGAGCCCGGCCCGAGTTCGAGGCGCGCGAACAGGGGCTGGCGGGCATGCGCGACGTCTACGGGCTCGACAACGTGCGGTTCAAGGAGATTCCGATCGGTGACCAGTATCGCGCGCTCGATCGCAACCAGATCGACGCCGCGAACGTGT
>DATAAR010000110.1:0-7605 GCA_036259975.1 Solirubrobacteraceae bacterium | reverse complement strand
TCGCAGGGGAAGCCGTTCTTCCCCTACGCGGTGGCGAAGGACGGGGCCATGGCCTGCGTGGTCATGCTCTCGATCATCGTCATGTCGATCGTGCTCGGCGCCGAGCTCGGGCCCAAGGCGGACCCGACGACGACGACCTACACCCCGCGCCCGGAGTGGTACTTCTTCTTCCTCTTCGAGCTGCTGCGCGTGATCAAGCCGCCCGAGCTCGTTCCGCTGGCGACGATCGGCGTGCCGACGATCTGCATGATCCTGCTGTTCCTGCTGCCGTTCTACGACCGCGGCCCGGAGCGGCGGCCGGAGCGGCGCCCGATCGCGACGGCCGCCGGCATCTTCACGATCGCGGCGATGGGCTACCTGACCTACCTCGGCGCGGCGGCCGGCACGCCCACCGAGATCGACATGGAGCCGCCGCCGAGCCTCATGGCCCAGGGCCCGCGGGTCGTCGCCTCATTCGAGCAGGGCAAGCAGGTCGTGGCCCAGTCCGGCTGCCTGGCGTGCCACAAGGTCGGCCACAACGGAAACGACGGCCCCGGCCCCGAGCTCACGGACATCGGCAGCCGCCTGCCCGCCCCCGCGATCTCGCGGACGCTCATCAACCCGACGTCCCCGATGCCGTCGTTCGCGGCCCTGCAGCAGAACTCCCCGGAGCAGTTCAACGCGATGGTGGCGTTCCTGGGGCAGCTCAAGGGCGAGCAGGAGGAGGGGTAGTCCCTCCGCCGGCGACCGGGAGCCCGGGCCCCGCCCCGGGCACCCTCGAGGAGCCGCAGGTCCGGGCGATGTTCGACCGCATCGCCGGGTTCTACGACCTCATGAACTCGGTGATGACGGCGGGGCTGCACCACCGCTGGCGGGCCCGCGCGGCCGACCTCGCGGCGGTCGGCCCGGGTTCCCGCGCGCTCGACGTCGCGAGCGGCACCGGCGACCTGGCGATCGAGCTGGCGCGCCGGGCCGGCCCCGACGGCGACGTGATCGGATCGGACTTCTCCGAGGAGATGCTCGCGATCGCGCGGCGCAAGGCGCCGGAGCTCACGTTCGAGTGGGGCAACGCGCTGGAGCTGCCGTACGAGGACGGGCGCTTCGACGCGGCGACGGTCGCGTTCGGCGCGCGCAATTTCGCTGACCTCGATCGGGGGCTCGCGGAGATGGCGCGGGTCGTGCGCCCCGGCGGGCGCGTCGTCGTCCTCGAGATCACCACGCCGCAGCGCCCGCCGCTGTCCACGTTCTTCCGCGTGTGGTTCGATCGCATCGTGCCGCTGCTGGGCCGCCTCACGGGCGAGTCGCTCGCCTACAGCTACCTGCCGAGCTCGGTGCGGCGCTTCCCCGGCCCGGAGGGGCTGGCCGCGGCGATGGCGCGCGCCGGGCTGCGCGACATCCGCTGGATCCTCACGGCGGGCGGGATCATCGCCATCCATGTCGGGACGAGGGTGTAACCGATCGCCGGGCCAGTCACCGAGGTCATCCGCGCCGCCGGCGACCACGTGCCGGAGCTGCTGCGCCGCGTCGAGGAACGCCTCGCGGCGCTGGCCGCCGGGCACGGCGCGGCGCTCGCCGAGCACGCCGGCGCGACGATCGCGGCGGGGGGCAAGCGGCTGCGCCCGCTGCTCGTGTTCCTCGCGGCCGGCGACGGGGATGGCGAGGGCCTCGTCCGCGCCGCGACCGCGGTCGAGCTGGTCCACAGCGCGACGCTCGTCCACGACGACGTCCTCGACGGTGCGGCCCTGCGGCGCGGCGTGCCGACCGTCGTGGCGAGCGCGGGCCGCGGCGCCGCCACCGCCACCGGCGACCTGCTGTTCGCGCGCGCGTTCGCCGAGCTCGTGCGCAACGCCAGCGCGGACGAGATCCGCGTGCTGTCGGACGCGAGCTGCGCGCTGGCCGAGGGCGAGCTGCTCCAGCGCGCTGATGCCTGGGACGCCGCGGTGCCCGTCGAGCGCTACCTGCATCGCTGCGAGCTCAAGACGGCGCGGCTGTTCGAGGCGGCCTGCCGCCTCGGTGCGCTCGAGGGCGGTGGCGAAGCGGACGGCCTGGGCGCGTTCGGCCGGCGCATCGGCCTGGCGTTCCAGCTCCTCGACGACGTGCTCGACGTGTCCGGGCCCGCCTCGCGGACCGGCAAGCAGCGCGGGACCGACCTGCTCGACGGCACGGTGACGCTGCCCTACATCCTCGCGCGCGAGCGCGACCCCGAGCTGGCGGCGCTCGACCCGCATTCGGTGCGCGAGCCGGCCGAGGCCGAGCGCGTGTGCAACCGCATCGAGGCGACGGGAGCGCTCGACGAGGCCCGCCGGCGCGCGCTCGAGATCGTCGACGACGCGAAGGAGCGCCTGCCCGCCGGGCTGCCGGACCGCCAGCGCGCCGCCCTGGAGCTCGTGGCGAACGGCGTCGTCGCCCGCTACGCCTGAGGCTCAGGCCGCCGCGCGGACGCCCTGGATCTCGCGCACCTCGGCGAGCCGCCGGAGCGCGTCGTTCTCGATCTGGCGGACGCGCTCGGCCGAGATCCCCAGCACGCGGCCGGTCTCGCTGAGGTGCTTGGGCTCCTCGCCGTCGATGCCGTAGCGCATGCGGACGACCAGCTGCTGGCGCTCCGGCAGCTGCATGACGGCGCGGCGCACCGCCTCCTGCTCGAGCGACACGGCGACCTCCTCGTCCGGCGTCGCGTCCTCGGCCGGGAGCAGCGCGCCGAACGGCGTCTCTTCCTCGGGGCCGCCGATCGGGCGGTCGAGGCTGACGACGGTGCGCATCGCCTCGCGGGCCTCGCGCAGGTGCGAGAGCTTGAGGTCGGTGGCCTTGGCGAGCTCCTGGTCGGTGGGCTCGCGGCCGAGCTCGGTCTTCAGCTTCGCCTCCGCGTGGGCGATCTTGCGCTGGCGGATGCCGACGTGCGACGGGATCCGGATCGTGCGGGCGCGGTTCTCGATGCCGCGCTGGATGGCCTGGCGGATCCAGAAGGTGGCGTAGGTCGAGAACTTGTAGCCCTTGCGCCAGTCGAACTTCTCCGCCGCGCGGACGAGCCCGAAGATGCCCTCCTGGATGACGTCGAGCAGCGTCAGGTCGTACGTGGGGTACTTCTTGGCCAGCGAGACGACCAGGCGCAGGTTGGAGTTGATGAGCCTGTCCTTGGCCTCGAGGTCGCCGCGCTCGATGCGCTTGGCGAGCTCGGTCTCCTCCTTGGCGCTGAGCAGCGGGTAGTGGCGCAGCTCGTTGAGGAACATCTGCAGCGCGTCGGTGGTGACGGCCGCGACGTCGTCGTTCGCGTAGCGGAGGTTCACGACGTCGGCATGGCCGCAGTCGTCGGTCACCTTGACGCCCTGTGACTCCAGGCGCTCGTGCAGCCCGTGCTGCTCGTCGTCCTCGAGCCCGGCCTCCTGCAAGAGCTCAGACAGCTCGGAGAGGTTCACGCAGCCCTTGGTCTCGCCTTGGGCCACCAGGCCGTCGAGGCGCGCCTGAACGTCGGAGTCGATGGGCATCCCACCCTCGGGGATCGCCGGATCGGGGGCGGCCTAAACGCCGCGCGAGCCTCAGAAGTCCTCGGGGACGATGTGGTCGGCCTGGAGGGCGGAGACGAAGCGCTCGATCTCGTCCTCCATGTTGGCCTGCATGAGGCGCTTGAGGTCCCGCACCAGGGCCTCGGTGCCGCGGTCGAGCTCCTCGTCGAAGCGCTCGACGACGTCCTGCTCGAACACGCCCGTGCCGCTCCACTCGCAGTTCGGGCAGCGGAGCGTGACCTCCCAGTGGGTGTCGCCGGCCTCGTCCCAGTCGACCGGGTAGACGAGCTCCGAGTCGCAGCTGGCGCAGACGTGGAGGTCCTCGGTGGGCTCGACGCCCGGCGCGGTCGCGGTCTGGACGCCGAAGTACACGACCTCGATGGTCTTGCCGGACGGGAGGACCACGCGGCGGACGTAAGGGCTGTTGTCGGGCTGGCGGCTCATGTTTTCGCTCCTGTAGCCCCCTCATCGGCCGCCGAGGACGATCGCTTTACGCCTGTTCGCGCCTATGGCGGTACTGGCGCGTTGCCGCTCATGGCGGCTCGCTCGCAGGCGCGGCAGGGTACCCTTCGCCCATGCCGAGCATCGGACCACTCGAGCTGGGGATCATCCTGTTGATCATCCTCATCGTCTTCGGCCCCAAGCGGCTGCCCGGACTGGGCCGCCAGCTCGGCACCGGGATGCGGGAGTTCAAGGACTCGATCACCGGCAAGGACCGCGACGACGAGGACGACGACGAGGCGGACCGCGACGCGTTCGGCGAGCCCGTGCGCCGCCCCGCGCGCGGCGAGCTCGACCGCTCGCCGTCGGAGCCCGAGGTCGTGACCGGCGAGGCGCGCCGGGAGGACCAGCCCGCCTCGCGCGCGGACACGTAGTCAGCCGGCCGTATGACGGTCGTCAGGCCGATCGGGCACGAGGATCGGCTCAGCCTCATCGAGCACCTCGATGAGCTGCGCACGCGGCTCATCGTCTGCATCGCCGCGTTCCTCGTGGCGTTCTCGTTCTGCTACTGGCAGAACGACTGGCTGCTGCACACCGTCAACCGGCCGCTCGAGCAGACCCAGAACCTCGAAGGCAAGAAGCGCAGCAACGACCCGCTCGAGCAGACCGCCCGCTTCCAGGTGCGCAGCGGCGAGGCGCAGCGCGCGACCGTGACGGCGCTCCAGTCGCTCGACCGCCTGCTGGCCGTGCAGGCCCGCGACCGCTCGCTCACCACCGTCGAGCGCCTGCAGCTGCACGCGACGCGCCAGCAGATCCAGGCCGCCGCGGCGGCGAACGCGGCGGCCGCCGCGGCCGTGCCGACGAACACCGCCCGACAACCGATCACGCTCGGCGTGACGGAGCCGTTCATTACGACGTTCACGGTCGCCGCCTACGCGGCGATCCTCTTCTCGCTGCCGATCCTGCTGTGGCAGGCGTACGCGTTCGTCCTGCCGGCGTTCGAGCCCGAAGAGCGCCGGGTCGCGTTCCCGATGATGATCCTGGTGCCGTGCCTGTTCGTGGCCGGCGTGGCGTTCGGCTACGTCGTCGCCCTGCCGCGAGCCGTCGACTTCCTGCAGAACTTCAACGACGACAACTTCGACATCCTCATCCGGGCGGCGGACTACTACAGGTTCTCGATCGTCCTGCTGGCGATCATCGGGCTGCTGTTCCAGATCCCCGTCGGCGTGCTCGCCGTCACGCGCCTCGGCGTCGTCAGCGCCCGCCAGCTGGCCCGCAACCGCGGCTACGTGATCCTCGGCCTGGCGGTGGTCGCGGCGGTGGCGACTCCGACGCCCGATCCGGTGACGATGGTCATCGCGATGGCGCCGCTCGTGATCCTGTTCGAGCTCAGCGTCCTGCTCGCGCGCATCTTCGAGCGCCGGCGGGAGCGGGCGGCGGCGCTCGAGGCGGAGGAGGACGAGGCCGACGCGGACGAGGCCGAGGACGACGAGGAGGCCGATGTCCCGACCGACCGGGACGTCGACAGAGACGCCGTATCCTGACGCGCATGCTGTTCGATCTTCGCGGCCGAGGACGACGCCGCACCGTCCAGATCATCTACCTGTCGCTGGCCCTGCTCATGGGCGGCGGCCTCGTGCTGTTCGGCATCGGCGGCGCCACGAGCGGCGGCCTGGTGGACGCCCTCCAGGGCGGCGGGGGGACCCAGAGCGCCGACGACGTCTTCAAGGACCGCGTCGAGGCGCTCGAGAAGCGGGTGCAGGCCAACCCGCGCGATGCGCGCGCGTGGAACGAGCTCGCCAGCGTTCGGTTCTCCGTCGCCGGGGCGGGCGAGGGCTACGACCAGACCCAGCGCGTCTACACGACGAAGGGCAAGGCCGAGCTGCGCCGCGCGAACGCCGCCTGGGAGCGGTACCTGGCGCTGAATCCCTCCAAGCCGGACGCCGACACCGCGGTCAAGATGGTGCAGGCGCTCGGCGACCATGGCCTGCGCCAGTACCCCGACGCGGTGAAGGCGATGGAGATCGTGCTCGACAACCGCCCCGCGACGTATCAGCTCTACGCTCAGCTCGCCGTGCTCGCGCACGGTGCCAAGCAGGAGCGCAAGGCGACGCTGTCGGCGGACAAGGCGGTCGAGCTGGCGCCGAAGGACCAGCGCAAGGCCGTGCGCGACGCCATCAAGCAGGAGCAGACGCGGATCGACAACCTCGCGGCCGCGGGCCAGCCGACCGGCCAGTAGCCCGCTAACATCCGTCGTCCTCGTTCGCCCCTGTAGCTCAACTGGCAGAGCAGCGGACTCTTAATCCGAAGGTTCAAGGTTCGATTCCTTGCGGGGGCACCTTGGAAAGCCCGGCGGAGCCGGGCTTTTTCGTGCCCGCAGCGTTTCGACGCTCGTCGAAG
Source organism: Solirubrobacteraceae bacterium (assembly GCA_036259975.1). Lineage (GTDB taxonomy): Bacteria > Actinomycetota > Thermoleophilia > Solirubrobacterales > Solirubrobacteraceae > JAOPZW01. Next base: position 1,285 of record DATAAR010000110.1, on the reverse strand, counting down.
ATGTCCCCGATATGTCCCAAGACCTGCACAGGGTCCGCCGGTCATGGGGGTATTGAGAGAGCCGAGCGGGCATGTCTTCCGAGTTGATCGGTTTCGAGGCCGCGTCTGGTACGCGAACTACCGGTTGCCCGACGGCCGGCAGCTGCGGAAGCGCGTCGGCCCCGCGTGGAGCGAGCGCGGCCGGCCGCCGGCCGGCTACTTCGCGAGGCGGACTGCGGAGGCCTGGCGGCGCGACCTTCTCGACCAGGCCCGACGAGGCACGCTGCCCGGCCTCATCCGCACGGGCGCGACCTTCGCCGACGCGGCGCGCCCGGCTGTTCCTCAGCCCCGCACCGTCGAGTGGCACCTGAAGAAGGTGTTCATCAGGCTCGGGATCAGCTCACGCATGGGCCTGCACGGCGCCCTGCCGAGCGCGGACCGGGAAGCCACGCCCGCGTAGGCGCCCGCGGCATCCAGGAGCGCGATGCCGCCCCGCGGAGCGCAAGCTGCGCGCATGCCCTCTTTCGCTCTGATCCGCACGAGACGGATGATCCCGACTTGACCAGAGCGGTCCTCCAGGTCGGAGGGCAGGGACGGCTTCGTCGTACGCGATCCCGCAGGTCGCGTCTGTCATCACCGCCTCGGGTTGACCAGAGAGCACGATGGAAGTCACGATCATCGGCACCGGCACATGGCGCGGGGCATCGGCAGCCGCGCTGGCGTTCGTGCTCTCGATGAGTCGCCCGAGTGCGGCGGCCTACTACCCGGACGCTCGCGCCGCCGTCGAGCAGTACGCTGGACGCCGACTTTGACGGCGGCGACGTCCGGCTGGCGAGAAGGCCGCCCCACCGCACGACTGGTGGGACTGGTACGCGGCGTACATGGACGCTCGCCAGAGCGGAAGCACTGCCGACGAGGCCTCCGCCGCCGCCGGGCGCTACATGGCGGAGGTCAAGCACCTCGTGGCCGGGTAACCCCGGCACTCGTCGCCTGACCGGAGACCCCGCACCCGGCGGGGTCTCCGGACATCCGAAGCACGCTCACTCCACGAGCGCTTCGGCATGGTGCACCGAACGCTGTCGCTTGGACGACGAAACGGAGCAGCGAGCTTGCCGGAGGTAGGTGTGGACTGGGGCGTGGATCCGGCGTCCACACCCGCCCTCGTTTGGAATCGGCGTTCCGGCACATGGAAAGTGGACGCGGCTGGCGAGGAATGGCTACCTGAGTCGCCATGCGGCAGACGGAGCCGCGGTCCCGGCGTCTACGGTGTGGAGGTGCTCGCAGCGTGGTATGAGCGGCCGGACAC
>DATAAR010000109.1:0-6785 GCA_036259975.1 Solirubrobacteraceae bacterium | reverse complement strand
GCGTCGCCGCCGATCAGCGTGATCGTCACGGTCCTCTCCGGCCCCATCGTGCCGAGCGGCTGGCTGCCGAGGTCGAACGGCGAGGCGGACGCCGAGAGCTGCGGCGCCGCCGGCTGCACCGCGAGGCCGCCGGTCAGGGGGCTGCCGCCGATCGCTCCGAGCAGCGTCGCCGCGCCCGACTCCAGATCGAGCAGGTAGAGCCGCGACTGCCCGCCCACATCGAGCGCCGCGTACGGGTTGAGGCCTCCGGTGATGTCGAAGCCGACGACGGGGCCGGTGTCGACGCCGAGCGGGCCGACGGTCGTCAGCGCGGAGTCGCTCAGCGGGTCGTCGCCCGTCCGCTGCACGACGACCACGTCGAGGACGGAGTCGATCCCGAACTCCGTCTGGAACGGCGCCTGCGCGGCGCCGACGACGTTCGGGTTCGCGCCGAAGTTGGCGTCGCCGCTGTCGTACGCGAGCGGCGGATCGGCAGTCGCCGCACCCGTGCCGAGGTCCACGCGGAGGCTCTGGTCGGCGTCGCTGACGACCCGCGCCTGCTCGCAGTCGACGATGTCGAACCCGAACCGCGTGCCGCTGAGCGCGGGCGTGAACGCGCCGCTTCCCACCTGCGTCGCAGCGCCGGAGGAGGTGTCGATCGTGTACAGCCGGCTCGTCGACCCCAGCGCGAAGAGCGTCGGGGGATCGCTGCACGGATCGAAGTCGAGGCCGTGGATGACCTCCGCGCCCTGCAGCCCGGTGATCGCCAGCGACGACGTGATCGTGCCGGGCGTCTGCGTCTCGAAGGCGACCAGCCGCTGCTGGCCGGTGACCGTGGCCACGCCGAACGCCGGCTGGCCCGCCGCGGGCGCCGCGAGCGTGAGGGAGACCGCGAGCGACAGGCATGTCGCGCCGAAAGCTCCGGGCCGCAGGTGACGGCGCATCCGAGTCTCTCCGTCCGCCGGTGTGATCCTACGCCGCGCACCGGGGCGTGTGGGGATTTCTCCGGGCGGCCGCAGCGGCGGCCAGCGCGATCAGCGCGGCGCCGGCGAACGCCCACGCGTAGCCGGCTGCGGCGACGCTCACGAGCGCGCCGAGCCCGAGCACGGTGCCGATCTGCGCCGCGGCGTTGAGCATCCCGGCCGCGAGCCCGCGCTGCTCGGGCGGGAGCGCCGAGGTGCCGGCCGCGGTCGAGGCGACCGAGGCGCAGCCGAGCCCCGAGCCGAGGACGACGAACGCGACGAGCATCGGCGCGAGCTCGCCGCTTGCGGCGAGCAGCACCGCGCCCACCGCGATCGTGAGGAGGCCGCCGCTCATCGCGCGGCCCGCCCCGGCGCGGGCGACGACGCGCGGCGCGAGCGCCGCGCCGCCGATCACCGCGAGGTTGACCGGCGCGCAGGCGAGGCCGGTCTCCACCGCGCTCAGGCCGAGCGAGCGCTGGAGGTGGAGGACGGCGAGGAACATCGGCGGCGTCGTCGCGGCGGTGATCGCCAGCGCCGCGCCGGTGGCGGTCGCGAACGGGCGCACGCGGAGGACACCGGGCGGCACGAGCGGATCCGGGCTGCGCCGTTCGATCGCGGCGAACGCCGCGAGGAGGGCGGCGGCGGCGAGGAGCGCCGGCCAGATCCCGCGTTCGACGCCGAGCACGAGCGCCGCGATCCCGACCGTGAGCGTCAGCGCGCCCGGCGCATCGAGGCCGCGCGGCGCGGGGTCGCGGCTCTCGCGGAGCGCGCGGCTCGCGATCGCGGCGGCCGCGAGGCCCACGGGCGCGTTGACGAGGAAGATCCACTCCCACCCCGCCACCTCGGAGAGCACGCCGCCGAGGACCCAGCCCGCGGCGCCTCCGCCGGCGGCGGCCGCCGTCCACGCCGCCACCGCGCGCCTGCGCGCGGCGCCGGGGCCGAACGTCGCGGTCAGCAGGGCGAGGCCCGTCGGCGCGACGATCGCCGCGCCGAGCCCCTGCACCGCGCGGAGGGCCACGAGCGCCGCGGCCGAGGGCGCCAGGCCGCAGGCCAGCGATGCGCCCGCGAACAGCGCGAGCCCGATCGCGAAGAGACGGCGGCGGCCGTAGAGGTCGCCCGCGCGCCCCGCGAGGACGAGGAAGCCGCCGAACACGAGCGTGTACGCCGTGACGACCCATTGCAGGCTCTCGGTGCCGAAGCCCAGGTCGGCCTGGATCGCGGGGAGCGCGACCGCCACGATCGTCACGTCGAGGACGACCATGAACTGCGCGGTGCAGAGGACGGCGAGGGCGAGGATGCTAACGCTCTGCCCGTCTCATTCCGTTAGCATGCGCGGTCGTGCGCGCGCGGTTCGTGAAGTGGGACTGGCTCGGCGAGCATCCGGCGATCGACTTCGCCAACACCGTGCGTCGCGACGGCGCCGAGTACGTCGAGCTGCTGGGAACCGGTGCCGACCTCGCCGAGTGGAGCGAGCGTGCGCTCGGCGACCGCGTGGACGCCGCGGCCGCGGAGGAGCGGCTCGGCGGGATCCGCTCGCTGCGCGACGCCGTCTTCGCCGTGCTGCGCGCGGCGGCGGAGGGACGCCCCGCGCCGGCCGATGCGGCCGCCCGCGTCGACGCGCAGGCGCGGTCGGTGCCGGTCGTGCCGCAGCTCGCGGGCCCGCCGCACGTCCCCGAGGGGTCCGATCCCCTAGGCGCGCTGCTCGCGCGCCTCGCGTACGCGACGATCGAGCTCGTCCGCGGCGGAGCCGACGTCGGGTTCTGCGACGCCCCGAGCTGCGGCCAGCTCTTCCTGCGCGGGCGCTCGAACCAGCGCTGGTGCGGCCCCGGCTGCGGGACGCGCGCCCGCGTCGCCCGCCACGCGGCGCGGCGGGGGCTTATGCGCTCCTGACACGCCGCTCCCTAGCTTCCGGGGCGTGACCTCACCGATGCCCGTCGACCCCACCGTCGACCCCGAGCCCCGGCGCGCGCTCGAGTCGGTCCTCTACGAGACCAAGCGCGTCATCGTCGGGCAGGACGCGATGCTCGAGCGGCTGCTCGTCGCGCTGCTCGCCAACGGGCACGTCCTGCTCGAGGGCGTCCCCGGCCTGGCGAAGACGCTGACGGTCAAGACGCTCGCGCGCGTGCTCGGCGGCACCTACCGCCGGGTGCAGTTCACGCCCGACCTCGTGCCGGCCGACCTCGTCGGCACGCGGATCTGGCGGCCGGACACCGGCGAGTTCGACATCCAGCTCGGCCCGGTGTTCGGCAACCTCCTGCTGGCCGACGAGATCAACCGCGCGCCGGCCAAGGTCCAGTCGGCGCTGCTCGAGGTCATGCAGGAGCGCCAGGTGACGCTGGGCGGCCACACGTACGCGCTTCCCAAGCCGTTCCTCACGCTCGCCACGCAGAACCCGATCGAGTCCGAGGGGACGTACCCGCTGCCCGAGGCGCAGGTCGACCGCTTCCTGTTCAAGCTGCTGGTCGAGTACCCGTCGATGGGGGAGGAGGCCGCGATCGTCGGGCGGGTGATCGGGCCGGAGCCGGACATCCGCCAGGTCCTCCACGTCCACGAGCTCGAGCGCTTCCGCGAGCACGTGCAGGCGATCTTCGTCGACCGCAACGTCCTGTCGTACGCGGTGCGGCTGGCCGACGCGACGCGCTACCCGGAGAAGTACGGGCTCGACGACGTCGCGCGGCAGGTCGAGTACGGCTCGTCGCCGCGCGGGCCGATCGGGCTGGTGCAGGCCGCGCAGGCGCTGGCGCTGCTGCGCGGGCGCACGCACGTGACCACCCGCGACGTGCGCGACCTCGCGCCGGACGTGCTGCGCCACCGCATGGTCCTCTCCTACGAGGCGCTGGCGGACGGGATCAGCCCCGACGCGATCCTCGAACGGGTGATGTCGGTCGTCACGCCGGAGTCGGTCGTGGCGCCCGAGCGAGGGCGGGAGGAGCCGGCGGCGTGACGCCCGCCGGTCTCGCGCCCCCGCCGGGCCGGCAGGGGCCGGGCCCGCTGCCGGGCGGCGCGATCCAGTTGCTCGACCTCGCGCTCGCGCGGCGCGCGGGCGGCCCGCTGCCGGGCGAGCACAAGGCGCCCGGCGTCGGCTCGGGGACCGAGCTGTCGCAGCTGCGGCCGTACGAGGTCGGCGACGACGTCCGGCACCTCGACCCGTCGGCGAGCGCGCGCACCGGCGTGCCCCACGTGCGGCTGCACGTGCCGGAGCGGGCGCTGACGACGTGGGTGATCCTCGACGTGTCGCCGTCGATGGCGTTCGGCACCGCCGACCGGCTGAAGAGCGACGTCGCCGAGGGCGCGGTGCGGGTCGTCTCGCAGCTCGCGGTGCGCCGCGGCGGGCGGCTGGCGCTGCTGACGGCCGGCGCTCCCAAGGACCGCGTGCTGCCGCCGCGCGGCGGGCGGCGAACGATCGCGCGCGTCGGCCGCGTGCTCGACGAGGGCGTCGCGCCGGACGGCACGTCGTCGTCGGGCGCGCTGGCGACCGCGCTGTGGCGCGTGCGGCGCGCGGCCGCCCACCACGGCCTGGTCGTCGTGGTGTCGGACTTCCGCACGCCCGAGGACTGGCAGCGCGCGATGCGCGCGGTCACGGTGCGCCATGCGGTCATCGCGATCTCGATCGTCGATCCCAGCGAGGTGGAGCTGCCGCAGGCCGGCGTCGTCGTGATGGTCGACCCCGAGAGCGGCGCGGAGGTCGAGGTCGACACGTCCTCGGGCGCGCTGCGGTCGCGGTTCGCCGCCGCCGAGCGCGCGCGGCGCGACGCGCTGCGCGAGGACCTGCGCCGCGCGGGCGCGCGGCACGTCGAGCTGTCGACGCGCGGCGACTGGGTGCGCGCGCTGGCGGAGGAGCTGCGGTGAGCGCCGCCGCGCCGCTCGCCGTCAGCTTCGGCTCGCCCGGCTGGCTGGCCGCGCTCGCGCTCGTCCCGCTGGGCTTCCTGCTCTACGCGCTCGCGCGCCGGCGGCGACGCCGCTGGGCCGTGCGCTTCCCCGCCGTGGCCACGGTCGCCGCGGTCGCGCCGCGCCCCTCCGCGTGGCGGCGACGGATCCCGGCGGCGCTTCTGGCGCTGGCCGTCGTCGCCCTGGTGGGTGCGCTGGCGCGGCCGCAGTCGACCGTCGCGGTGCCGGTGGAGCGGGCGACGGTCATCCTCATCACCGACGGGTCACGGTCGATGCAGGCGGTCGACGTCGCGCCCTCGCGGATCGCGGTGGCCAAGGCGGCGGCGGAGCGGTTCATCGACCGCGTGCCCGACCGGCTGCGGATCGGCTTCGTCGGCTACTCCCAGGCGCCGACGATCGTGCAGCGCCCGACGACCGACCACGACGCGGTGCGCGAGGCGCTCGCCTCGCTGGAGGCCGACGGCGGCACGGCGACCGGCGAGGCGATCGACGCGGCGCTCGGCACGCTCGAGGAGCGCGGCCAGCGCGGGCGCGCGCCCGCCGCGATCGTGCTGCTGAGCGACGGCAAGTCGACCGACGGCCGCGACCCGGTGGAGATCGCGCGGCGGGCCGGGCGGCTGAAGGTGCCGATCTACACGGTGGCGCTGGGGACGAACGAGGGCGTGGTGCCGGGCGGCCCGTACGGCCAGCCGCTCCCCGTCCCCCCCGATCCCGAGACCATGCGCCGCATCGCCAAGGTGAGCGGCGGCAAGGCGTACGAGATCGACGAGGGCGACGCGCTCGAGGAGGTCTACGACTCGCTCGGCTCGCGCCTCGGCACCCGCAAGGAGAAGCGCGAGGTCAGCTCCTCGTTCGCGCTCGGCGGGCTGCTCCTGCTCGCCGGCGCGGCCGGTCTTGCGGTGCGCTGGCGTAGTCGCCTGCCGTAATGTCCCTGCACATGCTCGGTCGTCTGACCAGCTTCGGGTCGCGCGACGTCGCCATCGACCTCGGCACGGCGAACACGCTCGTCTACGTGCGCGGGCGCGGGATCGTCGTCTCCGAGCCGTCGGTGGTCGCGATGGACACCAACACCGGCGCCGTGCACGCGGTGGGCTCCGAGGCCAAGCGGATGATCGGCCGGACGCCCGCGAACATCTCCGCGATCCGGCCGCTGCGCCACGGGGTCATCGCCGACTTCGAGGTCACCGAGGAGATGCTGCGCTACTTCATGCGCCGCGTCGACCAGCCGCGCCTGTCGCGGCCGCGGCTGGTGATGTGCGTGCCGTCGGGCGTGACCGAGGTCGAGAAGCGCGCGGTGATCGACGCGTCGCTCAGCGCCGGCGCGCGGCAGGTGCAGCTCATCGAGGAGCCTCTCGCCGCGGCGATCGGCGCCGGGCTGCCGATCGAGGAGCCGCGCGGGCACATGGTCGTCGACGTCGGCGGCGGCACCACCGAGGTCGCGGTCATCTCGCTGGGCGGCATCGTGGTGTCGGAGTCGGTGCGGACCGGCGGCTACGAGCTGGACGACGCGGTCGCCGCGTACATCCGGCGCGTGTACGGGCTCGCGATCGGCCAGCAGACCGCGGAGGACATCAAGGTGCAGCTCGGCTCGGCGTGGCCGCTCGAGTCCGAGCTCGAGATCGAGATCCGCGGGCGCCACCTGGCGACCGGGCTGCCGCGCAGCGTGCGGCTGACGAGCACCGAGGTGCGCGAGGCGCTGGCCGAGCCGGTGGAGGCGATCGTCGACGCCGTCAAGGAGACGCTCGAGCGCACGCCGCCCGAGCTCGCCTCGGACATCTCGTCGGAGGGCATCGTGCTCGCCGGCGGCGGGGTGCTGCTCCAGGGCTTCGCCGAGCGCATCGCCGAGGAGACCGGGATGCCGACGCGGCTCACCCAGGACCCGCTGTCGTGCGTGTGCGTGGGCTCCGGGATGGCGCTCGAGGAGTTCGACGCGATGGTCGCGTCGGACCGCATGGC
>DATAAR010000108.1:0-42320 GCA_036259975.1 Solirubrobacteraceae bacterium | reverse complement strand
CCGTCCTGCGCCGCGGCGCGCAGCGCCAGCGTCGGCGCGTGCAGCAGCCGCCGCGCGACCGCGCGCGCCATCGCCTCCACGCGCGCGCGGTCGGCGGCGGTCAGCGCCTCCCAGTGCGGCGCGTTGGCCGCGAGCAGGTCGCGCACGATCGCCTCGCCGGCGCCCTGCAGCGCTGCCACCGTCGGCGCGGCCTCCCGCGCCGCGCGCCAGCGCTCGAAGCGCTCGGCCTCGGCGCGCACCACCGCGCGCGCGGGCTCGAGCTCGCGCCGGCGCGCCGAGCGGTTCGCGGCGATGCGGCGCTCGATGTCGTCGAGGTCGAGCAGCGTCACGCCCGGGATCGACCGCACGGCGGCGTCGACGTCGCGGGGGACGGCGAGGTCGAAGAGCACCAGGCGCCGGCCTCCGCGGCGCGCCATCGCGCGCGCCACGGCGTCGCGATCGATCACCGCGTCGGCGGACGCCGTCGCGCTCAGGACCAGATCCGCGCGGACGAGCTCGTCCTCCAGGGCCGCGAAGGGCACTGCGGCGCCGTAGCGCCGGGCGAGCGCCACCGCGCGCTCGTGGCCGCGGTTGGCGACGTGAACGACCCGCACGCCGTGCCCGGCCAGCGCGCGCGCCGTGAGCTCGCTGCTCTCGCCGGCGCCGACGAGCAGCACGCGGCGGTCCGCCAGCGATCCGAGCGTCGCCCGCGCGAGCTCGACCGCCGCGGAGGACACCGAGACCCCCGAGCGGCCGATGCCGGTCGCGGCGCGCGCGCGGCGCCCCGCGCCGACCGCGTCGCGCAGCAGGCGGTCGAGCACCGGCCCGCACGCGCCCTCGGCACGGGCGAGCTCGTGGGCGCGGCGAAGCTGCCCCAGGATCTGCGCCTCACCCAGGATCATCGACTGCAGGCCCGCGGCGACCTCGAACAGGTGCCGCACCGCCGCGAGTCCATCGTGCCGGGACACCCAGGGCCGCAGCGCGGCCGACGACAGCCCCGCGCGCCGCGCCAGCGCGCGCAGCGCGGCGCGCTCGGCCGCCGGCGGATCGGCGGCCGCGACGTACAGCTCCGTCCGGTTGCACGTCGAGACGACAACCGCCTCGTCGACGTCACCGCTCGCGACGAGCCCGCGCAGCAGCGCCGCGGCGCGAGCCGGCGGGAACGTGAGCCGCTCGCGCATCGCGAGCGGCGCGTTGCGGTGCGTAATGCCGACCTCCAGCAGCGCAGGCACGGACGGGATCCTGGAGCACCGCGCCGGCCGCGGCACCCGCAGACCTCGCGCCATCCGCTGCGTTGCCGCCGCGATCGCTAGTGCGGAATGGCGCAACCACCCTCACGTGGTTTCCACCTTGTTCACCCGCGAGCCCCGGCGCGAACATCGGCAACCGTGGGGGCTCGAATTCTGATCATCGACGACGAGCGGTCGGTCCATGACGTCGCCCGCGCGTATCTCGAGGCCGACGGCTACGAGGTGCTGTCGGCGATCGGCGGCCGCGATGGCCTCGCGCTCGCGCAGGCGCTGCACCCGAGCGTCGTGATCCTCGACCTCATGCTGCCCGACCTCGCCGGCGAGGAGGTGTGCGCCGAGCTGCGCCGCAGCTCCGACGTCGCGATCGTCATGCTCACGGCGAAGTCGACCGAGGACGACCGCATCCGCGGCCTCGACCTCGGCGCCGACGACTACCTGTCCAAGCCGTTCAGCCCGCGCGAGCTCGTCGCCCGCGTGCGCGCCCTGCTGCGCCGCACCGGGGGCCGCGAGGCCGAGTCCGAGCCGGCCCTGAGCTTCGACGGCGGGCGGCTGTGCCTCGACCCCGAGCGCCACCAGGCGCTCGTCGTCGGGCGCCCCGTCGAGCTCACGCCGTCGGAGTTCAAGCTGCTGCTCGCGCTGGCGCGGTCGCCCGGGCGGGTGTTCTCGCGCTTCGAGCTGATCAACCGCGTCCAGGGCCACGACTACGACGGCTACGAGCGCACGATCGACGCGCACGTGAAGAACCTCCGGCGCAAGATCGAGCCCGATCCCGGCCATCCGCGCTACGTGCAGACCGTGCACGGCGTCGGCTACAGGCTCGCCGCCTCCAGCCAGTGATCCGCGCGCGCGTCGGCCTCGTCGGGCGGCTCGCCCTCACCATGGGGGCGATCGCGGTGACGGCCGTCGCGATCTCGATGGCGCTCGTCTACCGCGCGCTCGACGACCGCCTCGACGGCCTCGCGCAGGCGCACGTCCAGAGCTCGGCCGAGCGGATCTCGGCCATCGCGGCCGATCAGCACCGTGGTCGCGGCTGGACGCGGGCCGTGCTGCGCGACCTCCGCGAGCGCTCGGGCGTCGCCGGCTTCGAGATCGCGGTCACCGACCCGGCGGGGCGCCCGCTCGAGCCCTCCGACGGCCGCACTCGGGCACACCGCTGGACGGCGCGCGCGCCGGTGGTCGTGGACGGCCGGACTGTCGGCGAGCTGTCGCTGCGCCCCACGCGCGACGACATCTTCGGCATCGAGAACCGGGCGCTGCACAGCCAGCTCAACAGCCTGCTCGAGGTCTGCGCCGCGCTCGCGCTCGGCCTCGCCATGCTCGCGGCGGCGCTGGTCGCGACGACGCTCGTGCGGCCGCTGCGCCGCCTGACCGAGACCGCCGAGCGGATGAGGCGCGGCGATCTCGGCGCGCGGGCCCGCGCGGGCGGCGGCGCCGAGCTGACCCGACTGGCCGACACGTTCAACCGCCTCGCGGCCACGCTTGCGCGCGAGGACGAGGTCCGCCGCGCGGCGGCCGCCGACATCGCGCACGAGCTGCGCACCCCGGTGACCGGGATCCTGTCGCGCATCGAGGCCGCGCAGGACGGCGTGATGGCAGACGAGACCGCCAACCTCGAGGCGATGCATGCCGAGGCGCTGCGCCTCGCCCGCCTCATCGATGACGTCGCGCAGCTCGCCGAGGCCGAGCGCCCCGACCTCCTCGTGGCCCGCGAGCCCGTCGATCTGGCCGAGGTCTGCGCCCTGCGCGCCGCGGCGTACGGCGGGTTCTTCGAGGCCAAGGGCATCGAGTTCGCGGCCCGCCCCGAGCCGGCGCCGATGCAGGGCGACCCGCGCCGGCTCGAGCAGGTGATCGACAACCTGCTCTCCAACGCGCTGCGCTACACGGACCCCGGCGGGCGCGTCGAGCTGCACGTGCGCCGCGAGGACGGGCGCTGCCTGCTCGAGGTGCACGACACCGGCATCGGCATCAGCCCCGACGACCTGCCGCACGTCTTCGACCGCTTCTGGCGCAGCGACCGCTCGCGCTCGCGCGCGACCGGTGGCTCCGGGGTCGGCCTCGCCGTCGTGCGGGAGCTGGTCCGTGCGCACAACGGACTGGTCGAGCTGCGCTCCGAGGTCGGGCTGGGCACGACGGCGCGGGTGACGCTGCCGGCCTGATCGGCTCGGCCCGTGGCTTTCCGCTCGAGCGCTCGCGGCAGCACGCCGCGTTCGCGGACGGCGCACCGAGGGTGAACGGCTCATAACGCGCCGGCGGCGCCCCCTACCGTGGTCGATTGTGCCGACATGATCGGCAAGCGTGACCACGATGCTTATCGGCCGCTCGCGCTGAGCGCCACGCCGCCGGGCCCGCCCTCCCTCGCCGCGCCGTCCACGAACGCACCGACGACCGCAAGACGCCGGAGCTGGGCGCCACCACACCACCCCCGCACTAGAGTCCCGGCCGCCATGACCCAGCGCCTCCACAGCCCCGACACCTTCGAGGAGCGCCTCGCGCAGCTCAACGACCTGCGCCAGGCCGCGATCCACACGAACCCGGAGGCCGAGCAGAAGCAGCACGCCAAGGGCAAGTACACCGCGCGCGAGCGCGTCGAGAAGCTGCTCGACCCCGGCTCCTTCAACGAGCTCGACACGTTCGTCCGCCACCGCACGATCGAGTTCGGGATGCAGGACAACCGGCCGTGGGGCGACGCGGTCGTCACCGGCCACGGGACGATCGACGGGCGCCGCGTGTGCGTGTTCAGCCAGGACTTCACCGTCTTCGGCGGCTCGCTGGGCGAGGTCATGGCCGAGAAGATGTGCAAGATCATGGACCTGGCCGCGCGGATCGGCTGCCCGGTCATCGGCATCAACGACTCGGGCGGGGCGCGCATCCAGGAGGGCGTCGTGTCGCTCGGCGCCTACGGCGAGGTCTTCACCCGCAACGTCCGCTGCTCGGGCGTCATCCCGCAGATCAGCCTGATCATGGGCCCGTGCGCGGGCGGCGCGGTGTACTCGCCCGCGATCACCGACTTCATCTTCATGGTGAAGGAGACCTCGCACATGTTCATCACCGGGCCCGACGTCATCAGGACGGTGACGGGCGAGGAGGTCGACTTCGAGTCGCTCGGCGGGGCGATGTCGCACAACTCGAAGTCGGGCGTCGCGCACTTCGCCTCCGACGACGAGGACGCCTGCCTGGAGGACGCGCGCTACCTCGTGAGCTTCCTGCCCCAGAACAACCTGGAGACCGTCCCGCGCGTCCTGCCGTCCGACGACCCCGCGCGGATGGACGCGGAGCTCGACCGCGTCGTGCCCGACAGCCCGAACAAGCCGTACGACATGCGCAACGTGATCCGGCTCGTGGTCGACGACGGCGAGTTCTTCGAGGTGCACGAGCACCACGCCCGCAACATCGTGGTCGGCTTCGCCCGGCTGGACGGCTACGCGGTCGGCGTCGTCGGCAACCAGCCCGCGCAGCTCGCCGGCGTGCTCGACATCGACGCGAGCGCGAAGGCCGCGCGCTTCGTGCGCACCTGCGACGCGTTCAACATCCCGATCCTCACCCTCTGCGACGTGCCGGGGTTCCTGCCCGGCACCGCGCAGGAGTGGGGCGGCATCATCCGCCACGGCGCGAAGCTCCTGTACGCCTACGCGGAGGCCACCGTGCCGAAGATCACGGTGATCACGCGCAAGGCGTACGGCGGCGCCTACGACGTCATGGCGTCCAAGCACCTGCGGGCGGACTTCAACTTCGCCTGGCCCAGCGCCGAGGTCGCGGTCATGGGGCCGGAGGGCGCGGTGAACATCATCTACCGCCGCGACATCGCCAAGTCCCCCACGCCGGACTCGCGCCGCCAGAAGCTGATCGACGACTACCGGGCGCGCTTCGCCAACCCCTACACGGCCGCCGAGCGCGGCTACGTGGACGACGTGATCGTTCCGCACGAGACGCGCCCCAAGGTCATCACGGCGCTCGAGACGCTCCAGACCAAGCGCGAGCCCGGGCCCAAGCGCAAGCACGGCAACATCCCGCTGTAGCCCGCCGACGCGCGGTCCGGCCCTGACGCGGGGCGCCGTCCTACGCGGCGGGAGTAGTGTGCCGCGCCGCCGCCCCACGCGTTCAAGGAGGAGCTCCGTGCAGACCCGCCGCCAGTTCGTCGCCGCCGCCGGCACCGCCGCCGCGGCAGCGCTCCTCGCGCCGGAGGCGCTGGCGCAGGGGCGACCGGCGCCGCTGGCGCGCGGCGGCCGGTTCGCGCAGGGCGTGATGTCGGGGGAGCCGACGCCGCGCGCGATCACGCTGTGGACACGGGTCGGCGACGTCGCGGGGAACGTCAGCGTGGCGCTCGAGGTCGCCGAGGATCGCGACTTCAGGCGCGTCGTCGCGCGCGGCCGCGTGGCCGCGCCGAGCGCGCAGGACCACAACGTCAAGGTCCGGGTCACGGGCCTGCGCCCGCACGAGCAGTACTACTACCGCTTCTCCACCCGCGGCACGGACGGCCCGGTCGGGCGCTTCCGCACCGCGCTCCCCGCCGACTCGCGCCAGACCGTGCGCTTCGCGTTCTGGTCCTGCCAGGACTGGACGCACGGCTTCTACAACGCGCACGAGGCCATGGCCGAGGAGGACCTCGACTTCGTCGTCTGCCTCGGCGACTACATCTACGCCGAGACCCAGGAGACGGGCGGGACCGCCGTGCGCACCGACCGCATCGGCCGCCCCGGGCGGGTGCCGGGCGTCTCGCGCGAGGCCGTCACGCTCGACGACTACCGCGCGAAGTACCGCCTGTACCGCTCCGACCCCGCCCTGCGGCGCGTGCACGCCCGCTTTCCCACGGTCATGGTGTGGGACGACCACGAGGTGCAGAACAACTACGCCGGCGCTGAGCGCGACGGCGGGCTCCCGCGCTCGCGGCGGTTCAGCCTGCGCCGCCAGCGCAACGCCTACGCGGCCTTCTTCGAGGCGATGCCGTACTCGCCGCCGGTCGGCGACCGCGTGTACCGGTCGCTGCGGTTCGGGCGCACGGTCGAGCTGATCGTCATGGACCAGCGCCAGTACCGCGCCGACCAGCCCTGCGGCGACGCCGTCGCCCCGCCCTGCCCGGAGCTGGCGCTGCCGCGCGCGTTCCTCGGGCGCCCGCAGATGGACTGGGTCAAGGCCCAGCTTCGCGCCTCGCAGGCGGCGTGGAAGGTCATCGCGAACGAGGTGATGATGATGCCCGCCAGGCTGCCGAACGGTGCCTTCGCGCTGTTCGACTCATGGCAGGGCTACCCGTCCGAGCGCGAGGAGCTGCTGCAGTTCATCAGGGCGAACGGGATCGCCGACGTGGTGTTCATCACCGGCGACATCCACACGTTCCTGGCCGGGGACGTCCGCACCGCGCTCGGCGGGGGCGAGAGCGTGGCCGTCGAGTTCGTCGGCGGCTCGATCAGCTCGCGCGGCCTCGGCGAGGGCGAGGGCGGGGTGCTCCCGGGCAACGACCTCGACCCGAGCACGCCGCCGGCGATTCTCGCCGCACTGCGGGCGGCGAACCCGTGGGTCGACCAGGCGGACCTCGACCACCACGGCTACGCGCGCGTGACCGCGTCGCAGGACCGCCTCTTCTGCGAGCTGGTGCGGATGCGGACGGTCAAGCGGCGCAGCCGCGCCCGCCTGCCATCGACCGGGTTCACGTACTCGGTCGCGCGCGGCCAGCGCTCGATCAAGGGCGTCAACGGCCCGGCGACCTGAGTCCGCCGCCGGGCCGCCGGCGCGCCGGCGTGCGCTCAGGTGGCGGGGCGCTCGGTGCCGGGCGCGCCGGTGTCGGTCGCGTTCGGCGGCGCCGTGCCGACCGGCCCGCCGCCGGGCTGGGCCTCCACGTTGGGACGCGCGGGCTCCTCGGCGTGCGCGACCCGATCCTGGTCGGATCGGCGCATCATGCCCCGCAGGCGGTCGCGGTTCTTCATCGCCAGCCCCGCCGCACCGGCGAGGACGGCGAGGCCCGCGCCCATGCCCTTGCCCTTCCCGCCGCCGCCGCGGGAGCGGGCGCCCTTCGACGCGCCGGGCAGCGCCGCGCCGACCGTCTCCATCATCTTCGCCATCCCGGTCTTCTGCGGCTTGCGGCGCGGCACGATCGCCGGCCGTCGCGACGCGGTGGCGGGGCGGCGGGCGGCAGGACGCTGCGCCGAGGTGCCGGCGGGCCGGGCGAAGCGGCCGGTGGCGGCGCGCTTGGCGGGCTGTGTGCGAGCGGGCATCGATCGAGCTCCTGAGGTCGGGGTCGGAAGGTCCTACCCGCCCGCCTCGCCGCGGAGGCGCCAACTCGCCCGCGCCCGCGGCGTTGGCGCGCCGGCGCCAGCCGCGCCCGGCTTCAGAGCGTCTCCGCCAGCCCGAACGCCGGGAACAGCCCCGCGTCGAACGTCGTGACCTCCGCGATGCGGCCGCCCTCGACGCGGATCACGTCGAGCTTGAACGCCCGGTACTGCGTGTCGCCGGGCGCGCGCAGGTAGCTCGCCGCCGCGGGCAGGCGGTTCGCGCGGGTCGGCACGAGGCGCCAGTCGCCCATGCCTTCCTCGAACGCCGCCCGCCACAGCGGGCGCAGCGCCTCGATGCCCTCGTACACCATCGGGTGCGGCGGCATCGTGACCCGCACGTCCTCGGCCAGCAGCGCCGCCGCGGCGGCGGTGTCGCCGCGCTCGTGCGTGGCGATGAACCCCTCGAGAAGCGCGCGCTCGCTCTCGCTCAGATCGGTCCGGGCGCCCTCGGCGCGGCGCTCGGGCAGCTGGTCGCGGAGCGTCGCACGCGCCCGCTGCAGCGCACTGTTCGTGGCCGCCACCGAGGTCTCGAGGAGCTCCGCCGTCTCGGCCGCCGACCACTCGAGCACGTCGCGGAGGATCAGCACCGCCCGCTGGCGCGGGGGGAGGAGCTGGATGACGGCCAGAAAGGTGAGCTCGATCGTCTCGCGCCCGACGACGACCGCGTCGGGCTCCGCGTCGCTCGGCGCGACCTCGTCCAGCAGCCGGTCGGGATACGGCTGCAGCCACGGCACCTCGGCGAACGAGCTCAGCGACGGCACGCGCCGCGACCGCCGCCGCAGGGCGTCGAGGCACGCGTTCGTCGCGATCTTGTACAGCCACGCCCGGAACGCGGGCCCGCCTTCGAAGCTCTCGCGGGAGCGCCAGGCGCGCAGGAGCGTCTCCTGGACCAGGTCCTCCGCCTCGTCGAAGGAGGCGAGCATGCGATAGCAGTGGACGTGGAGCTCGCGCCGGTGGCGCTCGGCGAGCGCGGCGAACGCCGCCTCGTCGCCCGCGCGCGCCGCGCGTACGGCCTCCTGCTCGATCGCGCCCATCGGCGGCGCACCCTCCCATACGCCGCGCTGATCGTCCGGTCCCGAGGTGGTGAGTGTCATGCCGGTGAAACGCCGCGGGCGGCCAGAACTCATCGGTCGGCCGCCGGCGGCCGCGTCCGCCTTGATCCCCGGTGGATCGGCGCTATGGTTGTACGTACAACTACCGGTCTTGGAGAGAGGCGGACATGAGGCTCGAAGGCATCCACCACGTCACCGCAATCACCGGCGACGCGCCGCGCAACGTCGACTTCTACACACGCGTGCTCGGGCTGCGCATGGCGGCCAAGACGGTCAACCAGGACGACCCGAGCGTCTACCACCTGTTCTACGCGGACGAGCTCGGCCGCCCGGGCGCGGAGATCACGTTCTTCGAGTACCCCGGCGCGACGCGCGGCCGCCCCGGCCGGGGCATGGTCCATCGGATCATCTCGCGCGTGGGGTCGGCGGAGGCGATCGGCTTCTGGGAGCGGCGGCTCGCCGCCGAGGGCGTGGCGACCGAGCGGTTCGGCGATCGGCTGCGCTTCGAGGACTTCGAGGGCCTCGGCCACGAGCTCGTGGTGAATGCGTCGGGCGACGAGCCGCTCGCCGCCGAGCACCCGGAGGTCCCCGCCGAGCTCGCGCTCCAGGGCTTCGACGGCGTGCGCGCGTACAGCTTCGACCCCGAGCGGACCGCCGCCCTCCTCCAGCGCCTGCTCGGCGCCCAGGCCGCCGGCGACGGCGCGTGGGAGCTGCGCGGCGAGCGCCGCGGCGGCGCGTACCTGCTCGACCGCGCGCCCGCGGAGCGCGGACTCCAGGGGGCGGGCACGGTGCACCACGTCGCGTTCGGCACCACGGTCGCCGAGCACCCGGAGTGGTTCCGGCGCATCCAGCAGGCCGGCGTCGGCTCCTCGCCGATCATCGACCGCCACTACTTCCACTCGATCTACTTCCGCGAGCCGGGCGGCGTGCTGTTCGAGATCGCCGACGACGGGCCCGGCTTCACGGTCGACGTGCCGCTGGAGCAGCTGGGCTCGAAGGTCATCCTGCCGCCGAAGCTCGAGCCGCACCGCGCGCAGATCGAGCAGATCCTCACCCCGCTGCCCGACCCGCGCGCGGGCTGGGCGCCGGCCCCGCGCTGACCGTCGCGCGCCCGCGACACGTCGGACGCCGCTCCGGTACCTGAGTAGCTTCGGCGCGCGCCTGCGCGTTCCAGACCGCTCCCCGAGGAGGAACACCATGGACAGCGCGGCTTCCGGGACGCCCGCCACCGAGGAGTCGCGGCCGCGACCGATTCGTGGCCGCGGCGCAGCGGCGTGAGCCGAACGGAGCTCGATCCGGTCTCGTTCCTCACGCGCAGCGCCACCATCCATCCCGACCGCACCGCGGTCGTCCACGGCAAGCTGCGGCGCACCTACGGCGAGCTCGACGTGCGGGTGAGCCGGCTCGCGTCGGCGTTGCGCGCTCGCGGCCTGCGCCGGCGCGATCGCGTCGCGGTCCTCTCGCCGAACACGCCGGCGCTGCTGGAGGCGCACTTCGGGTGCCGGCGGCCGGCGGCGTCCTGGTCGCGATCAACGCGCGGCTGAGCGCGCCAGAGGTGCGCGGCATCCTCGAGCACTCGGGGGCGCCGCCGCTCGACCGCTCGGCGACGGCGATGGTCGCCGCCGCGCCGCCGTCGCCGACGCTGCTCGCCCGCCTGGCCGAGCTCAACATCCGCGCTATCCACGTCTACGGCCTGACAGAGACGTACGGGCCGCACACCGTCTGCACGCCGGGCGACGGGTGGGACGATCTGCCTCCCGACCAGCGCGCTCGGCTGCTCGCCCGCCGGGGCCAGGGCTCGACGATCGCCGACCTCGTCCGCGTGGTCAACGAGGACATGACCGACGTGCCGCGCGACGGCGCGACGATGGGTGAGGTGGTGATGCGCGGCAACAACGTGATGGCCGGCTACCACGCCGCGCCGGAGACGACCGCGCACGCGTTCCGCGGCGGCTGGTTCCATTCCGGCGATCTCGCCGTCTGGCATCCGGACGAGGCGATCGAGCTCCGCGACGCGGCAAGGACATCATCATCCGGCGGCGAGAACATCTCGACGATCGAGGTCGAGCAGGCCGTCTGCCGCCACCCGGCCGTGCTCGAGTGCGCGGTCGTTTCGATGCCGGACGAGCGGTGGGGCGAGCGCCCGAAGGCGTACGTGACGCTCAAGGACGGCGCGGTCGCCAGCGAGCGCAAGCTCGTCGACCTCTGCCGCGAGCAGATCGCGTACTTCAAGTGCCCGGACCGCGTCGAGCTGGGCCCGCTGCCGAAGACCTCGACAGGGAAGGTGCAGAAGTTCGCGCTGCGCGAGCGCGGATGGAAGGGACATGAGCGCCGGATCAACTGAGCGGCCGGAACGACGGAAGCCCGCACGCGGGCGGGCTTCGGTCATCAGAAGATCGGGCGGATGGTGTTGGGGAGGGGACGTTCGTAGAAGGTCTCAGCCTCAGGTTGCCGTCGCTGTCTGACAGTCGCTCTATCGGCCGCGGCGCGGCCGGACTTGAACTCGCGGTCACAGGTTGGCGCGTCGTGCGAAGATCGCGATGGATGCGCTCCAGCGCCGCACGCCGGCCGTATCACGAGTGGGCCTCGAGCACCCCGGTCCTCGACGTCGCGTGCGTCCTCGTCGCCGTGGCCAGCGTGATGATCCTGGCCTACGACCTGATCTTCCTCGGCTTCGCCGTCCGCGACGCGAACTGGGAGCTGGCCGCGAAGTACGCCGCGATCGCGGCGCTCGTCGCGGTCGCCAACGTCGCGATGGACGCGCTGCGCCGCTGGTGGCGCCACCACGCCTGAGCGCCCGCCGCGCTCAGGTCAGCAGCGCCCACGGATCGAAGCGCTCGATCGGGATCACCCGCACGCGCGGCAGCGCGACGGTGAAGGCGCCGACGTCGTCCTCGAGGTCGTAGAGCTGCAGGCCGTCGGCGGCGAGGTCGCTCAGCGCGGTGCTCACGAGCTCGCGGAAGCCGATCACCCCGACGCGCCGGGCCGGGCCGCGCAGCAGCGCGGCCACCGGCTCGGCAAAGTCGCCGTCGTGGCTGACCAGCAGCGCGTCGCCGCGGCCGCGCTCCGCCAGCGCCTCGAGCGTGCGCTGGATCGCGAGGTCGACGACCTTGATCTCGGACGGGCCGCTCAGCAGCACGGGGCGGTACTCGAGCGCCGTGAGCGCCTGGACGAACGGCATCGGGACGTGGCCGGTGGCGTTGAGGAAGAACAGGCCGCGGACCGGCTGGGCCCATGCGTCGCGGGCGAAGTCGCGGACGCGGTCCCACCGCGGGCGCTCCTCCGGCGCGGGGCGGCGGCCGAGCAGGCTGCCCCCCAGCGTCGCGTCGATGTTCTCGCCATCGACGAGCAGGAACGTCTCGGCGGGCGGCGGGCCCGTCACGGCTCAGCCCGCGGCGGCCGCCGGGTCGCGCGCCTCCTCGAGGACGCCGAGGATCTCGGAGACGCGGCACACGAGGAGGCGCTCCTCGTCGACCTCGATCCAGACGCCGGCGGAGGCCGGGAAGACGACGTGGTCGCCGGGCTTGACCGGCATCGCGACGCCCACGTGCTCCCACCAGTCCAGGCCCTGCCCCACGGCCAGCACGATGCCGTGCTGCGGCGGCGGCTCGTTCGAGCCGGCGGGCACCAGCAGCCCGGAACGGCGGAAGCGCTCGGGCTCGAGCTCCTTGATCACGACGCGGTCGAACAGCGGGCGCAGGACGTGCTTCATCGCGGCCAGGGTAGTGGCCCCCGACGTCAGCCCCGCGGGACCACGAACCCCGCGATCGCCGCGAAGTGCGCCGCGGCGGCCGCGACGACGAAGACGTGGAAGACCTCGTGGAAGCCGAACACCGCCGGGCGCGGGTCGGGGCGGCGGCGCGCGTACACGAGGGCGCCCGCCGTGTACAGCAGGCCGCCCGCCACGAACAGCGTGGCCGCCGCGACGCCGGCGCTGCGGACCACCTGCGGCAGCAGGATCACGCCGACCCAGCCGAGGACGACGTAGACCGCCGCGGCGAGCCGCCGAGGCGCCCCGAGCCACACGAGCTTCAGGACGACGCCGGCCAGCGCCCCGGCCCAGACCAGGGCGAGCACGACGACCGGCAGCACGCCCTCGAGCTCCAGCACGATCACCGGCGTGCACGTGCCGGCGATCAGCACATAGATCATCGAGTGGTCCAGGCGCCGGAACCAGGGCCGCAGTGAGGGCCGCCAGGCGACCCGGTGGTACAGCGCGCTGGCGCCGAACATCCCCGCCAGCGCGGCGGCGTACAGACCGCCGACGGCGGCGGCGCGGCCGGTGGGCGCCATCGCGACGAGGAGGCCGCCCGCCACCAGTGAGACGAAGAACGCCCACTGATGCAGGACCCCGCGCAGGCGCGGCTTGGGCTCCGGTACGGGCGGCTCCATCGCGCGCAGGCTACCCGCGCGCTGGCATCATCCACGCCGGTGCCCAACCGCCGCCCCCGCCTGGAGATCGTCGCCCCCTCCGCGTCCCCGGAGGAGGCCGCCGCGGTCGTCGCCGCGGTCGAGCGGTTCCTGCGCGACACCGCGCCGCCGCCGGCCCCGGCGCCCGCGCCGCCGAACCCGTGGGTACAGGCGGCGCGCCGCGAGGCGGTCGACCGCTTCCCGGACGCGAATGCGTGGGGATAGTGTCGATCTGAGCGTCCGCCGTTCGTCGTCAGGGTGAAGCCGGCGACCGGCGCCGGCACAAACCGCCAGGAGGCGACACATGCCGCAGTACATGCTCCTGATCTACGAGGACACGGCGACGGCGCCCGACCGCGACAGCGAGCAGGCCCAGCAGGAGTTCGCCGAGTACGGCACGTTCACCGAGGACATCAACAAGCGCGGGCTGTTCGTGTCGGGCGCTCCGCTGCAGACGACCGACACCGCCACCACGGTCCGCGTGAACGGAGCCGGCGACGCCGTGCTCAGCGACGGCCCGTTCGCCGACACGAAGGAGTGGCTCGCGGGCTACTACATGCTCGAGTGCCCCGACCTCGACACCGCGGTCGAGCAGGCGGCGCGGATCCCGGCCGCCCGCCACGGAGCCATCGAGGTCCGCCCGGTCATGGATCTGGGCGGGATGTGAGCGCGGGCGCCGTCGAGCGCGCCTTCCGCGAGGAGTCCGGGCGCGTCCTGGCCACGCTCATCCGCCACGTCGGCGGTGACTTCGAGCTGGCCCAGGACGCGCTGCAGGACGCGCTGACCGTCGCCCTGCGCACGTGGGACCGCGACGGCGTGCCCGCGAACCCGGGCGCGTGGATGACCGTCACGGCGCGCCGGAAGGCGATCGACCGCATCCGCCGCGAGCGCGCTCTCGCCGACCGCGTCCAAACCCTGCAGTCCCTCATGGACCTCGAGCGACAGGCCGAGCCCGATCCCGACAGCGCGGTGCCCGACGACCGCCTGCGGCTCGTCTTCACCTGCTGCCATCCGGCGCTGGCGATCGAGGCCCGCGTCGCGCTCACGTTGCGGACGCTCGGCGGTCTGACGACCGCCGAGATCGCGCGCGCCTTCCTGGTGCCGGAGGCCACCATGGCCCAGCGGCTCGTGCGCGCGAAGCGCAAGATCGCGGCGGCGCGGATCCCGTATCGCGTTCCGCCCGACGAGGCGCTGCCCGAGCGCCTGGCCGGGGTGCTGGCCGTCGTCTACCTCGTGTTCAACGAGGGCTATGCGGCGCGAGATGGCGACCGCCTCGTCCGCGCGGACCTCTGCGACGAGGCAATCCGCCTCGGCCGGCTGCTGGCCGATCTCATGCCCGACGACGCGGAGACCGCCGGGCTGCTCGCGCTCATGCTGCTCCACGACTCCCGCCGCGCCGCGCGCACCGACGCCCACGGCCGCTTCGTCGCCCTGCCCGACCAGGATCGCGGGCGCTGGGACGCCGCGCGGATCGAGGAGGGGACGGCCAGCCTCGACCGCGCGCTGCGCCTGCGGCGGCCCGGCCCGTACCAGCTGCAGGCCGCGATCGCCGCGCTCCACGCGACCGCGCCCGACGCCGAGCACACCGACTGGGCGCAGATCGCCGCCCTGTACGGCGAGCTGGAGCGGACCGCGCCCTCGCCGGTCGTCGGTGTCAACCGCGCCGTCGCGGTCGGGATGGCCAAGGGTCCGCGCGCCGGGCTGTGCCTCCTCGACGCCCTCGGCGCGGACCCCCGCATAGCCGCCTACCAGCCCTTCCACGCCGCGCGCGCCGAGCTCCTGCGCCGGGACGGCGTCGCACCGGAGGCCGCGGCCGCGTACACGCGCGCGATCGAGCTCACCGCCAACCAGGTGGAGCGTGCCGAGCTCGAACGCCGCCGCGCCGCGCTCGGGGCCTGAATCGAGTCATTCCAGAACCGAGGACTGGCACCGGCCGCGCCGCTCAGGCACGACGCGCAGAGCGATAGCCCGTCTCCGCCAGGCGCGCCAGCAGGCGCAGCTCCGCCTCCTCCGGGTCCGCGCCGCCGAGGAAGCGGTGCTCGACGTCCATGCGCACGTCGTCGCCCGGCCCTCCCGAGAACGTATCTCGATGCGGTCGTCGCCGCGCCCACGGTGGCGTCGGGGCAGGGCGACCGCGGGGGCAGGCCCATGAGACGGATCGTCGAACCCGCCGTCCCGAAATCCGGGGAAGGCAATCGGACTTTGGGTATATTCCTGCGTTCCGACGGACGACCGCACCCTTCTGGAGACGACCATATGGAACCATCCGCCGTCCAGGGCAGGCGCCCCGCCGGCCGCCCGGGCTCGCTCGACAACCCGGAGGTCCATCAGGACGTCCCCGGGCACATCATCCCGATCCTCGAGCGTGAGTTCGAGGACTTCGAGACCGAGGCGACGAAGTTCCTCGACGGCCAGACGCCCGAGAACGAGTTCATCGGCTTCCGCCTCAAGCAGGGCGTCTACGGCCAGCGCCAGCCGGGTGTGCAGATGATGCGCATCAAGCTGCCGTTCGGCGGGATCACGCCCGAGCAGATGGAGGCGTTCGCCGACGTCATCGAGCGCTACGTGCCCCTGAACAAGGGCCACATCACCACGCGCCAGAACATCCAGATGCACCACGTGCCGCTCAAGGACGCGACCGACGTCCTGCGCGGCCTGGCGCCGAGCGGCCTCTCGTCGCGCGAGGGATGTGGCAACACGGTGCGCAACGTGACCGGCGACCCGTGGGCCGGCGTCTGCGAGAACGAGGTGTTCGACCCGACGCCGTACGCCGGCGCCTACGTGCGCTACTTCGTCCGTCACCCGACGACGCAGCTCATGCCGCGCAAGGTCAAGACGGCGTTCACCGGCACCGACGACGACCGCGCGATCACGGGCATCCACGACATCGCGTTCCTCGCGCGCGAGCGCGACGGCGTGCGCGGCTTCGAGATGCGCGTCGGCGGCGGCACCGCGATCATGCCGCGCATCGCCCCGACGCTGTACGACTTCGTCGAGGCCGACAACGGCGACTACCTCAAGGTCGCCGAGGCGATGCTCCGCCTCTTCGACCGCCAGGACTGGCTGCGCGTCAACCGCGCCCGCGCCCGGATCAAGGTGCTCGTCGACAAGGTCGGCATCGACGAGGTGCGCCGCATGGTCGACGAGGAGCTCGCGGGCGACTGGGTGGACGAGCGCGACTTCACGCTCGACCCGATCCTGTTCCTCCACGACGAGGAGGCCAACGCGCCGGCGGCGCCCGCGACGTACGCGACGCCGAACGGCGACGTCTCCGAGTTCGAGCGCTTCCGCCGCGCCAACGTCGTCCCCCAGCGGCAGGAGGGCTTCAGCACCGTCCAGGTGCACGTGCCCCGCGGCGACCTCACGCCCGAGCAGTTCCGCGGCCTGGCCGACATCATGCGCGACTACAGCGGCGGGTACGCCCGCACGACCGTCCACCAGAACCTCGTCCTGCGCTGGGTGCGCGACGAGACGGTCTACGAGGTGTGGCAGCGCCTCGTCGAGCTCGACCTCGGCGCCCCGGGTGCCGACGAGATCGACGACGTCGTCAGCTGCCCCGGCACCGACAGCTGCAAGCTCGGCATCACGAGCTCGATGGGGCTGAACGCCGCGATCCGCGAGCGGCTCGCGCAGATGCAGGTGACCGACCCGCTGAGCCGCCGCATCCACATCAAGATGAGCGGCTGCCCGAACGGCTGCTCGCAGCACCACATCGCGAACATCGGGTTCTACGGCGCCTCGATCAAGGTCGGCGAGCACACGATCCCGGCGTACGTCGCGCACATCGGCGGCAACTACGAGGGCGGGGAGGTCGTCTACGGCAACCGCCTCAAGGTGCGCCTCGCGGCCAAGCGCGTGCCCGACGCGGTCGAGCGCTGGGTGCGGATGTACGAGGCCGAGCGCCTGGACGGCGAGGAGTTCAACGCGTTCGCCGAGCGCGTCGGCTCCAGGCGCTTCGAGGAGGAGGTCGCGGAGCTCGCCCTGCCGATCGAGTTCTCGCTCGAGACGATGAACCACTTCATCGACTGGCAGCGCAACGGGCCGTTCCAGGTCATCCGGGGTGAGGGCGAGTGCGCGGTCTGAGCTCGAGCCCGACGGCGACCGAGGTGCTCGCCCGGGCGGTGGAGCGCCACCACCCGAGCCTCGTCCTGCTCTGCTCCTTCCAGAAGGAGGAGTCGGTGCTGGTCGACGAGCTCGTCCGCCTGGCCCCGGACGCGCGCATCGTGACCATCGACACCGGCGTCCTGTTCCCCGAGACGCTCGAGACGTGGCGCGCGTTCGAGCGCCGCTTCGAGGTGCGCATCGAGGTCTCCGACGCCATCGGCCCGTGGACCGGCCCCGCCAACTGCTGCGGCGCGGCGAAGGTCGCCGCGCTCGAGGCCGCGCTGGCCGGCGCGGAGGCCTGGATCACCGGCATCCGCCGCGAGCAGTCGCCGACCCGCGCCAACGCGCAGCCGGTCGAGTGGGACGAGAAGCGCTCGATGTGGAAGTACAACCCGCTCGTCGAGTGGACCGATCGCGACCTGTGGGCGCGGATCGTCGAGCGCGACCTCCCCTACCACCCGCTCCACGACCGGGGCTACGAGTCGATCGGCTGCGCGCCGTGCACGCAGCCCGGCAGCGGCCGCGAGGGCCGCTGGGCCGGCAGCGACAAGACGGAGTGCGGGCTGCACGTCTGATGGACCCGCTCGTCGTCCTCTTCGGCCTCGGCGTCGGCGTGCTCATCGGGCTGACCGGCATCGGCGGCGGCTCGCTGATGACGCCGCTGCTGATCCTCGTGGTCGGCGTGAACCCCGTCGTGGCGATCGGCACCGACCTCGCCTACGGCGCGGTCACGAAGACCGTGGGGGGCTGGCGCCACCTGCGCAAGGGGACCGTCGACCTCGGGGTGTCGAAGTGGCTGGCGTTCGGAAGCGTGCCGGGCGCGCTGGCCGGCGTGGCGCTGCTCGAGCGCCTGGACCTCGACGTCACCGCGGTCCTCGCGCTGGTCGCGGTCGCCCTGCTCGTCGTCTCGGTGGTCGTGCTCGTGCGCTCGGTGCTCAGCATCGCGCCGCGCGAGCAGCCGCAGGTGACGCTCGACGCGCGCGCGAAGGCGACCGCCGTCGCCGTCGGCGCCGTGCTCGGCGTCGTCCTCGGCCTGACCTCGGTCGGCAGCGGCGCGCTGATCGGGCCCGCGCTGATCCTGCTCTTCCGCCTGACGCCAGTGCGCGTGGTCGGCACCGACGTGTTCCACGCGGCGATCCTGCTGTGGGCGGCCGGCCTGGCGCACTGGGTCGGCGGCAACGTCGACTTCGCGCTCATGGGCACCATCCTGCTGGGCTCCGTGCCGGGCGTGTGGATCGGCGCCGCGCTCATGAGCCGCGTCCCTGTCGCCGTGCTGCGGCCGCTGCTCGGCTGCGTCCTGCTCGGCTCGGCACTGGGTGTGCTCACCAAGGCCGGGCTCGACCTCCCCGCCTGGACGATCGTCGCCGCGCCCCTGACGGCGGGAATCGTCGTCTGGCTTGTGCACCGCAACCAATTCAGGAAGGCGCCGGAACCGGCATGGGCACGTACGAGCTGACGCACCTGCAGGCCCTCGAGGCCGAGGCGATCCACATCATGCGCGAGGTCGCCGCCGAGCTGGAGCGCCCGGTGCTGCTGTTCAGCGGCGGCAAGGACTCGATCGTGCTGCTGCGGCTGGCCGAGAAGGCGTTCCGCCCGGCGCCGTTCCCGTTCCCGCTCATGCACGTGGACACGGGCCACAACTTCCCGGAGGTCATCGAGTTCCGCGACCGCCGCGTCGCCGAGCTCGGCGAGCGCCTGATCGTCGCCTCGGTGCAGGAGTCGATCGACAGCGGACGGGTGGTCGAGGAGACCGGCCCGCGCGCCTCGCGCAACCGGCTGCAGACCACGACGCTGCTTGACGCGATCGAGGAGCACGGCTTCGACGCCGCGTTCGGGGGCGCGCGCCGCGACGAGGAGCGCGCCCGCGCGAAGGAGCGGATCTTCTCGTTCCGCGACGACTTCGGCCAGTGGGACCCGCGGCGCCAGCGGCCCGAGCTGTGGAGCATCTACAACGGGCGCATCCGCAAGGGCGAGCACGTGCGCGTGTTCCCGCTCAGCAACTGGACCGAGCTCGACGTCTGGCAGTACATCGCGCAGGAGCGCCTCGAGGTGCCGTCGATCTACTTCGCGCACGAGCGGGAGGTGTTCCGCCGCGACGGCATGCTCTACGCGCTCTCGCCGCACGTCGAGCTCGTCGACGGCGAGGCGCCGTTCACCGCCAGCGTGCGCTACCGCACCGTCGGCGACATGAGCTGCACCGGCGCGGTGGCGTCGACCGCGACCGCCCTGAGCGACGTGGTGGACGAGATCGCCGCGACGCGAATCACGGAGCGCGGCGAGACGCGCGCGGACGACAAGGTCTCCGAGGCCGCGATGGAGGACCGCAAGGTTGCCGGCTACTTCTGAGAACAACGGGCACGCACTGCGCTCCCGCTCGGGGCTGCTGCGGCTCGCCACGGCGGGCTCGGTCGACGACGGCAAGTCGACGCTGATCGGCCGCCTGCTGCACGACGCCAAGGCGATCCTGTCGGATCAGCTCGACGACCTGCACGGGCGCGACGGGGCGCTCGACCTGTCGCGGCTCACGGACGGCCTGCGCGCCGAGCGCGAGCAGGGCATCACGATCGACGTCGCCTATCGCTACTTCGCCACCGACCGGCGGACGTTCATCCTGGCCGACACGCCCGGTCACGTGCAGTACACGCGCAACATGGTCACGGGCGCGTCCACGGCGGACCTGGCGATCGTGCTCGTCGACGCGCGGAACGGGGTGGTCGAGCAGACCAAGCGCCACGCCTTCATCGCCTCGCTGCTCGGCATCCCGCACCTCGTGGTGGCGGTGAACAAGATGGACCTCGTCGACTACGACGAGGAGACGTTCGACAGGATCGTCACCGACTTCAGCGCGTTCGCCCGCAACCTCGACGTGCCCGACGTCGCGTTCATCCCCCTGAGCGCACTGCACGGCGACAACGTCGTCGACCGCTCCGAGGCGATGGACTGGTACGGCGGCCTGCCGCTGCTCGAGCACCTCGAGACCGTCGAGATCGCGACCGACCGCAACCTCGACGAGCTGCGCTTCCCGGTGCAGTACGTCGTCCGCGACCACGCGAGCGACTACCGGGGCTACGCGGGCCGGCTCGCGGGCGGCCTCGTGCGCCCCGGCGACGAGGTCCTCGTGCTGCCGTCCGGGCGCACGACGACGGTCGAGGCGATCGACACCTACGACGGCGAGCTCGCGGAGGCGTTCCCGCCGCTCAGCGTGACGCTGCGCCTGGCCG
Organism: Solirubrobacteraceae bacterium; assembly: GCA_036259975.1. GTDB lineage: Bacteria > Actinomycetota > Thermoleophilia > Solirubrobacterales > Solirubrobacteraceae > JAOPZW01. Next base: position 22,041 of record DATAAR010000108.1, on the reverse strand, counting down.
ACGACCTCGACATCTCGCGCGGCGACCTCATCTGCGGCGTGGCCGACCGGCCGTCGCTCGCGCGCGAGCTCGTCGCCGACGTGTGCTGGATGGCGGACGCGCCGCTGCGGCCGCGCGGTCGCTACCTGATCAAGCACGCAGCGCACACTGTCGCGGCGATCGCCGACACGATCGTCGACCGCGTCGACGTCCACACGCTCGACCGCGAGCCCGCGCCCGGGGAGCTCGGCCTCAACGACATCGGCCGCGTGCGCCTGCGCACGGCGCGCCCGGTCGCGTTCGACGCCTACTCGCGCAACCGCGCGACGGGCGCGTTCATCGTCATCGACGAGGCGACGAACGAGACGGTCGGAGCCGGGATGATCGCAACCGCGCCGGCGCCCGCTCCAGCCTGAAGCGCATCTCGATCTCCTTGCCGGGCCGCCCCTGACGGTCGCGGACCTCGAAGCGCTCGCACACGCTGTTGATCATGGCCAGGCCGAAGCCGTAGCCGCCCTCGCCCCGGACGGGCGGGGGGCCGCGGCGGGCGTGCGCGACGCAGACGACGAGCTCGCCGTCGCGCACCCGGGCGCTGACGATCAGGGGCCCGGGATCCCCTAGGGGATCGGCGTCGGGACGGACGACGCTCGCGCACGCCTCCGAGAAGGCCAGCGCCGCGGCCGCCTGCACCTCCGCGGAGGCGCCCTCCGCCCGCGCGAACCGGCGCAGCTCACGGCGCAGCGGACCGATCGCCTCGGGCGCCGCGGGAACCATCCGGTCGAATCGAGAGGTGCGCGTGGCCATGTCCGTGGCCCTGATGTCGGGCGGGGACCGTCCGGCTGCCCGGCGGGCGCGCGACTGAAACCGAGACAGACCTGTCCTCGTGCGTTCCCGGACCCCGCGCGCTCCCCTAGGGGCGATTCCCAATGGTGCGCGGGCCCGCGGCGCTGCACGCTTCCAGCCATGGAATCCAACGACCAGGACCCGACGACCGAGCAGCCCGGCGCCGGCGCCGGAACCCCCTCCTCCTCCCCCGAGCCCCCGGCAGATCCCGCCGGAGCCGGACGCTCCGGCACCACGGGCGGCGCGGCCGACGGCCCGCGCCGCCTGTACCGGTCGCGCGACGAGCGCATGATCGGCGGCGTCTGCGGCGGCCTGGCCGAGTACTTCGGCATCGACCCCGTCATCGTCCGCATCATCGCCGTGGCGCTGGTGTTCGCCGGCGGCGCCGGCATCCTCGCGTACCTGGCCGCGTGGCTGCTCGTGCCCGAGGCCGCCGACGGCACGGGCGAGCCCGGCGCCGCGGGGCGCACGGCGACCATCGCCGGCGCCGTCCTGCTCGTGCTCGCGATCGGCACGCTGCTGCCCTTTTGGAGTGGCCCGTTCGATGCCTGGGCGTGGGGCGGACCGTTCGTGTTCCTCGTCTTCCTCGGCCTGGCCGGGCTCGGCGTCTGGTGGCTGGCTTCCGGTGAGCATCCCTCCGCGGCGGGAACGCGCGACATCCTGCGCCGCGCCGGGCTCGGGCTCGCGCTCCTCGCGGTCTGCGGGCTCCTCGCGCTCGCCGGCGCCTGGGCCACGGCCGCGGGCGGCGGCGTGATCGTCGCCATCGTCGTGATCGTCGCCGGCCTGTGGCTGGTGGCGGGCGCGTTCATCGGCGGCGCGCGATGGCTCATCCTGCCCGCGCTCGCGCTGGCGCTGCCCGCCGGCGTGGTGTCGGCGGCGAACGTCGACATCGACGGCGGCGTCGGCGACCGCCGCTACCACCCGGTCGCCGCCGCCGAGGTGCAGGACACGTACCGCCTGGGCGTCGGGCACCTCGTCGTCGACCTGCGCGACGCGAAGCTGCCGCCGGGCGACCACCGCATCCGCGTCGAGGTCGGCGTCGGCGCCGCGTCCCTCGCCGTGCCGCGCGACGTCTGCGTCACGAGCGCCGCGCACGTCGGCGCCGGGCAGGTCCAGCTGTTCGACCGCGGCTCGGGCGGGCTCGACGTCGACTGGCGCGACGACCGCCGCGCGCTCCCGGGCACGACCCGCCTGATCGTCGACGGTGACATCGGCGTGGGGCTGCTCGACATCAGCCACGACGACCCCAAGCGGTTCGACCGGCGCGGCGAGCACTTCGCCGAGGATCGCGGACCGGGCAACGACGCCTGCATCGGCGGCGCCCGTGGCTAGGCGCCCGGACATCCCCTCGCTCGTCGCCGGCGCGGTGATTGCGCTGCTCGGCGTCGTCGTGCTACTCGACCGCGCGGACGTGCTCGACCTGCGCTTCGCGGCGCTCGGGCCGCTGGCCTGCGCGGCGCTCGGCGCGATCCTGCTCGCCAGTGGCCTCGCCCGCCGCGACCAGTAGATGGCCGGTTAGCGGCACTGGGATCATGGAGGCGAGCATGGCCACGCGCCCCGCCCCCGTCCTGCGCCGCGACACCGAGCACCGGATCCTCGGCGGCGTGTGCTCCGGCCTCGCCCGCCACATCGGCGTCGACCCCCTGATCGTCCGGGTCCTGTTCATCACCGCCGCGACGGCGGGCGGCGTCGGCGTCGCGGTCTACCTGCTCGCGTGGGTGTTCGTGCCCGCGGGCGACGCGCCCGCGCAACCGGTGCGGCTGCGGACCAGCCGCGGCATGATCGAGGTCACGCTCGGGGTCGCGCTGCTGGCGCTGAGCGTGCTGCTCACCTTCCGCGCCTTCGGGCTGCTGTTCTCCGACGTGATCGTCTGGCCGCTCGTGCTCGTCGCGGCGGGCGGGGCGCTGCTGTGGCGCCAGCTGATGGGCCGCGGGCCGGTCGTGGTCGATCGGACCGGCGACACCGCCCGCACCTGGTATGCCGGCGAGCTGGAGCGCGCTCGGGCGCTGCGCGAGGCGGCGCGCCCGGCGAGCGCGAACGAGCGGGCGGCGGTGGTGTCGCGCACGAGCCTCGGCGTCGCGCTGGTGATCGCCGCGGGGCTCGTGTTCCTCAGCGCGACCGGCGCGCTCAGCGCCGCTCGCGACGTCGTCCTGTCCGTGCTCGTCGTCGCGGTCGTGCTCGCCGTCATCTTCGCGCCGCTGGTGCTGCGGCTCGTGCGGTCGCTCACCGCGGAGCGCGCCGAGCGAATCCGCTCCCAGGAGTGGGCCGAGATGGCCGCGCACCTGCACGACTCGGTCCTGCAGACGCTGGCGCTCGTGCAGCAGCGCGCCGACGACCCGCGCGCGGTCGCGGCGCTGGCCCGCCGCCAGGAGCGCGAGCTGCGCGCCTGGCTCACCCGGCGCGTCGACGCCGGGCCGCTGCGGCTGGCACGCGCGCTCGAGGTCGCGGCGGGCGAGGTCGAGCGCGACCACGGCGTGGCGGTCGAGGTGGTCGCCGTGGGCGACGCCGACCTCGACGCGCGCGGCGAGGCGCTCGTCGCGGCGGCGCGCGAGGCCATGGTCAACGCCGCCAAGTTCGGCGGCGGCTCGACGGTCGACGTCTACGCCGAGGCGCTCGACGGCGAGATCCAGGTCTATGTCCGCGATCGGGGCCCGGGGTTCGCGCCGGACGATGTGCCCGCGGACCGCCGCGGTGTGCGCGAGTCGATCGTCGGGCGCATGGCGCGCCACGGCGGCCGCGCGGAGATCCACTCGGCGCCGGGCGCCGGCACCGAGGTCGAGCTGACGATGCCCCGGGACGGCCCGTGACCGCCGAGCCGCGCGTCCTCATCGTCGACGACCACCAGCTGTTCCGGGCGGGGGTCCGCGCCGAGCTCGAGGGGCTGATCGACATCGCCGGCGACGCCGCCACGGTCGAGGACGCCGTCCGCGAGATCGCGGCGCTGCGGCCCGACGTGGTGCTGCTCGACGTGCACATGCCCGACGGCGGCGGGGTCGAGGTCATCCGCCGCGCCGCCGAGCAGGGCGACCCGCCGCGCTTCCTGGCGCTGTCGGTGTCCGACGCCGCCGAGGACGTCATCGCGGTCATCCGCGCCGGCGCCCGCGGCTACGTGACGAAGTCGATCTCGGGCCCCGAGCTCGCCGACGCGGTGCGGCGGGTGCACGACGGCGACGCCGTCTTCTCGCCCAAGCTCGCCGGGTTCGTGCTCGACGCGTTCGCCGGCGCGCCGGCGGCCGCCCCGGACGCGGCGGCCGCGGCGGAGGACGACGCGCTGGACCACCTCACGCCGCGCGAGCGCGAGGTGCTGCGCCACCTGGCGCGCGGCTACATGTACAAGGAGATCGCGCTGCGGCTCGGCATCTCGGCGAAGACCGTCGAGGCCCACGTGTCCGCCGTGCTGCGCAAGCTCCAGCTCTCCAACCGCCACGAGCTGTCGCGCTGGGCGGTCGAGCGCCGGCTGGTCGAGTAGGGACAGCGGAGGCGGCGGGCCGCCGCCCGCCGCCCCGCATGGTACCCCTGCGTCAGTCGTGTCGGACGTCGTCGCCGATGGCTGCACCGGAGGCCCGGGCGCCTGGCCGAAGAGGGGAGTGGTCGCCTGCGCCGCGGGGGCGTGCAGCACCGTCTCGAGCAACGGAACGGCGCAGGCGACCGGGGAGGAGGGGAACGGAACGACGGTGCATGTCCTCCTCCAACGCAGCCGCGGCGCGAAACTTGCGCCCTCTGCGTCGCGCGCCGGGCCACTAGTCTTCCCGCCGCATGTTCACGAAGGTCCTGGTCGCCAACCGCGGCGAGATCGCGGTGCGCGTCATCCGCGCGCTCGAGGAGCTCGGCATCGCGTCGGTGGCGGTGTACTCCGAGCTCGACCGCGACGCCCTGCACGTCAGACGCGCCGGCGAGGCGTACCTGCTCGGCGGCGCGCCGCCGGCCGAGAGCTACCTCAACGTCGAGCGGATCCTGGCCGCCGCGCGCGAGGCCGGTGCGGAGGCGATCCACCCCGGCTACGGCTTCCTGGCCGAGAACGCGGCCTTCGCGCGCGCGTGCGACGACGCCGGCATCGTCTTCATCGGACCGCCGGCGAGCGCGATCGAGGCGATGGGCTCGAAGACACGCGCGCGCGAGCTCATGCGCGACGCCGGCGTGCCGATCGTGCCCGGCACGACTCAGCCGGTGGCGACGGTGGAAGACGCGCGCGTCGCGATCGACGCCGGGATCGGCTACCCGGTGGCGGTGAAGGCGGCGGGCGGCGGCGGCGGCAAGGGCTTCCGCGTCGCGCAGGCCGAGGCCGGCCTGCAGGCGGCGTTCGACGGCGCCGCGCGCGAGGGCGAGAAGTTCTTCTCCGACCCCACCGTGTACCTCGAGCGCTACCTGCCCGACCCGCGTCACGTCGAGGTCCAGGTGCTCGCCGACCGCCACGGCAACGTCATCCACCTCGGCGAGCGCGACTGCTCGGTGCAGCGCCGCCACCAGAAGCTCATCGAGGAGTCACCGGCGCCGGCGGTCGACGAGGCGCTGCGCGAGCGCATCGGCCGCATCGGGATCGAGGCCGCCCGCGCGGTGGGCTACGTCGGCGCGGGGACGATCGAGGGGCTGCTCTCCGACGACGGCGAGTACTTCTTCCTCGAGATGAACACGCGCGTGCAGGTCGAGCACTGCGTCACCGAGATGACGACCGGCGTCGACATCGTCAAGGAGGGCATCCGCGCGGCGGCCGGCGAGCCGCTCGGCGTCGCGCAGGGCGACGTCGTCCTGCGCGGGCACGCCATCGAGTGCCGCATCAACGCTGAGGACGCCGCGCGGAAGTTCGCGCCCGCCCCCGGGCGCATCGGCCATTACCGCGAGCCGGCCGGCCCCGGCGTGCGCGTCGACTCGGGCGTCGGGCCGGGCAGCGAGATCAGCCCGATGTACGACCCGATGGTCTCCAAGCTCATCGTCTGGGACGTGGACCGCGAGCAGGCGACGCGGCGCATGCTGCGCGCGCTCGCCGAGTATGAGATCGAAGGCCTGAAGACGCTGATCCCGTTCCACCGCGCGTTGCTCGACACCGAGCAGTGGGCGCGCGGCGAGACGTGCCGCGACCTGCTCGAGGACGGCGAGTGGCTCGCGGCGCTCGCGGTGCCGGCCCCAGGCGGACAGGAGCCCGACGAGGAGGCGGTCGAGCGCGAGTACACCGTCGAGGTGTCGGGCCGGCGCTTCGACGTGAAGGTCATCGGCCCGCCCGGTCCCGCGGCGCTGAACGGCTCCGCGCCCGCCGGCGCCCGCCCGCGCCCGCGGCGCTCCGAGCGCACCCGCGGCGGGGGCGGGGGCGGGGGCGGCGACGCGCTCGTCTCGCCGCTGCAGGGCAACATGTGGAAGGTGCTCGTCGAGCCGGGCCAGGCCGTCGAGGAGGGCCAGCTCGTCTGCATCATCGAGGCGATGAAGATGGAGAACGAGATCACCGCCCACAAGGCGGGCGTCGTGTCCGAGCTCGCCGTCCGCGAGGGCGAGCCGATCACCTCCGGCGCGACCATCGCCGTCATCAGCTCGGACGCGTAGGGCTCGGCCCCGGGGGGGCCGGCTCGGACCGACGACGCGCGGGAACGTTGGGCGCTGTGGCGGCGTCATCTGGGGATGACCGGTCGCCGAACATCGCCGGCACCGGCGCGTGGGCCGAGCTCGGGAGGAGGTGAGGGACCGGCGCGCGCCGCGGCGCCCGCCGGCTCACTCGTAGACGACGAGGTCCGGCGGCGGCCGGAGCGCGAGGACGCTGCGGGGGCGCATGAGCCCGGTGTCCTCCTTGTAGAACAGCTTGTAGCCGTGGTGGAACGGCGTGCCGTCGTGGGTGAACTCGCGGTACTTCGAGACCTTGTTCGCGCGGTTGCCGAAGCCATCGACGTTCATGGTCACCGCGAGCCCGGGGGGCCGGATGACGTGCTGCTTGCCCTTGATCATGTCCGCGGTGAACTGGTGCACGACGAACAGCTTCTCGGGCAGGTTGCGCTCGCGCACGATCGCGGCGACGTGGCGCGCGACCTGGTTGACCTTCGACGCGTTGACCGACCCGATCGTCGTGCCGGGCTGGGCGCCCGGCGTGTGCCACTCGGGGTCGAGCGCGATGCCGACGTCGGGCTCGCGCAGCCAGCGGTCCAAGTGGCGCACCTCGTCCATGAAGTCGGCGTGGCCGGGCTGGATGTCGAGCAGCAGCAGCGCCTTCGCGCGCCGGGCGGCGCGCAGGTAGCGCCGCACGACCGCGGCGCTCTGGCGGGTGCGATACATGCCGTCCGCGCCCGGGTGGGCGTTGGCGACCGTCGCGATGAGCTCGAATGCGAGCATGACCGGGCGCGTCTTGCGCGCGTACGGCCGCGCCTGGCGGCGCAGCCGGCGGGCGGCCGCATCGGGGGAGCCGATGCCGAGCGCCCCGAGCTCGTCGCTCTGCGGCGCGCCGTAGAACGCCACCACCCGGTAGTGCGGGAAGATCGTGCGCCCGCCGAGCGGCAGCTCCGGCGGGCGCGGCGGCGCCTGGGCCGCCGCGGCCCTCTCGGTCGCGTCGCCGCCACCGGCGGGCTCGGGCTTGTCCGAGCCGGCGCCCATGGCCGCGCCGGCCAGCGCGGCGACAGCGGCCACCACGCCGAGCGCGGTGAGCCGCCGCCGCTGGTAGACAGACGGGTTCTCTCGCATCCGGGTCGCCACTCTAGGCTGACGGCGTGCCCGCCGCCTGGATCGCTCAACCCCAAGAGGCCGACGCCGTCACCCGGCTGATGCTCGCGTTCCGCGACCACCTCGGGCTCGATCGGCCCGGCGACGACGACGCGCGCGCCAGTGTCGCGCGCCTCCTGGCCGACCCGGAGACCGAGTTCGTGCTCGCCGCGGCGGAGCCGGGAGCGCGCGCGGCGGGCGTGGCCCAGCTGCGTTACCGCTACGGCTTCTGGCGCTCGGGCGGCGACTGCCTGCTCGAGGACGTCTACGTCGACGCGACCGCGCGCGGGACCGGCCTGGGCCGCGCGCTCGTGCAGGCGACGCTCGAGCGCGCGCGCGAACGTGGCTGCCGCCGGGCCGAGCTCGACGTCAACGAGTCCAACGCGGCGGCGCTCGCCCTGTACGAGAGCTTCGGCTTCAGCGCGGCGGCGAACCCGTACGGCGCGCGCGACCTGTACATGCGCCTGCACCTGGACTGAGGCTCACGACGTGTGGACGAGGTGCCGCCAGGCCTCGGGGTTCTCGCGCAGCCAGTCACCCAGCCGCTTCGGCTCGTGGTCGCAGAACCGCTCGACCGTGTCGCTCACGACCTCGAGGTCGCCGGCCGCGATCGCCGTGTACGTCGTGATCCAGCCCTCGATCTCCCAGTCGGGCGCGCCGCTGGGCCGGCGCGACTCCCACGCCTCCTCGAGCGTCTCGTTCTTGAACGTGATCTGCCGGCGCGTGACGCGCGACAGCTCGGCCGCCGCCTGGGTCAGGGTCAGCGCCTCGATCCCGGTCACGTCGTAGGTCTGGCCGTCGTGACCATCGCCGGTGAGCACCGCGACGGCGACCTCCGCGATGTCGTCGCGGGCCACCGCCGCCACCCGGCCATCGCCGGCCGGGCCGCGGATGACGCCGTCGGCCGGGCACAGCACCGGGATGAAGTCGATGTAGAGGTTGTGGCGCAGGAACGTGTGCCCCACGCCGGTCGACTCGATGTAGCGCTCGGTGTGGTGATGGTCGCGGGCGAACGTGAACGTCGCGTCCGCCGCCGCGCCGACGAACGAGGTGTAGACGATGCGCTCGATCCCGGCGTCCACCGCCGCGTCGACCGCGCTGCGGTGCAGCGCCACGCGGTCGGGGTCCTCGGCGGCGGAGACGAGGAAGAGCATCCTCGCGCCGTCGAGCGCGCGCCGCATCCCGGGGGCGTCGTCGTAGCCGCCGAACTGCAGCACGCGGACGGGGCCGAGGTCCGGCGCGCGGGACGGCTCGCGGACGAGCACCCGGTGCGCGATCCCGCGCTCGGCGAGCAGCCGTGCGACCCGCCCGCCCATCCCGCCGGTCGCGCCGGTGATGGCGATCTTCTCGGTGGACACGGCGCATGATTATGGCGGCGGCGGCGCGGACATGACCTCGACGCGGTGGCCGGCCGGCGTCCGCACGAACGCCCGCGCCGCGCCCCAGTGCTCCTCGGTCGGGCGCACGTCGAAGCCGGCGTCGCGCAGGCGGCCCACGGCGGCGTCGTAGTCGGCGGCCACCACGGCCGGGTGCCCGCGGGGCATCACGACCGGGTCGTCCTCGTAGACGAGGTGGATCTGCGTGCCGTCGCGCGCGACCCACGCCGCGCGGTCGCGCAGCCCGGGCGGCGGCTGGACCTGCTCGAAGCCGAGCAGCGCCCAAAACGCGACCTCGGCCTCGACGTCCTCGCGACGGGTCTCGAGCGTCACGTGGTTCAGCGTCATTCCGGCGCTCCCATCCGGCGGAGGTTCTCGGCGTGGATCGTACGCTGGGCCGCCGTCTGGCGCGCGAGCGGCAGCCGCGCGCCGGGGTCCGGCAGCGCCTCGAGGTAGGCGATGTCCTCACGCAGGATCGCCAGCGCGCGCGAGCCCTCGAGCGGCGTGCCGTGGCCCGGAACGACGAAGTCGGCCTGCTCGACGTACGGGCGCAAGCGCTCCAGCGTGGCCAGGTAGGCGTCACGACCGCCGCGCTCGCCGAGCATGGGGATCTCCACGGGCGAGAGGTAGTCGCCGCACACGAGCACACGCGCCCACGGCGCCCAGATCGCCATGCCGTCCTCGGTGTGACCATCGGCCGGCAGCAGGTCGAGCTCGGCGTCGCCGATGCCCAGGTGCGTGGGGAGCGCGAGGGGCTGCAGCTGCCCGAGCGAGAGCGGCCGCTGGCGCTCGACGTAGTGCTCGTCGTCGAACTCGCGCAGCGCACGCTGCGCTCCGCCCGGCTCGGCGCGCAGCCGCGCCGCGGTCGTCTCCGCGCATCCCAGCGCCGCGTCGGGGAAGGCGAGCCGGCCGAGCAGGTGGTCCCAGTCGCCGTGCGTGCACAGCAGGCCCGAGGCACTCCAGCCCGCTCGCTCCACCAGCGCGGGCAGCACGTCGTGCTCGTCGGGCAGCACCGGCGAGTCGATCACGAAGCACTCGCCCGGCCCCTCCGCCCCGGGGCCGCCCGCGCGGTGGACGATCGTGCAGGTCGTCTGCCACACCGCGCTGCGCGCCACGATCACGTCGGCGTGGACGCTGACGACCTGCACCGCGCGGGCGCTACCCCGCGCCGAGCAGCTTGGCCGCCTCGACCAGGCTCCGCACCTCGGCCGTCGGCTTCTTCTGGCCGGAGTCGAGCTCCTCCTTGCTGCGGTTCACCCAGATGACGGGGACCTTCTGCTTGAGGCACGGCTCGACGTCGTGGTAGTAGCTCGCCGCCACGTGCACCCAGCCCTTCTTCGTGCCGATGCGCCGCGCGCACTCGGTGAAGTGGGCCGGGTCGGGCTTGTACGAGCGGACCTGCTGGGCCGTGACCACGAGGTCGAAGTCGTGCGGGATGTGGCGGCGGGTCAGTCCGAGCAGCTTGTCGTCGATGTTCGAGATGAGGCCGGTCTGGAATGTCCCCCCGAGCTTCTTGAGCGTCGGGTTCGATTCCTTGAACGCGGGCCAGCGCTGGACCGAGTCGGGCAGGAAGCCGGCCCGCGACGGCTCCAGGGGCCAGCCGATGTCCTTGGCGATGCGCACCGCGACGCGGCGCAGCACCTCGGCGTAGAGCTCGTACGAGCCCCCCTCGATCTCGCGCTCGTACTGGTGGAAGCGCGGGATGATCTCCTCGCGGTCGTCGATCGTGAAGCCGTCCCGGCTCGCCTCCCGCTTGAAGGCGTCGAACACGCCCGACTCCCAGTCGATGAGCGTGCCGTACACGTCGAACGTGACGAAGGTGACCTTGGACGGAAGGGGCATGAGCGCGGGCATTCTGCCATTTGCCCGATGAACGGTGTTCGCACGCGGCGCGCGCGGGGGAACGGCCCGCCGACCGCACGTGACCTACCCTGTGGCCCATGGCCGCCGACACCATCTCATTCGCCCGTGGAGCACCGTCCCTGGACATCGTCGACGTCAAGGGGCTGAAGGCCGCCGCGGCGCGCGCGTTCGACAACGACCCGGGCGGGATGACGGGCTACGGCACCGCGATCGGCTACCCGCCGCTGCGCCAGTGGATCGCCGACCAGCACCAGGTCGACCCGTCGCAGGTCATCGTCACGAACGGCTCGATGCAGGCCGACGCGTTCCTCTTCGACCACCTGGTGACGGCGGGCGACCCGGTCGTCGTCGAGCGCCCGACCTACGACCGCACGCTGCTCGGCCTGCGGGAGCGCGGCGCCGACATCCGCCCGATCGAGCTCGAGCCGGACGGCATCGACGTCGAGGGGGTGGGGCGGCTGATCGCCGACGGCATCCGGCCGACGCTCGCGCACGTCATCCCCAACTTCCAGAACCCCGCCGGCTACACCCTGTCGCGCGACAAGCGCGAGGGGCTGCTCGCGGTCGCCCGCGAGAGCGGGATGACCGTCTTCGAGGACGACCCGTACGTCGCGATCCGCTTCAGCGGCGATCCGCTGCCGACCATGCTGTCGCTGGACAAGGACGAGACGGTCGTCTACGCGTCGTCGTTCTCGAAGACCGTGTGCCCCGGAATCCGCGTGGGCTACCTCGTCGGGCCCGCCGACCTCATCGCCGGCATCACCAAGCGCGCCACGAACACATACATCAGCCCGAACATGGTCGCGCAGGCGATCGTCTACGAGTTCGCCTCGAGCGGCGGCATGCCGGCGGCGATCGAGACGGTGCGGACCGCGCTGCGCGAGCGCGTCGCCGCGCTGACGACGGCGCTCGACCGCGAGCTGCCCGACGCGCACTTCGTCGCGCCCGAGGGCGGCTACTTCATGTGGGTCGAGCTGCCGGAGGGGGTCGACGTCGACGCGCTGTTCGCCGCGGCCGGCGAGCGCGGCGTGACGTTCGTCAAGGGCACCGACTTCCTGCTCGACGGCGGGCGCAACACGCTGCGCCTCGCCTACTCGGGCGTGACGCCGGAGCAGATCGACGAGGGGATCTCGCGCCTCGCGGAGGCGTACCACTCGCTGAGCGGGACGCCGGCCGCGGCGTAGCGGCCGGCTCAGCGGCCGTAGCGATCGCGCGACAGCACGAGCTGCTCGGGCAGCGCGACGCGCGGCGGCGGGGACGGGTCGGCCACGACCGAGACCGTCTCTGCGACCGTGCCGTCGACGCTGATCGTGCGGTCGCCGGCGCGCACCACGACCTCGCCGCCGTCCGAGCCGCTCGTCTGCACCGTGCCCTCGACGCCGGGCTCGATCCCCGTCGTCTTGAGGTAGTGCAGGAGCTCCTCCGCCTCGTTCTCGAAGCGCAGCACCTTGATGCTGGCGCCCTCCGCGACGTCGGCCAGCGGCACGCCCTGGATCCGCGTCCCGGCCCGGATCGGGTGGCCGTGCGGGCACGTCTTCGCATCGCCGATCGCGGCGAGCATCCGCTCCTCGAGCACCGGCGACATCGCATGCTCGAGGCGCTCGGCCTCCTCGTGCACCTCGTCCCAGGGGATCCCCAGCACGTCGGTCAGGAAGCGCTCGATGAGCCGGTGGCGGCGGACGATGCCCTCGGCGTGCTCCTGGCCGCTATCGGTAAACGAGATCGACTTGTCACCGGCGCGCGTGATGTAGCCGTCGCGCTCGAGGCGGCCGATCATCTCGTGGACCGTGGGCGGCGCCAGCTGCATCGCGCGCGCCACGTTGGCACCGGTCATCGGCAGCCCGGCCTCCTGCAGCCAGAACAGCGTCTGCAGGTACTCCTCCTCTGCCACGGTGACGTCGGCCATGCGCCCATCGTATTCGGATCTTGCGCGCCGGAGGGAGGGACGCGGCCGCGACGCTCGCCGGGCCCGCTAGCCCACGCCGGTGAGCCTCTCGCTCAGCTCCCACAGCCGCCGCCGCGCCTGCGGGTCGTAGGCCTGCTCGTGCGCCCGCGCCTCCGCCGTGCGGTTGAAGAAGCGGCCGGTCACGCCCTCGCGCTGCGGGTCGGCGGCGAGCAGGACCGTCGCCGCCACGCCCGCCTCGAGCGTGTCGACGGACGAGCCCCGGGCGTGAAGCACCATCTTCGTCGGCATGTACGTCGACGGGTGAAGCGCGTTGACTGTCACGCCCGCGTCGCGCAGCCGCTCGGCCAGGTCGAACGTCGACATCACCTGCGCGAGCTTGCTCTGGCAGTACGCGCGCGTGCCGTCGTAATCGCGCTCGAGCATCACGTCGTCGAAGTCGATCGGCATCTGCCCGGCGGAGGCGACGTTGACGACGCGCGCCGGGGCGCCGGCGATCAGCAGCGGCTCGAGCAGGCGCGTGAGCAGGAAGCCGGCCAGGTAGTTGACGGCGAAGCGCAGCTCGTAGCCGTCGGCGCTCTCCATGCGCGCGCCGTCGCCGGGCAGCGTCGAGCCGACGCCCGCGTTGCTCACGAGCACGTGCAGCGCGGGGTGGTCGCGCGTGACCTCCGCGGCCAGGCGGCGGACCTCGGCCAGCGACGCGAGGTCGGCGACGTACACGCCGCCGGCCCCGATCGCACGCGCGACCTGCTCCGCGCGGTCGCGGTCACGACCGTGCACGAGGACGCGCCCGCCGCGTGCCACGAGGTCGCCCGCGACCGCGCGCCCGAGCCCGTCGGTCGCGCCGGTGATGAGAACGGTGCGTCCCTGCATGCGTGCGCTGATCCTAGGCGGCGCCCGGGCGCCGCCGGCGCGGCGGGCGGGTCTCGAGCGTCTCCGCCAGCGCCTCCAGCCGCTCGCGGGCGAGGCGCACGAACTCGCGGCTGGCCGGGGACAGCCGCGCGCCGCGCCGCGAGACGAACGCGAACTGGTCGTAGATCGGCTCCTCGAACGGGACCCAGCCCAGGCGCCGCGGCACCCGCCGCCCGAGCGCGAGCAGCATCCCGCGCGACACGATCGTGTCCCCCAGACCCCGGGCGGCGAGCTCGATCGCGGCCTCGACGTCCTCCACGTCGATCTGCGGCTCGATCGTGACGCCCTCGCGCTGGGCGAGCTCCGCGAGCTGGCGCCGCGTGGGGTCGTCGGAGCCGTAGCTCGCGTCGGGGAGGATCAGCGGCGCCGCGGCGAGGGCCTGGACGGTCATCGGCCGGCGCAGCCGCCTCGGCTCGATGCTCGCGTAGACGATCTCGTCGCGCATGATCGGCCGCACGTCGAGGCCGCGGTCATCGATCGGCAGCGCGACCATGCCCGCCTCGAGGTCGCCGGCGCGGACGCCCTCGGCCACCTCGAACGAGTTCTGGCCCACGAGCCGCACGCGCACGTCGGGGTGGCGCCGGCGGAACTCCGCCACCATGTCGGTCCCCGGGTAGTGGCGCGCGGTGCCCCACGTCCCGAACGTCGCGATCCCTCCGCGCAGCTCGCGCACCGCCACGACCGACTCGCGCGCCGCCTCCGCCTCGGCCAGCGTCCGCTCCGCGTGCGGGCGCAGGGTCTCGCCTGCCTCGGTCGGCGCCAGGCCGCGCCCGACGCGCGCGAACAGCGCCACGCCGAGCTCGGCCTCGAGCCGGCGGACCTGCTCGGACAGCGAGGGCTGGGCCAGGTGCAGCTCCTGCGCGGCGCCGCTGAAGGACCCGTGGCGATAGGCGGAGAGGAAGTACTCGAGCTGTTGCAGGGTCAAGGCGTATCCTTGAGGTCTCGAAGCAAAGTAAGGCTACAGGGAAGGGAACATACGTCCGATCATGTACTCATGATCTCCCTTCTCGCCTTCATGGCCACGATCGCCGCGGTCGCCGCGCTGGCGCTCCGCTACGGCGCCGACTCGCGCCGCGACGGCGGCCGCCAGCTCTAGACCCCGGCGGTCAGCCGGTCCCCCGCATGGTGGCGCACGTCCGACCGGCCACGGCCGCGGCGTCGCCCTTCCCTGACCTCCGCCGTCGCGTTCGGCCTCATGGCGATCTTCGCCAAGCAGGCCTACGCGGCGGGCGTGACGGTCACCACGCTGCTCGCGATCGCGCTGCTGCAGGCTAAGGTGCGACCGCGTGACCCTTCCGCTGAAGCCGCCCCTGCTCCCCCAGCTCGCCCGCGCGCGCGGCAGCCTGCCCCCGGGTGAGGGCTGGGCCTACGAGCCCAAGTGGGACGGCTTTCGATCGATCGCGTTCGTCGACGGCGACGCCGTCCACCTGCAGTCGCGCAACGGCCGCGACCTGACCCGCTACTTCCCCGAGCTGCGTTTCGCGCCCGGGCGCTACGTGCTCGACGGCGAGATCGTCATTCACGGGCCCTCAGGGCGCCAGGAGTTCGACCTGCTCGGCCAGCGCATCCACCCCGCCGCGTCGCGCGTCGCGATGCTGGCCGAGCAGACGCCGGCGGTGTTCATCGCCTTCGACCTGCTCGCCCGCGACGACGAGGTGCTGCTCGAGTTGCCCTACCTCGAGCGCCGCGCCGCGCTCGAGGCGCTCGTCGAAAAGCCGATCGACCTCACGCCGGTGGTGCACAGCGCCGGCGACGCCGAGCACTGGCTGCAGGAGGCCGAGGGCGTCATCGCCAAGGAGGCGAACGCGCCCTACCGGCCCGGCGAGCGCGTCGGCATGGTGAAGGTCAAGCGCGTGCGGACGATCGACGCGGTCGTGATGGGCTGGCGGCCGGGCAAGGCCGAGAACACGGTCGGCTCTCTCATCCTCGGGCTGTACGACGACGGCGGCAAGCTGCACGAGGTCGGGCACTCGAGCGGCTTCACGGCGAAGGAGAAGCGCGAGCTCGTCGGCAAGCTCGCACCGTACGAGACCGGCGAGCGCGGGACGGGCGAGCCGAGCCGCTGGACGATGGGCCGCGAGCTCGAGTGGGTGATGCTGCGGCCCGAGCTCGTCGTGGAGGTCACGTTCGACCACGTCTCCGACGGGCGGATCCGCCACGGAGCGAAGGTGCAGCGCTGGCGCGAGGACAAGCCGCCGCGCGAGTGCGCCCTCGCTCAGCTCGACTCGTAGCACGGCGACCGCGGGCGCGGCCGCGCCACGACGAGCGCCGCGGCGGCGATCGCAAGCGCGGCGGACGCGCTCAGCGCGACGCGCTGGCCCGCCGCCGCCGCGAGGCTGAGGATGATCGCGACGCCGAGCGCCGTACCGACCTGCGCGGCGGTGTTCAGCAGCCCCGAGGCGACTCCCTCGCGGGCGCGGCCGGCGGCCGCGGTGCCCGCCGCCGTGGACGCGACCGACGCCACGCCCAGGCCGCCGCCCATCGCGGCGAACGCGGGCAGGACCGTGAGCGGCGGCGCGCCGCCCGCCGCGACGACGGCGAGCCACGCGCCGCCCGCTCCCACCCCGGCGAGGCCGGCCGCCATCGCGCCGCGCACGCCGAGCGCCTTGGGGACGCGGCTGCCGAGCAGCGAGCCGGCGATGACCGCCAGGTTGAACGGCGCGAAGAGGGCGCCCGTCTCCAGCGGCGAGCGGCCCTGCGACCCCTGGAGATCGAGCATGCACAGCAGCAGCGACGCCGTGGTGGTCGCCGTGAGCGTCGCGGCGACGAGGTTGGCGCCGACCAGCCCGTCCGCGCGCAGCAGCGCGGCCGGCAGGAGCGGGTCGGGCGCGCGCGCCTCGATGCGGGCGAACATGGCGAGCAGCGCCAGGCCGGCGGCGACCGGGCCCAGCGCGAGCGGCGCCCCCGGCCCTGCGGCCTCGGCGCGCGTCAGCCCCAGCACGAGGAGCGCCAGCGCCGCGGTGATCGCGATGGCGCCGGGGACGTCCAAGCGGCGGCTCGCGCCCGACACGCGCGTCTCCGGCACGACCGCCGGCGTCAGCGCGATCGCGACCGCCCCGACGGGCACGTTGACGAGGAACACCCATTGCCAGCCGAGCTGCTCGGTCAGCACGCCGCCGAGCACCCACCCGGCCGCGCCGCCGCCGGCCGCCGCGGCGGTCCACCAGCCCAGCGCACGCCGGCGCGCCGGGCCGTCGGGGACCGTGGCCGTGATCGTCGCGAGCGCGGCCGGCGCGATGGCGGCCGCACCCAGGCCCTGCACGGCCCGCGCCGCGACCAGCGCCGCTGGCGACGTGCTCAGCCCGCACGCCAGCGACGCGAGCGAGAACAGCGCCAGGCCGGCCATGAACACGCGCCGGCGGCCCTGCACGTCGGCCAGGCGGCCGGCCAGCACGAGGAAGCCGGCGAACACGAGCGTGTACGCGGTCACCACCCACTGGAGGTCCGCGACGCGGAACCCCAACCCCTCCCGGATCGCGGGCAGCGCGACGGCCACGATCGTCACGTCGAGCACGACGACGAACTGGGCGGTGCACAGCAGCGCGACGACGGTGGCCCGCGAACGGTCGGGAGGTGACGAGGCCATGCCGAGGCCGTACCCGAGCTAACGGTTTTGAAGCCTGATCTCGTTAGGCCGATTACGCTAGCCTATGAGGCGCATGGCGCTCGAGCTCTGGGACTGGCTCTCCGAGCCGCTCGCGATGGACTTCGCGAACACCATCCGCCGCCGCGGGATGGTCGAGCACGACTACCTCCGCGACGCCTCGGACCTCGAGAGCTGGTCCGAGCGCGAGGCCGGCCGCGTCCCGCGCGTGCCGGCCCGGGCCGCCGCGGGCCGGATGGACGAGGTGCGTGCCGTGCGCGACGACGTGAAGGCGGTCCTGCGCGCGACCGTCGAGCGCATGCCGCTCCCGGCCCAGCCGGTGCGCCGCCTGAACGCCCGCGCCCGCGCGCTGCCGATCGTCCCGCAGCTCGGGGAGCACGCCGGCGAGCTGCGCACGGCGCCCGCCAAGCGCGCGACGGCGCTCGACGAGCTGCTCGCCCGCGTCGCCGCTGCCGCGATCGAGCTGGTCGGCTCGGGCGGCCCCGATGCGGTGCGCTTCTGCGACGCGCCGAGCTGCGGGGACTTCTTCGCGCCCGAGCGCCCGAACCAGCGCTGGTGCGACACGTCATGCGGGACCCGCGCGCGGGTCGCGCGGCACGCCGCCCACGTGCGGGACAGTGCCCCGCGATGACGCGCCCCCTGACCCGGCGGCCGGTGCTCGTCGCGCCGGCGCCGTTCGGCGACGGCCTGCGCGCGCCGGTGGTGGCGGCGGCGATCGGGCGCGCGCTCGAGGCGGCCGGGTTCGTGCCGCCCGAGCTGTGCCCGGTCACGAGCGGCGGCGCGGGCACGATCGAGGTGCTGCTGCCCGCGCTCGGGGGCGAGACCGGCGCGGGCTTCGCGCTGGTCGAGGACGGCGGCACCGCGCTCGTCGAGCCCGCGGCCACGCCGGCGGAGACGGCCGGGCACCTGGTCGGCGCGGCACGGACGGGCCCGTCGGTGATCGTGCTCGCGGCCGGCGATGCGGGCGGCGCGCACGCCGCCGCGGCGCTCGAGGCGGCCGGCCCCCTCGGCGGCGCCCGCGTCGTCGTGCTCACGGGCCCGGGCGAGCGCCCCGAACTGCCGGCCGGGGTTCTCGCCGAGAGCGGCACCCGCTTCGTGCTCGACGCGCTCGGCGTCGACCCGCGCCTGCGCGCCGCCCGCGCGCTCGTCGTGGGCACCGGCCGGCTGGACGAGCGCGCGCTGCGCGGCGCGGTCGAGGGCGAGCTCGCGGTCCGAGCCCGCCAGGCCGGCGTGCCGTGCCACGCGGTCGTGGGCGAGAACGCGCTCGACCTGTTCGCCACGCGGATGCTGGACCTGCAGCGGATCGCGGTCGCGCGGACGGCCGACGAGCTGGAGGCCGCCGGCGGAGCGCTGGCCGACGTGCTCTAGCGGCTACGGCCCCGGCGGCGGCACGGCAAGAGCGAGCACGGTGTCCGAGTGACGCCGTGCGGCGGCGGCGGTCAGCGGGCCGGCGGGCAGCTCGACGACGATCGACGTCCCGGCCCGCACCCGGGCGTTCTGCCAGCGCGACATGCTCCCGGGGCGCGGCGCGAGCTGGCGGGCGGGCAGGCCGCTGAGGCTCGAGTACGCGCGCGTGAGCCCGTCGTCGCCCGCCTCGGGGCGGTCGACGAGCGCGTACGGCTGGTGGTACCAGATCGTCACCGCCGGGCGCTCGCGCAGGATGAGCGCGCGGATTGCCCGCGTCTCGGGCTCCGAGAACGGTCGCGGGCCGGCGTAGTAGCGCGAGCCCGGGCCTCCGAGGAAGCGCCGGCCCACGGACGAGTTGCGGTTGAGGTCGACGCCGCGGGCGTTCTGTCGCGTGCGGCGCCGCAGGCCGTCGGGGTTGAGGTTGCGGACCAGCAGCAGCTCGGCGCCGGCCGGCGCGACCCCGCCGGCGCGCAGCAGCTCGACCACCGTGCGGCCGGCGGGCTCGTCGCCGTGGACCGAGCCGACGACGAGCACCTTCCGCGGCGCCGCCGGGTCGCCGATGCGCACGAGGTTGATCGGCCGTCCCTCGACCGAACGGCCGAGGCGCTCGAGGCGCGGGCCGGGGACCGCCTGCTCGACCGCCGCGGGCGCGGGCACGGCGAGCGCGACCCCGAGCGCGGCGGCCACCAGCGCGGGCAGTCGCGTCATCGCCGCTCGGCCAACGTCGTGATCACCGCTTCGTACACGCCCGGCCCGTAGCCGGCGTCCGTGATCCGCACCGTGCCGTCCATCGCGGCGACGGCCTCGCGGATGGTCGGGTCGCGCTCGATCCCGTTCGCCACCAGCCAGAACGTGCCGACGAGCGGCGTGACCCCGAGATCCTCGCGTGAATCCCCGACCGCGATGCAGTCGTCCCGCCGCAGGCCGCGGGCGCGCATGTGCGCCGCGACCGCGCGCGCCTTGGACACGCCCTCGGGGATCAGGTGGTAGACGCGCACGTCGGGCAGGTCGGCGAGCGTGGGCGGGCGGCGGTGCACGGCCCCGTTGTCGACGAGGCGCAGGGCGCCGTGACCGTGCGCGGCGAGCAGCTCGTCGGCCTCGAAGGCGTCGACGAGGCCGCGGAACAGGTGCGAGACCTCGCGCCCGCGGTGCCACGGATCGTGGTACTCCAGCCGCCCGGCGTAGCGCTCGAGCAGCAGCGCCGGCGCGCCCGAGGCCTCGATCTGCTCGAAGACCGTGCCGCGCTCGCCCGGCATGAGGTCGCCGGTGAGCCAGTGCTCCTCGCCGTCGAGCACCAGGCACGAGCCGACCTCGAAGATGTACGTCGCCTGGCCGAACAGGCGCGCCGGGATCGCGACGCTCTCCTTGCGCCGGCCCGACATGAGCACGACCTCGACGCCGGCGCGCAGGCACGCCTCGATGGCGCGCGCGCCGAGGAGCGACGTCGCGCCCTCGCCATCGTGCAGGAGCGAGCCGCGGTGGCCGAGGAGCGTGGCGTCGAGATCGAGGTACAGGCACCGCACGGCGGCGCATCATCGCGCGGCACGGCGGACGACGGCGAAGCGCCGCGTGCCCAGCAGGCGGCCGTAGCGCCGCTCCGAGCGCTTCCCGTAGCCGGGCCACACGAACCAGGTGTAGACGCCGGGCGAGAGCCGCTGGCGCCGGCCGCCGTAGCGCCAGCTCCGGTGCAGGCGCAGCGCGGCTCGGGTCGGCCAGGCGCTCATCACCTTCCGGTCGCCCCTGAAGAGCTGGACGTTGTAGTAGCGCGCGCCCCGGACCCGCTGCCAGCGCAGCAGCGGCGGCCGCGCAACCCGCGCGTCGGGGCGCGGCCCGCGCAGCCACGTGACGGTCCGCGCGGCCGCCCGAGCCGATGTCGTGTTGCCGGCCGCGTCGGTCGCCGTGACTTTGTAGTCGTAGCGGACGCCGTTGCGCAGGCCGGTGTCCTCGAAGCGGCCGGAGCCGCCCGGCGCCGTCGAGTACACCGCGGTCGCCCTCGCGCCGGCGCCTTCGGGCGACCGCGCGACGGTGACGGTGGCGTCGGGCGATGCGCGCCAGCGCACCGTCGCGACGGTGTCGCCGCCGGTTGCGGTCACCTCCCTGAGGGTCGGGGCGGTGGCGTCGTAGCTCAGGCCGTACGGGACGGGCGCGCTCGTGTTGCCCGCGCCGTCGCGGCAGGTGCCGGTCGGCGTGGCGCTGCCCTCGGGGCCCGCGTACGTGAGCGACGTACAGGAGGCGATGCCGGACAGCGCGTCGACCCCCGACCACCGCAGCCCGACCGGCGCGCGGTACCAGCCGCCGCGGTCCGGCGGGCGGTCCGGGGTGACGCCGGCGCCCGTCGGCGGGGTCTTGTCGATCTGGATGGTCCGCGTCGTCGCCTCGGTCGTGCCGTCCACGTTCTGCGCCGTGCAGGTGAGCGTCCGGCCCGGAGTGTCGGCGGTCAGCGTCACGGCTGGCTCGCAGCCGCGGGTGCCGATGGCCGGGCGCCCGTTGAAGTCGACCCTCCACAGGACTGTGACCGGCCCGCGGAACCAGCCGTTGTCGCCGGGGGTGCCGGCCAGCTCGTAGGTGACGATCGGGTTGGCGGCCCGCGCCGGGGCCGGCGCGACGGCGCCCGCGAGGACGACGAGGCCGGTGAGGAGGAGGACCGTGCGGCGTCGCATCGCTCAGCTCCAGGCGCGGAGCCGGCGGCCCACGCGCGCGACGACGATGAGGCTCAGGCTCGAGAGCGACAGGAGCAGCAGCGCGGCCCCGGCGAGCGCGAGCCGTCGCGACCGGTCCTGGTCGGGGTCGGAGGCGGCGGGGGTGGCCACCACGCGCGCGGCCGGCGGCGGGTCCGGCGGCGAGCGGCGGGCGAGTCGCGGGTCGCCCGGCGCGGACGCGCGAGTCCGGGCGCGGCGCTTGGCGGTCGAGCGACGGCGAGCGGGCGCCGCGTCGGCCGTCCGCCGGTGCGGGCGCGGGGGCGCGAGGGTCGTGGGGGCCGGTCGCTCGACGCCCTGCTGCGCGGCCGGCGCTGTGGAGGGCGGCGCGGCGCGCGCCGCGGTGTAGACGGGCGCCGGCGAGGCGGTTTTCGGCGCCGACGCGTGCGGCGCCGTGCTCGATGACTGTGGCGCTGCGGGGGCGCGCGGCGCCGGATCCGGGCTCGGCGCCGGCGTGCCGCTCTGCGGCGGCGGAGGCGGCGACTGCTGCTCGACCGGGGCCGGATCCGGCTGCGGGGCCGGTCCCTGCGCGACGGCGGCCGGCGCGAGCGCCAGCGCGAAGAGCGGGGCGAGAAGCGCGAGCCGCCGCCCGGGGTGCATGACCCTTCGGCGAGCTCCGTCATCGTGGTCGCGCACGCTGTGTCGCGCGGCCATCTCCAACCCCCAGCGTTGCGACAACCGGGCACACCGACCGTACCCGTGCCCGGCACGCAGTGTCAACGCACCACCCGCGACGCTCGAATAGCGCGGCGGCCGCCCGCCGGCCGGCCGTGCGTGCGGCCGGCC
>DATAAR010000107.1:0-1748 GCA_036259975.1 Solirubrobacteraceae bacterium | reverse complement strand
CGCGGGACGGCGTCCCCGGTGTCGAAGCTCGTGTTGTAGAAGAACCCGACGATGCCCGCGACGACCAGCACGGCGCCTATCAGCAGGGCGTAGAGCTGGGCGGGCGTCCGATCGTTCGTCATCGTCCCCTCCTCTCGCTTTCGCCCTCTGATTCTGCCACTTTTGCAGGGCTTTTGCGAGGAACCCGGCTCAGAGATCCCGCCGGCGCAGCAGCAGCGCGCCGAGCGCGGCGAGGCCCGCGATCCAGGCGAGCTCGACCGCGGCGCCGGCCGCCGCCGGCAGCAGGCTCTCCTCGCCCTCGCCGGCGAAGTCGAACGTGATCCCGGCCGGCGCATTCGTGACAGGGAGGACGGCGCCGACGTCGGGGCTGAGCGCGAGCACGGCGGGCTCGACCATGAAGGCCATGACGAGCAGCGTCACGATCGTGCCGACCTGGTTGCGCAGGACCGACCCGGCCGCGACGCCGAACCCGCCGAGCAGCGTCGCCGCCGCCGCGTTGCGCCAGGTCGCCTCCAGCGCGTCGCCGGCCGTGAACGTGGCGTGGTCGCCCGACGAGAGGATGGCCGCGGCCACCACCGCCGCCGCGAGCGTGATCGCGGCCGCGAGCAGGGCGCCCGCCGCCGCGTAGGCGAGCACCTTCGCCAGCAGGAACCGCCGCCGGTCGGGCGCGGCGAGCAGCGAGCTGGTGATCGTCCTGTGCCGCCACTCGCCGGTGATCCCGATCGCGCCGAGCATGAGGACGAAGAACGCGGTCGTGTTCAGCACGAGGAGGTCCCGCGCGTCGTCGCGGGTCGCGGCGCCGTCGATCGCCGCGATGAGGACGGCCAGGAGCAGCGTGAGGCCGGCCGCCGCCCCGGCGAGCGCGAAGAACGTGCGCGTCGTGCGCACCTTCAGCAGCTCGGCGCGCAGCAGGTCGGTCACGCGCCGGTCTCGCCGGTCAGCTCGAGGAACGCGTCCTCCAAGGAGCGGGCCATGCCGCTGAGATGCGTCAGCACGACGCGCTGGTCGGCCGCCACCTCGCCGACGGCCTCCGGCACCGCTCCGTGGACGACCAGCTCGTCCGGCCTGCGCCGCTCGATCCGCAGCCCGTGCGCGTCGAGCGCCCCGGCGAGCCGGTCGAGCTCGCGGGCCCGCACGACGGTCGCCGGCTCGGCGCCGCCCAACACCTCCTCGAGCGGCCCCCGCGCCCGCAGCTCGCCCTGCGCGATGACCACCACGTCGTCGACGCCCTGGGCGACCTCGGCGAGCAGGTGGCTGGACACCAGGACGGTCCGGCCGTCGGCCGCCATCCGGCGCAGCAGGTCGCGCAGCCAGCGGATCGCGGGCGGGTCGAGCCCGTTCGCCGGCTCGTCGAGGACGAGCACCCGCGGGTCGCCCAGCAGCGCGGCGGCGATCGCCAGGCGCTGGCGCATCCCCATCGAGTAGCCGGCCACCCGCCGCCGCCCGGCGTCGCCGAGCCCGACGAACGCGATGACCTCGTCGACGCGCGAGGGCGGGTGCCCGCCCGCCGCCGTCAGCACGCGCAGGTGGTCGCGGCCGCTGCGGCCGGGGTGGAACGAGGCGTCCTCGAGCACGGCCCCGACCGTCGCGCTCGGCCGGTCGAGCTCGTGGTAGGCGCGGCCGTCGAACGTCGCGCTGCCCGCCGTCGGGCGCACCAACCCGAGCAGCGCCTTCAGCGTCGTGCTCTTCCCCGCCCCGTTCGGCCCGAGGAAGCCGGTCACGCGGCCGGGCTCCACCGAGAACGTCAG
>DATAAR010000106.1:0-6245 GCA_036259975.1 Solirubrobacteraceae bacterium | reverse complement strand
CGCTGGAACTGGTACTTGACGAACGTGCCGAACATGGCGGAGAACACGGACGAGAACAGCACCGCGGTGGCGACCGTCCCGGTGGCGACGTACTCCACGTAGTCGATGCCGTTGATCGTCGCCACGAGCGACCCGAAGCCGAAGCCGAACGCGAGCAGGTAGATCGTCGGCTCGACCGTCGACGAGAACGTCGTGGAGCGCCAGAACGACGAGAAGTTGATCACCTCGCGCACGAGCACGCCGGCGAGCGCGGGGCGCTCGAGGCGGTGCAGGCGGCGGCGCGGGGCCGGGCTCGTCGCGCTCATCACATGACCTCCTCGCCGGTGAGGAGGACGAAGACATCCTCGAGGTTCGCGGGCCGGCGCTCGCCCTCGGGGAAGTCGCCGTTCCCGCCGAGGATCGAGACGCTCGTGCCGGTGCGCCGCGTGCGCAGGCCGCGCCCGACCGCGTCCGCCTCGATCTCGGCCAGCCGTGTCGGCGGCCCGTACACCTCGACGGCCTCGCGGCCGGCGTGCTCCTCGACCAGCCGCGCCGGCGCCCCCACGGCGACGGCCCGGCCGTGCGACATGATCACGACCGTGTCGGCGAGCCGCTGGGCCTCCTCGATGTAGTGCGTCGACATGAGGATCGACACGCCCTCGGAGCGCAACCCGTCGATGAGCGCCCACAGCTCCTGGCGTACCTGCGGGTCGAGCCCGACCGTCGGCTCGTCGAGCAGCAGCAGCCGCGGGCGGTGCACAAGCGCGCGGGCGATGAGCAGCCGCCGCCGCATGCCGCCGGAGAGCTTGTCCACGCGCGTGTCGCGGCGATCGGCGAGGTTGGCGATCGCCAGCGCGCGCTCGATCGCGTCCCGGCGGTGGGCGCGCTCGATCCGGTACAGGTGCGCGAACACGCGCAGGTTCTGCTCGACGGTCAGGGTGGTGTCGAGGTTGTCGAGCTGCGGCACGACCCCGCACTCGGCGCGCGCGACCTTCGAGTCGCCCGGCAGCGTGTAGCCGAGCACCTCGAGCTCGCCCTCGTCGGCGATCGCCTGCGCGGTGAGCATCCGCATCGTCGTCGACTTGCCCGCTCCGTTGGGGCCGAGCAGGCCGACGCAGGTCCCGACGGGCACGTCGAGGTCGAGGCCGTCGACGGCCGTGATCTCTCCGAAGCGCTTGACGACGCCGCGCAGGCGGATGGCGAGCTCGGTCACGGCGTGGAGAGGTATCACGCCGCTGCGCGCGCGACAGGGGAGCTACCCGAACCCCGAGCCGCACCGCGGTGACGAGCTACCCTCGGAGGCCCCATGGCCCACCAGTACATCTTCCAGATGCACCGGCTCACGAAGGCGTTCCCGCCGGACAAGACGGTGCTCAAGGACATCACGCTCGCGTTCCTTCCGGGCGCCAAGATCGGCGTGCTCGGCTACAACGGCGCCGGCAAGTCGACCGTGCTGCGCATCATGGCGGGGCAGGAGACCGACTATCGCGGCGACGCGATGCTCGCGCCGGGCGCGACCGTCGGGCTGCTCGAGCAGGAGCCGCACCTCGACGAGGCCAAGGACGTGCGCGGCAACGTCGAGGACGGCGTGGCCGAGACGCGGGCGCTGCTGGACCGCTTCAACGAGCTCGCCGCGAACTACTCGGACGAGACCGCCGACGAGTTCGCGGCGCTGCAGGCCAAGATCGACGCCGCGGACGCCTGGAACCTCGACACGAACGTCGAGTACGCGATGGACGCGCTGCGCCTGCCGCCCGCGGACGCCGACGTCACGAAGCTCAGCGGCGGCGAGCGCCGTCGCGTGGCGTTGTGCCGGCTGCTGCTCGCCACGCCCGACCTGCTGCTCCTCGACGAGCCCACGAACCACCTCGACGCCGAGTCGGTGGCGTGGCTCGAGCGCCACCTCGCGGAGTACAGGGGCACCGTCGTCGCGGTCACCCACGATCGCTACTTCCTCGACAACGTCGCCGGCTGGATCCTCGAGCTCGACCGCGCGCGGGGCATTCCGTACGAGGGCAACTACTCGCGCTGGCTCGAGCAGAAGCAGGCGCGTCTCGCGCAGGAGGAGCGCACCGAGAAGGCGCGCCAGAAGACGATCGCCGCAGAGCTCGAGTGGGTGCGCCAGAACCCCAAGGGCCGCCAGACCAAGCAGAAGGCGCGCCTGGCGAACTTCGAGGCGCTCGTCGCCCAGGAGCGCAACGTCAAGCTCGACGAGGTCCAGATCCACATCCCGGCGGGTCCGCGGCTCGGCGACGTCGTCGTGGAGGCCGAGCACCTCCGCAAGGGCTTCGGCGACCGCCTGCTCATCGACGACCTGAGCTTCTCGCTGCCGCGTGGCGGGATCGTGGGCGTCATCGGCCCCAACGGGGCCGGGAAGACGACGCTGTTCCGGATGATCACCGGTCAGGAGGAGCCCGACGCCGGCGAGCTGCGCATCGGCGACACGGTGCAGCTGGCGTACGTCGACCAGTCGCGCGACGCGCTCGACGACGACAAGACCGTCTGGGAGGAGATCTCGGGCGGCGACGACCAGCTCAGGGTCGGCGAGCGGTGGATGAACAGCCGCCAGTACGTGGCCGGCTTCAACTTCAAGGGCTCCGACCAGCAGAAGAAGGTCGCCAAGCTGTCGGGCGGCGAGCGCAACCGCGTGCACCTCGCGAAGCTGCTGCGCACCGGCGGCAACCTGCTGCTGCTCGACGAGCCCACCAACGACCTGGACGTCGACACGCTGCGCGCGCTCGAGGAGGGGCTGCTCAACTTCGCCGGCTGCGCGGTGGTCATCTCGCACGACCGCTGGTTCCTCGACCGCATCGCGACGCACGTGCTCGCGTTCGAGGGCGAGTCCCAGGTGACGTGGTTCGAAGGCAACTTCGAGGCCTACGAGGAGCACCGCCGGGAGCGGCTCGGTTCGGAAGCGGACAGGCCGCATCGCATCACGTACAAGCGCTTGACGCGGACGTGATCCTCGCCGTGTAGCGATCGGGGAGGTGGGTACACCCGGGGACGTGTCGCCCCGGATGTACAACACCGTCTTCGCCCTGCTCGGCCTGACGCTCATGGCCTGGCTGGGCGCCGTGGGTCCGCACTTCTGATCCTCGCCGTACTCGCCGCGTAGGCTGCGCCGTTCATGGCCGACGTCTGCATCACCGAGTACACGGATCCGGGGTGCCCTTGGGCCTACAGCGCCGAGCCCTTCCGCCGCCGGCTGAACTGGCTCTACGGCGACCGCCTCGAGTGGCGCATCCGCGTCGTCGGCCTGGCCGAGTCGCCGGCCGAGTACACCGAGCGCGGCTTCACGCCCGAGCGCCAGGCCGAGGCGTTCGCCACGATCTCGCGCGACCACGGCATGCCGATCGACACGGCACAGCGGCCGCGGATGGCGGCCACCGTGCCGGCCTGCCGGGCGGTCGTCGCGGCGCGCCTGCGCGCGCCCGCGCACGAGCGCCGGCTCCTGCGGCGCCTGCGCGTCCGCAACTTCGCCGGCGAGCTGCTCGACGAGCCGCAGACCATCGCCGGCGCCGCGCGCGACGCGGGGCTCGATCCGGCCGAGCTCGAGGTGTGGATGCGCGAGGACGAGGTCGAGGCGGCACTGCGGGAGGACATGGCGGCCGCGCGCGAGCCGCTTGCGGCGGCGCGGGTGCTCGACCACAAGCTCGCGAACTGGTCGGGCGGCCGGCGGTATACGTGCCCCTCGTACGAGATCGTGCGGGTGTCCGACGGGGTGCGGATCGCGGTCCCCGGCTTCCAGCCGTGGGCCGTCTACGACGTCGTCACCGCGAACCTCGTGCCCGGCGTGGACCGCCGCGAGCCGCCGGACTCGGTCGAGGAGGTCCTCGAGTGGACCGGCACGCCGCTCGCCACCAAGGAGGTGGCCGTCGTGTGCGACATCGGCTTCGCCGAGGCGCGCGAGCGGCTGGGCCGCGTGGCGCAGGAGCGCCACGTCGGCGCGGACGGGTTCTGGACGCTCGACGGCGCGGCGACGGCGCTGGCCGCCTGAGCCGCGGATCACAGCACGTACGGCACCGCCTCGACCGAGCCGAGCGCGTACCAGACGCCGAACGCGAGGCTCGTCACCGCCAGCCCCGGCGCGACCGCGCCGTACGCGCGACGGACCGTTCCGCGCGAGAGCACCCAGCCGAACGAGCTCGACGCGAGCGCCATCGACACGGCCGTGAAGAGCGCGAACACCGCCAGCGCGAGCGCGCCCTCGACGTGGTCGGGGATCGCCGTGAGCAGCAGCAGCCCGATGCCCGCCGAGCCGCCCATGCCGTGCAGGAGGCCGATCCCGTACGCCTGCACCGGCGACCGCGTGCGCAGCGGCGCACCGCCGGGCCCGTGCGGATGGCGGTGGACGGCGCGCAGGTCGCCGCGCCGCCAGCGCATGAGGAGGCGCACGGCGAGCGCGACGATCACGACGCCGACGGCCGCCTCGGCGCCCATCTGCAGCGCGTCGGGGAGATAGGACTCGAACAGCACGATCGGCAGGCCGAACAGGAACAGCGTCGTCGCATGGCCGGCGCCCCAGACAAGGCCCAGGCGCCCGGCGCGGCGCGCGCCCGCAGCGTCCTCCCGCTCGGCCGCCAGGAGCGTGCTCAGCGCGGTCAGGTGGTCGGGGTCGGTCGCGTGGCGCAGGCCGAGCAG
This sequence comes from Solirubrobacteraceae bacterium, assembly GCA_036259975.1. GTDB lineage: Bacteria > Actinomycetota > Thermoleophilia > Solirubrobacterales > Solirubrobacteraceae > JAOPZW01. The sequence continues at coordinate 1,625 of DATAAR010000106.1, read as the reverse complement.
CAGCGCGACGCCCAGCACGATCAGCAGCGTCTCACCGGTGCCGAGCGCCGCGATGTGGTCATCGAGACCGAACATGGTGGGTCCTTTCGTCGGTGGTGGTCGCAGCGCGCCCGGCCGCGCAGGCGGGGCAGAGGCCGGCGAGGGGCGTGTGGTGGAAGTGCGGCTCGAAGCCGACCGCCGCGCGCACGGCGGCGCGGACCGCCTCGGCGGTCTCGGGCGGCAGCACCGCGCAGGCGCCGCAGCGCTCGCACGTCGCGAGCTCGTCGTGGCGTGCCGACGGCGCGTAGCGGCCGGGGCCGTGGCCGAGGTGCGTGTGGCGCACGAGCCCGAGCGCCTCGAGCGTCTCGAGGTTGCGGTAGACCGACGCGAGGTCGGACGGCGGCACGAGGCCCCCGCCTCCGGACGCAATCTCCTCGGCGCTGATCGGGCGGCCGGCCCCGAACAGCGCCGCGAGGACGGAGCGGCGCGCGGCCGACACGCGCAGGCCGCGGCGGCGCAGCGTGGACGCGGCGGCAGCGGCGGTCGGCGCCTCGACCGCAGGGGTCAGGTGCGGAACGGACAAGCGGACTCTCCTCCGTGTGGTCGGTGAGCGCCCCATCCCGCATGGCGCGTTCGGAGTCATTGTTCGCACCCCCGCGCCGATCGGATCACCGCTCAGGCCAGAACTCCGGGCAGGGCCCGGGCGGTGAGCAGCGCGCCGGCCGCGACGATGACGACGGCGCTCGCCGCGGGGAGCGCCGCGACGACGCGGCCGGCCGGGCGGACTTGCGTCGTCAGGCGCGCGGCGTGGACCACCGCGATGCCGAGCGCGGTCAGCGTCGCGGCGAGGCCGGCGCTGAACGCGACGATCAGCAGCAGCCCGAGCCCGACCTGGTGCTGGGCGATCGCGCCGAGCAGGACCACCAGCGCAGACGGGCACGGGATCAGGCCCGCGGACGCGCCCATCGCGATCACCCCGCGGCGGCTCAGGTCGTGGTGGTGATGGTGCCCGTGCCCGTGGTCGGGGCCGTGGCGATGGTCGTGGTGATCGTCGTGCGGGTGGTGGTGCCGGACGCGCTGTGCCGTCCGCACGCGGGCGCGCAGCACCCCCGCGCCGACCGCCAGCACGAGGAGCCCCGAGGCGAGCTCGAGCCACGGGAACAGGTCCTCGGGCAGGACCGCCTGCGACAGCCCGAGCGCGACGAGCCCCAGCGCGAACACGCCGATCGTGTGGGTGACGGTCACCGTGAGCCCGAGCGCGACGGCGTGGCGCGCGGTGCCCCGGGTGCCGACGAGGTAGGCGGCGACCATCGCCTTGCCGTGGCCCGGCGAGAGCGCGTGCACGGCGCCCCAGCCGAACGCGGCCAGCAGCAGGAACAGGAGCACCCCCCGGCCGGCGGCCGCGTCGGCGAACGTGCCAGCGAGCCCGTCGCCCGCCGGGCGCGCCCGCGCCGTCTCGGTCCCGGCGCCGCTGAGCCGCGGCGCGACGACCGTTCCCGCGCCGGGACGCACGTCGAGCCGCGCGACGGCGCGGTCGGCCGGGGACGACAGCACCGCCGCCGGGTACGCGCGCAGGCCGCGCGTCGGGTCGGCGCTCGGCACGCTCGACCGCACGGCCGTGCCGCGGCCGGGGCGCACCACGATCG
>DATAAR010000105.1:0-12075 GCA_036259975.1 Solirubrobacteraceae bacterium | reverse complement strand
CTCGCCGCTCATGGAGCCCGCCGCCGACCGGCTGCGGGCCGCGCTCGACCGCACGCCGGTGAGCCCGATGGAGATCCCGGTGTACTCGAACGGCACCGCCGCGCCGTTCGGCGACGTACGCGCCGAGCTGGCCGAGAACCTGCTGCGCGCCGTGCGCTGGCGCGAGACGCTGCTGGCGCTGCGTGCCGCGGGCGTCGAGCGCTTCGTCGAGCTCGGGCCGGGAGCGGTGCTCACCGGGCTGGTCAAGCGGACCCTGGCGGCGGCCTGATGGCAGCCACCGCCGCACAGCAGCGGGCCGGCGCGCCCGCCCACGACGGGCAGCGCCAAACCGCGCCCGCGCCGCGCCGCGCGGCGGAGCGCCGCCGCGGCCTGCAGGCCGGGATCTTCGGCGTCGGCGCCGCCGTGCCCGAGCGCGTGATCACGAACGCCGACCTCCAGCAGCGCCTCGACACCACCGACGAGTGGATCGTGCGCCGCACCGGCATCCGCGAGCGCCGTGTCCTCGCGCCGGGCGAGCTGCTCTCCGACCTGGCCACGCGCGCGTGCGAGCTCGCGCTCGAGGACGCCGGCCGCACCGCCGCCGAGGTCGACCTCGTCATCGTCTCGACGATCACGCCCGACCGGCTCACGCCGGGCGTCGGTCCGTACGTCGCGGAGGCGCTCGGCGCCGAGCGCGCCGGCGCGGTGGACGTCAACGCCGCGTGCGCCGGCTTCGTCTACGGGCTCGACCAGGCCGCCGCGCAGATCGAGAGCGGTCGCGCCCGCGTCGCGCTCGTCTGCGGCGCCGAGGCCCTGTCGCGGATCACCGACCACGACGACCGCGGCACGGCGCCGCTGTTCGGCGACGGCGCGGGCGCCGTCGTGGTGGCCGGCGGCGAGCTCGAGCTGGGCTGCGGCGGGTTCGTGCTCGGGACCGACGCCTCGCAGGCGGACATGCTCTACGCCGAGCGCGTCGACCCCATGCTGCGGATGGAGGGCCGCGAGGTCTACCGCCACGCGATCCGGCGCATGGTCGCCGCGACGAGCGAGGCGATCGAGCGCGCCGGCCTGACGATCGACGACATCGACCTGTTCGTGGCCCATCAGGCCAACGTGCGGATCATCCATTCCGCCGCGAGCGAGATGGGCCTGCCGCCCGAGAAGGTCATGGTCAACATCGACCGCGTCGCCAACACCTCGTCGGCCTCGATCCCGCTCGCCCTCGAGCAGGCCGAGCGCGAGGGGCGGCTCGAGCCGGGCGCGATCGTGGCGCTGTCCGCGTTCGGCGCCGGCTTCGTGTGGGGCTCGGGCGTCGTGAGCTGGAAGGAGCGCACGCATGTCTGCGCCTGACGGCGGCTGCGCGCTCGTGACCGGCGGCTCGCGCGGCATCGGCGCCGCGATCGCCGAGCGCCTGCGCGCCGACGGCTGGAACGTGGCCACGCTCTCGCGCAACGGCGCCGACGTGAGCGCCGACGTCTCCGACCCCGAGCAGGTCGCCGCCGCGTTCGACGAGGTCCGCGAGCGCTTCGGCCCCGTGCTCGTGCTCGTCAACAACGCCGGCGTGCGCGAGGACGGCCTCGCGATCCGCATGTCCGCCGACGAGTGGGAGCGCGTGGTCGACATCAACCTGAACGGCGCCTTCCACTGCACGCGCCGCGCGCTCGACGACATGCTCAAGGCCCGCTGGGGCCGCGTCGTGAACGTCTCGTCGGTCGTCGCCGAGCGCGGCAACCCCGGCCAGGCCAACTACGCGGCCGCGAAGGCCGGCCTGCTCGGCCTCACGCGCACGCTCGCGCGCGAGATGGGCCGCAAGGGCATCACCTGCAACGCGATCACGCCCGGCGTGATCGAGACCGACATGACGACCGGCGTGGCGGACGACCTCAAGTCGGCCGTCCCGGCGGGGCGCGTCGGACGGCCCGAGGAGGTCGCCGCCGCGGTCGCGTTCCTCGTCTCCGAGGACGCGGCGTACGTCAACGGCGCGACGCTGTCCGTCGACGGCGGGCTCGGCGCCTGATCAAGAGAACACACCAGGAGGAAGAACACATGGCCAACGTCCCCAACGACCAGGAAGTGCTCGGCGGCATCCGCGAGGAGCTCGCCGCCATCAAGGTGCCGGGCGCCGAGGACGCCGCTCCGGAGAGCACCTGGACCGACCTCGACGTCGACTCCCTCGACTTGGTCGAGGTCGTCAAGGCGCTCGAGGACCGCTACGAGATCCAGATCGCGGACGGCCGCCTGAAGTCGATCGCCACCGTCGGCGACGCCGTCGGCCTCGTGCAGGAGCTCGTGCGGGAGAAGGAGGGTGTGTCCGCGTGACGGGCGCCCCCGAGATCGTCGTCACCGGGCGCGGCGTCGTCTCGTCGATCGGCGAGAGCGCCGACGAGTTCTTCGACGCGCTGCTCGCGAAGCGGTCGGGCATCGCCGACGGCGTCGGCGCGTGCACGGAGTTCGATCCCGAGACGGCCATGAGCGCGAAGGACGTGCGGCGCTCGGACCGCTACACGCACCTGGCTGTCGCCGCCGCCGACCAGGCGGCGCGCGAGGCCGGCGTTCCCGACGGGGTCGACCCCGAGCGCCTCGGCGTGCTCGTCGGCACCGGCGTGGGCGGGCTGGCCACGCTCGAGGAGCAGTGCCGCAACTTCTTCGAGGGCGGCGAGCGCGCGGTGTCGCCGCACTTCGTGCCGATGATGATGCCGAACGCTGCCGCGGGCGTGATCGCCATGCGCCTCGGCGCCCACGGGCCGGGCTTCTCGGTGTCGTCGGCATGCGCGACCGGCGGCCACGCGATCGGCGAGGCGCTGCGGATGATCACCCGCGGCGAGGCCGACGTGGTCGTGGCCGGCGGGACCGAGGCGGCGCTGACCGGCGTGTGCCTGGCCGCGTTCCGGCGCATGGGCGCGCTGTCGCGCGAGGGCGTGTCGCGTCCGTTCGACGCACGCCGCGACGGGTTCGTCATGGGCGAGGGCGCGGGCGTGCTCGTGCTCGAGCGCGCCGAGCACGCCCAGGCGCGCGGCGCCACGATCTACGGCCGCATCGCCGGCTACGGCGCCTCGAACGACGCGTTCCACATCACCCAGCCCGACTCCGAGGGCCGCGGCGCGCGCCAGGCGATGCTCGCCACGCTCGAGGACGCCGGCGCATCACCGGGCGACGTCGGCTACCTCAACGCCCACGGCACGGGCACGCCGTTCAACGACAAGATCGAGACCGCCGCGATCAAGGGCGTGTTCAACGGCTCGAACACGCCGCCGCCGGTGTCCTCGACGAAGTCGCACATCGGGCACCTGCTGGGCGCCGCCGGCGCGGTCGAGGCGATCGTCTGCCTCGAGGCGGTGCGCCGCGGCGTGTTGCCGCCGACGCTCAACTACGAGCAGCCCGATCCGGACTGCGACCTCGACTACGTGCCCGAGGGCCCGCGCGAGGCGCCGGACCTCGAGCTCGCGCTGTCGAACTCGTTCGGGTTCGGCGGCCAGAACGCCTGCCTCGCGGTGGCGAAGGCCTAGCGACCGACCCGCATGACGTCTCCCCTGACCTCTCTCTCGACACCCCTGGAGCGTGGATGAGCGCCGTCTTCGACGTCGTCCGTGAGGGCGGGCCGCGGGCCATCGTGGCCCGCGCCCGCCTCGAGCTGCTGTTCGACCCGGGCACGTTCCGCCCCGTCCGCACGACGGTCGGCGACGGCGTGCTGGCGGGCACCGGCCGCGTCAACGGCCGCGCCGTCTGCGCCTGGGCGCAGGACGGCGGGTTCAAGGGCGGCTCGCTCGGCGAGGCCGGCGGCGAGACGATCGCGCGGACGATCGACCAGGCCGCCAAGCTCGGCGTGCCGGTCGTCGGCTTCCCGCACTCGGGCGGCGCGCGGCTGCAGGAGGGCGTGAACGCGCTGCACGCGTACTCGCGGATCTTCCGGGCCCAGGCGATCGCCGACGTGCCCCAGATCAGCGTGATCGGCGGCCCGTGCGCCGGCGGCGCGGCGTACTCGCCCGCGCTCGGCGACATCACCGTCATGGCCGGCCCCGAGGCGCGCATGTTCCTCACCGGTCCCGCGGTCGTGGAGCGGGTCACGCGCGAGCGCGTCACCGCGCTCGACCTCGGCGGCCCGAAGGTGCACTCCAAGAACGGCGTGGCCCACCTCGTCGCCGACGGCGACGTGCAGGCCGCCGAGATGGTCCGCACGGCGCTGGCCCACCTGCCCTCGAAGGCCGGCGGCGCGCTGCCGCTGTACCCGCCGGAGGACCCGGCGCCCGGGGACCCGGCCGACGTGCTGCCCGAGCGCGACCGTCAGGTCTACGACGTGCGCGACGTCATCGCGCGCCTCGTCGACGGCGGGACGATGCTCGAGCTCGGCCCCCGCTGGGCGCGCAACCTCGTGGTCGGGTTCGCCCGGATCGAGGGCGCGCCGGTCGGCGTGATCGCCAACCAGCCCCACCACCTGGGCGGCTGCCTCGATGCGGAGTCGTCCCAGAAGGGCGCCTGGTTCGTCGATCTGTGCGACCGCTTCGGGCTGCCACTCGTCGTCCTCGTGGACACGCCGGGCTTCCTGCCCGGCGTCGGCCAGGAGAAGGCCGGGGTCATCCGCCACGGCGCATCGCTGCTGCGCGCGTTCAGCGTCGCGACAACCCCCCGTGTAACCGTCACGTTGCGCCAGGCGTATGGTGGAGCGCACATCGTCATGAACTCGCGCGACCTCGGAGCCGATCTGACCATGGCCTGGCCGAACGCCAGGATCGGGGTCATGGGCGCCACGCAGGCGGTCGAGATCATGCACCGGCGCGAGATCGCCGCGGGCGCGGACGCGGCCGAGCTCGCCGACGCCTACTCGGCCGAGCACCTGCCGGTGGCGGTGGCCGCGTCGCGCGGCTTCGTGGACGAGATCATCGAGCCCTCCGAGACGCGCGAGCGGATCGCGTTCGCGCTGGAGGCCGCTCGGTGACACCCGCGGCGGCGGAGGCGCGGCGCGCCGTCAAGACGCGCAACGCCACCGAGGAGGCGATCCTCGACGCCGCCCGCGAGGCGCTGGCCGAGAAGAGCTTCGCCCATCTCACGATGGACGCGATCGCCCGCAAGGCGTTCGTGAGCCGCACCGCCGTCTACTTCTACTTCCCGAACAAGCGCGCGGTCGTCGACCGCCTGATCCAGCAGGCGTTCAGCGAGATGTACCTCGCCGCCTCGCCGTACCTGGACGGGGACGGCGAGCCGCGCGGCGAGCTGCGCGCGGGGCTGGCGCGGGTCGTGAACGTCGTCAACCGCCACGCTCGCGTGCTGCTGCTCGCCGCCCAGCTGTCGGGCGCGCGGGGCGAGCACCTGCCCGACGAATGGGCGCCGTTCATCACGCGCTTCGCCGAGCGCGCCGAGGCGCGCATCGCACGCGACCAGGAGCGCGGCATCGCGCCGGACGACATCTCGCCGCGGATCTCCGCCCAGGCGCTGCTGGCCATGGTCGAGAACCACATCGTGCGCGAGCTCGTGCTCGGCCACGGCGACGCGACGGAGTCGATCCGCGTGCTGGCGGAGCTGTGGTGGCGCGCGGTCTACTCGAGCGCCGACGACGTGGCCGCGTCGGTCGCGTCGGCGGCGGCCGAGGACGCGCCCGCGCCCTCGTCGCTCGCCGCCCCCGCGTCCTCCTGAGCGCCGGCGTCGGCCGGCGGCGCCGGCGGCGCGCCGAGCGCGTGGAAGCCGCCGTCGACGTGGAGGATCTCGCCCGTGATGGCGCGCGCGAGCGGCGACAGCAGGTAGAGCGCGGCATCGGCGACCGGCTCGGGATCGCGCATGTCCCAGCCCAGCGGGGCCTGGCGCTGCCACGCCTCGGCCAGCACGTCGAAGCCGTCGATGTTGCTCGCGGCGACGGTGGTCAGCGGGCCGGCGGCAACGAGGTTCGAGCGCACGCCGCGCGGGCCGAGGTCGCGCGCGAGGTAGCGGTTGACGGACTCGAGCGCGGCCTTCGACACGCCCGCCCAGTCGTACGCGGGCCAGGCGACGGTGGCGTCGAAGTCGAGGCCGACCACCGCGCCGCCCGGCGCCTCGGCGCGCTCGAGCAGCGGCAGCAGCGCGGCCGCAAGCGCCTTGAGCGAGAACGCGCTGGTCTGGAACGCCGCGACCGCCGACTCGCTCGGCGCCGTGAGGAAGTTGCCGCCCAGCGCGTCGCCGGGGACGAACGCGATCGCGTGGACGAGCCCGTCTAGGCGGCCCCAGCGCCGGTCGAGCTCGGCCGCGACGGCGGCGAGCTGGTCGGGGTCGTTGACGTCGAGCTCGAGGACGTCAGGCTCATGAGGCAGGCGGCGCGCCACGCGCTGCGTGATGCGCATGCCGCGCCCGAACCCGCTCAGCACGAGCTCCGCGCCCTCCTCCTGCGCCCGGCGCGCGATGGAGAACGCGATCGAGCTCTCGGTGAGCACGCCGGTGACCAGCAGTCGTCGTCCCTCGAGGAGCATGTCGCAAGCCATACCGCGACCCCGGGGGGCGGCTACATCGGTTCGACGCGCGCGCGGGAGAGTGTCGAACCGGCCGCCCGGGTAGCGTCCGGCGGATGGAGATCGTGGACGCCGCCGCGGCCGAGTTCGCGGACGCCTGGCAGGAGGGTGACGACAGCGCGCGCTGGCGCTCGGCGACCGCCACGGCGCCGAGCCGCGGAGCGGTCGCGTCGGGCAGCTCCGTGCTCGAGGTGCCTCCGGGCTGCCGGCTGCCGCGGCACACCGACAGCGCCGAGGAGACGATCGTCGTGCTGGCCGGCCGGGCGCTGGTGCGGGTCGGAGCCGAGGAGGGCGAGGTCCCGGCGGGCGGGCTGGCCCTCGTGCCGCAGGACGTCCCGCACGAGGTCCGCAACGCGGGCGACGACACGCTGCGGTTCGTGGCCCTCTACGCGTCGGCCGACGTCGTGACGCGCTACGAGCGCGAGGTGCTGCCCGACGGCTTGCGGGACCGGCGACCCCTGGAGTGAGCGCGATGGGCCACGAGACGGTCATCACGCCGTACCGCGACGGCCCGTTGCTCGTGCGCGGCCCGTTCCGGCTCACCGACCAGGACGGCAACGAGATCGAGGTGCGCCGCGAGACGATCGCCCTGTGCCGCTGCGGCAAGTCGCGCATCCGGCCGTTCTGCGACGGGACGCACAAGACCGTGCGGTTCAGCGCGCCGAGCGGCGCCGAGCGGCGCTGACGCCGCGCCGCGGGATCAGGCGACGGTGGCGGCCTCGGCCAGCGGCTGGCGCAGGGAGCTGCGCCCGGCCTCCCACGCGTCGAGCAGGTGCGCCGCCCAGCGCGCCTCGACCGCGACGAGGGCTCGCGCGCCCCACAGCACGTCGGCGGCCAGGTTCGGCTGCTGGCGGACCAGGCCGCCCGCGAGATCGACCGCCGCGATCGCCTCGTGGACGGCGTCGGCCTCGACGTGCTCGTCGAAGAACGTGGTGGCGTCGGGGCCGAAGCCGAGCCGGCGCAGCCCGTTGCCGTAGCGCCGGTTCGGCAGCGACGAGGTCATCTCGAACAGCGCGAGGTGGCCGACGATCGCGCCGCGGCGGCGGCGGTGCAGGCCGAGGAGCGACATCAGGTTGACCGTCGCGAGCGTGATCGCCGGGATGTGGTCGAGGTAGGCGCCGTACTCGTCGTCGAGCCCGAGTGCGCGCAGCGCGCCGGCGAACAGCTCGGCGTGAATGCGCTCGGCGCGCCCGCCGCCGTACTCGTCGGCCTGGATCTCGACCAGTGCCGCCTTCGGCGGGCCGCTCAGGCGCGGCATCGCCCACGAGTGCGGGTCGGCCTCCTTGAGCTGGTAGGCCGAGCGGTGCACCGCGAACTCGCGGAACTGCTCGAGCGTTCCCTCACGCTCGAGGTGGCGCGATAGCGACGGCCCATCGTCGGCGTCGGCGATCGCGCGCAGGGCGACGTCCATCTCGGCCGGCGCGGGCTCGAGGTCACGGGTCGCCGGCGGCACGGCCGCCTCGAGCGCCGCCTCGAAGTCGACCTCGAGACCGGCGCGGAGCGCGAGCAGCGACGGCTCCCACTCCCAGCGGTCGTCGACGCCGTCGAGGCCGCGGTAGTGCAGCTCGTAAGAGAGGTACAGCGCGAGCTGCAGGTCTTCGTCGGCGAGCGCGTCGGCCACCGGCGCGCGCTCGGGCGGGGCGAGCGCGTGCGGCGCGCGCTGCAGCGCGTCGAGGAGGAAGGCGGTGATCGGGCCGCGAGGACCGGCGAGCTTCGGCATCGGCGCGGAACGTACCCGCGTATCGCGTGACGACACGCCGGTCGCGCGGCGTCACGGCGCGAGGAAGCGCTCGGCGAGCCATTCGACGAGCCCGTGCACGCCCCGCTCGGCGGCGACCGCGCGCTGCCGGACGGCGCCGTTGGCGTCGAGCAGGTCGCGGGCCGCGGCCAGCTCCGCGGCGCAGCCGAGACGCTGCGCGACCGGGTCCAGCTCATCGAGCAGCGCGTGCAGGCGCTCGCGCACCGGCCGTACATCGCCGCTGCGCAGGTCGGCGAGCCGCGCCTCGATGCCGTGGCGGCAGGCGGCCCACCGGTTCTCGGCGACGCGCCACGTCGCGTCGACGGGCAGCTCGTCGCCCGCGGCGTGGCGGTCGGCGAGCCAGGCGACGAGCGAATGGACCGCCGCCGCGACCGCGGCGGTGTCGGAGACGGTGGTCTGCACGTCGGGCACGCGAACCTCGACCGTGCCGTACGCGAGGTGCAGGCGCAGCTCGAACCACCACTGACCGGGCTCCGGCACGGCACCCGACGCGCGGCCCCACGCGAGGTAGCCGGCCAGCGCGTCCCAGCTCGGGATCTCGGGCGGCACGCCCTGGCGCGGCAGGATGTCGGCGATCTTCGGGCGCACCGAGGCCAGGCCCGTGTCGGCGCCGGCGTAGAACGGCGCGTTGGCGGCGAGCGCGGCGAGGTCGGGCAGGTACGAGCGCAGGGCGTTGTACACGGCGAGCGCGCGGTCGGAGGGCCGCACGGCGACGTGGACGTGGAGGCCGAAGAGCAGCTGGTGGCGGATCACGCGCCCGAACTCGGCGGCGAGGAGCTGGTAGCGCGGCGCCGGGTTGACGACGCCCTCCGGGCTCGCGAACGGGTGTGCTCCGGCGCCGGCCAGCCGCGCGTCGGGCGCCGCTACGCCGGCAATCTCGGCCCGCGCCGCGCGCAGCCCGGCCGCCGCCTCCCGGACGTTCGCCGCCGGGGCGACGGCGATCTCGAGCTGCGCGGCGGGGAGCTCGGGCTTGAAGCGCGGGTCGCCGCCGGTGGCGGCGAGGATCTCCGGCGCGCGCGGCGCGAGGTCGAGCGAGTGGGTGTCGAGGACCATGAGCTCCTCCTCGATGCCGACCGTCATCGCAGAGGGCACGTCGAAGGCCTGGCGCAGCGTGTCGGGCGTGAGCTCGGTGGGCTGCGTGGCGGGCCTCACCCCGACAGGCGTACCGCATCGGGACGCGGCGCACGCGCCGGCTGCGGGTTTGCGGCGCGCCGTGCGCGGATACGGGGCTGCCATGCGCGTCGCCGCGCTCCCCGGCGTCTTCCGCCCCCGCCCCGACACCTGGATGCTGGCGGCGCACCTGCGCGCGCAGCTGCGGCCGCGCACGAGCCTGCTCGATGTGTGCACGGGCAGCGGTGCGCTGGCGATCGCCGGCGCGCAGGCCGGGGCGGGCGCCGTCACGGCGATCGACGTGTCGCGCCGGTCGGTGCTCACCGTGCGCCTCAACGCGCGGCTGAACGGCGTGCGCGTGCGGGCGCTGCGCGGCGACCTGTTCGAACCGGTCGCGGGCGAGCGGTTCGACGCGATCGTGTCGAACCCGCCCTACCTTCCCGCCGCGGACGACGAGCTGCCGCGGCGCGGGCAGCGGCGCGCCTGGGACGCCGGCACCGACGGCCGCGTGCTCCTCGACCGGATCTGCGAGCAGGCGCCCGCGCACCTGAATCCGGGCGGATTCGTGCTGCTCGTGCACTCGTCGATCTGCGGGCTCGAGCCGACGGTCGAGCTGCTCGAGGCGGGCGGCCTGCGCGTGGACGTCCTCGAGCGCAGCCGCGGCCGGCTCGGCCCGCTCGTCAGCGCCCGCGCGCCGCTGCTCGAGGCGCGCGGGATCCTCGCGCCGGGCGAGCGCGAGGAGGACATGCTGATCGTGAAGGCGGCGGCCTGAACGCGCTCAGCGGCCGTTCGCGCCGTACTCGTAGAAGCCGCGGCCGGCCTTCCGCCCCAGGTGCCCCGAGGCGACCATCCGCTTCATCAGCGGCGGGGGCGCGTACTCCGCGCGCTTGAACTCCTCGTACAGCGAGTCGCACACCGCGTACAGGACGTCGAGGCCGATGAAGTCGCACAGCTGCAGCGGGCCCATCGGGTGGCCGGCACCGAGCTTCATCCCCTCGTCGATGTCCTCGCGGGTGGCGAAGCCGTCCTCGTACATCCGCACCGCGGCCATCAGGTACGGGACGAGCAGCATGTTGACGATGAAGCCGGAGCGGTCCTTCGTCCGGATGGCGCGCTTGCCGATCTGCTGCACGAAGGCCTCCGCCTTCTCGACCGTCTCGTCGGCCGTGTCGAGCGCCACGACGATCTCGACGAGCTTCATCACCGGCACCGGCGAGAAGAAGTGCAGGCCGAGCACCCGCGACGGGCGATGCGTCGCGGCGGCGAGGCCGGCGATCGGGATCGACGACGTGTTCGAGGCGAGGATGACCGAGTCGTCGAGCGCGTCGTCGAGCGTGCGGAACACCTCGCGCTTGACGGAAAGGTCCTCGACGATCGCCTCGATCACGAGCTCCGAGCCGTGGAGCGAGTGCAGCTCGCTGGAGAACGTGATCCGCTCCTGCAGCTCGCGGGCCTGCTCCTCGTCCATCTTGCCGCCGCGCACCGCGCGCTCCACGGAGGCGGCGATGCGGGTCTTGGACTGCTCGAGCGGCGCGGCGGCGGGCTCGTAGACGCGCACGCGGAGGCCGGCGCGCGCCGCCGACTCGGCGATGCCGGAGCCCATGAACCCGGCGCCGACGACGCCGATCTCCCTCACCTCCGCCATGCGGCCGGAGGCTACTGCCTCGCCTCCTCCATCTCCCGCTCGCGCAGCTCGATGCGGCGGATCTTGCCGGTGAGCGTCTTGGGCAGGTCGTCGACGAACTCGATCTTGCGCGGGTAGGCGTAGGCCGACAGGCGCTCGCGCACGTGGCGCTGGATGTCCTCGACGAGCTCGTTGGAGGGCTCGTGGCCCTCGGCGAGCACGATGAACGCCTTGACGACGTTGCCCCTGACCTCGTCCGGCGACGCGACCGCGGCCGCCTCCTTGACCGCGGCGTGCTCGAGGCACGCCGACTCGACCTCGAACGGGCCGATCCGGTAGCCGGCGGCGATGATCACGTCGTCCGCGCGCCCGGCGTACCAGACGTAGCCATCCTCGTCCTGCATCGCGGCGTCCTTGGTGTGGAACCACTCGCCGCCGAAGACCTCCTCGGAGTCCTCGGGCCGGTTCCAGTAGCCGAGCGGGTAGTGCGGATTCGAGCGCGCGCGCAGGCAGATCTCGCCGCGCTCGCCCTGCGGCACGGGCTTCTCGTCCTCGTCGAGGATCTGGACGTCCCAGCCGGGCATGGGGCGGCCCATCGACCCCTCGCGGACCTCCATGAACGGGAAGTTGCCGCACAGCGGATAGGACTCGGTGAGCCCGTAGAAGTCGAGCACCGTGACGCCGTACTCCTTGCGGAACCAGCGGATCGCCTCGGGGTTCAGCGGCTCGCCGGCCGAGCACACGATGCGGAACTTCTGCGGGAAGCGCTCGGAGACGTTTCCCAGCGCCATCATCGCCCGCATCGCCGTCGGCGTCGTGAAGACGTTCGTGACCTCGTGGCGGCTCAGGAAGTCGAGCTGCTTGGCCGGGTCGAAGCCGCCCTCGCGCTGGTAGACGCACTGCAGCGCGCCGTAGCGCCACGGGCCCAGCAGCGGCGCGACGCCGGCCGCCCACGCCCACTCGCCCATGCCGTGGAAGCGCTCGCCGTCCTGGACGTCGTGGCAGTAGACGAACTCCTCGTGGGCGAGGATGTAGCGGTGGGCGTGCACGACGCCCTTGGCGACCCCGGTCGTGCCCGACGTGTAGTAGAGCTGCGCCGGGTCCTCGGCGGACGTGTCGGCGGTCTCGAAGTC
>DATAAR010000104.1:0-5307 GCA_036259975.1 Solirubrobacteraceae bacterium | reverse complement strand
CTGGCGCCCGAGGAGCACCGGGGCGACGTCGTCGAGCGCTCCGCGGTCATGCGCTCGGGCACGGGCGGCACGGTCCCGTCGACCTTCGTCACCGGCTATCGCTACGCGCTGCTCGGCTACACCACCGTCGTCGAGGCGGCGACGCCGCCGCTGGCGGCGCGCCACGTCCTGGCCGAGCTGCGCGACACGCCCATGATCGACGCGCTCTTCCTCGTGCTCATGGGCAACAACGTCGCGCTCTTCGACCTCATCCGCCGCGACCCGGCGCGCGTGCGGGACGCGATCGCGTGGTGGCTGGAGGCCACCGGTGGCTACGGGATCAAGCTCGTCAACCCGGGCGGCATCGAGCGCTGGAAGCGCGGCGAGGGAAACGTCACCTCGCTCGACGACGAGGTCGCCGGCCTCACGCCCCGGCAGGTGATCGAGGCGATCGCCTCGGCGGCGCACGAGCTCGGCCTGCCGCATCCCGTCCACGTGCACTGCAACAACCTCGGCGTCGCGGGGAACTGGCGCACCACCCTCGACACGCTGCGCACGATGGAGGGCCGGCGCGCCCACCTCGCGCACCTCCAGTTCCACGCCTACGGCGGCCGGCCCGGCGGCCGGATGCGCTCGCGGGCGCCCGACCTCGCGGAGTACCTCGGCGCGCACCCCGAGTTCAGCGCCGACGTCGGGCAGGTGATGTTCGGGCCGGCCACGACCATGACCGCCGACGCCCCCGTGTCCGAGCGCCTCCGCGACATCACGGGCGGCAAGTGGGTGAACGCCGACACCGAGGTCGAGACCGGCTGCGGCATCGTGCCGTTCACGTATCGCGAGAAGAACTACGTCCACGCCCTGCAGTGGGGCATCGGGCTCGAGCTGTTCCTCCTCAGCCGCGACCCGTGGCGGCTCGTGCTCTCGACGGATCACCCGAACGGCGGCTCGTTCCTCAGCTACCCGAAGCTCATCCGGCTCCTGATGGACCGCGACTACCGCAACGATCAGCTCAAGCGGGCGAATCGGAAGGCGATCCAGCGCACCGTCCTGCTCGACGACCTCGACCGCGAGTACACGCTCGAGGAGATCGCGATCGTCACCCGCGCCGGGCCGGCGCGGCTGCTCGGCCTGCGCGACAAGGGCCACCTCGGCGCCGGCGCCGACGCCGACGTCACGATCTACGACGAGCGCGACGACCGCGAGGAGATGTTCGCCACGCCGCGCTACGTCATCAAGGGCGGCCGCGTGGTGGTGCGCGACGGCGAGCTCGTCGAGGCGGTGACGGGCGACCTGCTGCGCGTCGGTGCGGCGCACGACCCCGCCATCGAGGAAGTCCTGCGGGACCGGTTCCAGGAGCGCTACACCGTGCAGTTCGACAACTACCCGGTGCGCGAGCCCTGGCTCCTCGAGCCGGCACGGCGGGTCCCCGCGGGACGGCCGGCGTGATGCGCCTGCACGACGTCGAGGTCGAGGACACGTTCGCCGAGGCGTTCCCGATGTGGGGCGCGCGGATCGTGGTGACCGCGGCGACGCCCACCTGGGCGATGAACGCGGGGCGCTCGCTCACCGGCTTCGCCACCTCGGTGATCGGCTGCAAGTGCGAGGCCGGCATCGAGCGCGAGCTGGACGCGGCCGAGACGCCCGACGGCCGTCCGGGCATCTCCGTGCTGCTGTTCGCCCCCGACAGGGAGGGACTGGGCAAGCGGCTCGTCGAGCGGATCGGCCAGACGGTGCTCACGTGCCCGACGACCGTCTGCTTCAACGGCCTCGAGGCCGACACCGAGGTCGACGTCGGCGGCAAGCTGCGCTTCTTCGGCGACGGCTGGCAGGCGAGCAAGGTGCTGGCCGGCCGGCGGTACTGGCGGATCCCCGTGATGGAGGGCGAGTTCCTCGTCGAGGAGCGGTTCGGGATCGTCAAGGGGGTCGGCGGCGGGAACCTCATCATCCTCGCCGAGCAGGTCGCGACCGCCCTTGGCGCGGCGGAGGCGGCGGCCGCCGCCATGCGGCCCGTGGAGGGTGCGATCCTCCCGTTCCCGGGCGGGATCGCGCGCAGCGGCAGCAAGGTCGGCTCGCGCTACTCGGGCCAGATCGCGTCGACGAACCACGTGCTGTGCCCGACGCTGCGCGGGCAGGTCGACGACAGCCAGGTCCCGAACGGCGTCGGCTCGGTCTTCGAGATCGTGATCGACGGCCTGGGGGAGGAGCCGGTGCGCGCGGCGATGCGGGCCGGGCTCGACGCGGCGGCGCGGGCGGGCGCGCTGCGGATCACGGCGGGCAACTACGGGGGCAACCTCGGCCCGCACCACTTCCACCTCAAGGAGCTCGTCCCGTGACGCTGACGCTGACGCTCCGCGAGGCGCCGGCCGCGCCGGTCCGCGCGGAAGCGCTGCGTCCCGACCGCCTCGCGGGCCTGAGCCGGTCCGAGATCGAGCGCCTCGACGTGTGGCACGGCAACCGGCCCGCCGCGGCGGGCGACCTGTTCGACGTCTCGGGCGCAGGTGAGCCGGACGTCCGCGTCGAGGGCGACCTGACGCGCGTCGCGGCGCTCGGGACCGGCATGGCGGGGGGCCGACTGACGATCGCGGGCGACGCGGGGCCGCACCTGGGCGCCGGGATGCAGGACGGGGAGATCCTCGTCGAGGGCGACGCGGGCGACTGGGCGGGCGCCGAGATGGGCGGCGGGCGCCTGGTCGTGCGCGGCTCGGCCGGCCGCCGCCTCGGCGGCGCCTACGTGGGCGAGCGGGCGGGCATGCGCGGGGGCGAGATCGTCGTCCACGGAGATGCCGGCGAGGAGGCCGGCGCCGGCCTGCGGCGCGGGCTGATCGCGGTCGCCGGACGCGCCGGCCCGGCCGCCGGCCTGAGCGCGCTGGCCGGCACGATCGTCGTCTTCGGGGCGCTCGGCGCCCATCCCGGGGCGGGCATGCGCCGCGCGAGCATCGTCGCGATGACCGCGACCGCGCTGCTGCCGACGTACGTGCGCGCCTGCACGTACCAGCCGCCGTTCCTGCGCCTGTGCCTGCGCCGGCTGCGCGCGCTCGGGCTGCCGGTCACCGCCGAGCAGATCGACGGCCGGTACACGCGCTGGTCCGGCGACACCGTCGAGCTGCGGCGTGCTGAGATCCTGACCCTGGAGCCGCCTCGATGAGCCTCTCTCTGAACGACCGCGCCCGCGAGCTCGCGGACCGCCTCGCCGGCGACGCCGGCGCGCTGCGGATCGCGGTCGAGACGCTGCCGAGTGGGACGCGGGTGATCGACTGCGGCAGCGCCGTGCCCGGCGGGCTGGAGGCCGGGCGGCGCTTCGCCGAGGTCACCATGGGGGCCCTCGGCTCGGTCGCGTTCGCGCCGATCGTGCTCGACGGCCGCTGGCTGCCCGGGCTCACGGTCGTCACCGACCATCCGGCGCTCGCGTGCCTGGCGTCCCAGTACGCGGGCTGGCAGATCGACCGCGAGGGGTACTTCGCGATGGCCAGCGGGCCGGGCCGCGCGCTGATCCGCGCCGAGGATCTGTACGACGATCTCGACGTCGACGAGCGCGCGGACACGGCGGTCCTCTGCCTGGAGACGCGCGACGCACCGCCCGAGGAGCTGGCGGCCTGGGTCGCCGAGCGCGCCGGGGTGGCGCCGGCCCACCTCACACTGCTGTTCGCGCCGACCGCGAGCCTGGCCGGCGGCGTCCAGGTCGCCGCGCGCGTCGTCGAGACGGCGCTGCACAAGCTGCACGAGCTGGACTTCGACGTGCGCTGCGTGGTGAGCGGCTTCGGGACGTGCCCGCTGCCGCCGGTGTCGGCCAAGGACCCCGAGGCCATCGGGCGCACGAACGACGCGGTGCTCTACGGCGGCCAGGTGGAGCTGACGGTCGACGCGCCCGACGACGAGCTCGAGGCCGTCGTCGCCCGTGTGCCGTCCTCCGCCTCGCGCGACCACGGCCAGCCGTTCGGGAGCATCCTCGAGCAGGCGGACTGGGACTTCTACAAGATCGATCCGCTGCTGTTCAGCCCGGCCGAGGTGCGCGTCGTGAGCGCTCGGACCGGGCGGTCCTTCCACGCCGGGGCCGTCGAGCTGGACGTCCTCGAGCGGTCCTTCCGGGGATGATCGTCGAGACGGTCACGACGACGATCAACCCGGACGGCACGGTCAACTGTGCGGCGATGGGCGTCGAGTGGGGGGACGAGGCGATCGTCATCAAGCCCTATCGCGCCACGCGCACGCTGCGCAACCTCCAGCGAAACGGCGCGGCGGTGGTCAACATCACCGACGACATCCTGCTGTTCACGCAGGCCGCGTTGGGGGATCCGCGTCCTCCGACGCGGCCGGCGGCCGTGGTGGACGGCGCCGTGCTCGTCGACGCGTGCTCGTGGCGCGAGGTCGCGGTCGACACGATCGACGCAACCGGGCTGCGCGCCCGCGTGACGACCCGGGTCGTCGGCCGGGGCACGGGCCGCGAGTTCATCGGCTTCAACCGGGCCAGCGGCGCGGTGCTCGAGGCCTCGATCCTCGCCTCGCGCGTCCGGCGGCTGCCCGCGGACGAGATCCGCGCCGAGCTCGAGCGCCTGGCCGTCGTGGTGGACAAGACGGCCGGCCCCCGCGAGCGGGCGGCGATGGACTGCGTCCTGGCCCACGTGCGAGCCGCGGTCGGCGACGGATGACGACGGTCCGCGTCGAGGCGGCCGCGCGCTTGCACATGGGCATGCTCGACCCCTCCGGCGGGGCGCCGCGCCGGTTCGGCGGGCTGGGGGTCGCGGTGAGCCGCCCCGCGGTCGTGGTGGAGGCCACCCCGAGCGCCGAGCTGAGCGCCGAGGGCCCCGACGCGGAGCGCGCGCTGGCCGTGGCGGAGCGCTGCCGCGATGCCCTCGGGCAGGAAGGAGGGGTGGGCGGGGTTCGTATTCGCGTGGTCGAGGCGATCCCGCCGCACGTCGGCCTCGGCTCCGGGACGAAGCTGGCGCTCGCCGTGACGGCGGCGCTGTCGGCGCTCGCCGGGCGGTCGGCCGAACCGGCGGCGATGGCGCGCATCGCGGGACGCGGCGCCCGCTCGGCGGTCGGCCTGTGGACGTTCGCGCTCGGCGGTCTCGTCGTCGAGGGCGGCCGCCGCCGGGCGGTCGACGAGCCCGCGCCGCTCCTGATGCGCCATGCGATGCCCGACGAATGGCGGTGCGTGCTCGCGATCCCGGCGGCAGAGCCCGGGCTCTCGGGCGGCAGCGAGGCCGCCGCGTTCGCGCGCCTGCGTCCGGATCGCGACCGCTCGGCGCTGATCTCGCACATCGTGCTGACCGGGTTGCTGCCGGCGCTCGTCGAGCGCGACCTGGCCGAGTTCGGCGCGGCGCTGACCGG
>DATAAR010000103.1:0-3925 GCA_036259975.1 Solirubrobacteraceae bacterium | reverse complement strand
CCGATGCTCAGCGGCGGCATGCGCCGGCGCCTGCTGCTCGCCCGGGCGCTCATGCACGAGCCGCGCCTCGTGATCCTCGACGAGCCGACCGCCGGCGTCGACTTCGAGCTGCGCCTCGAGCTGTGGGCGTACATCCGCCGCCTGCACGAGGCGGGCACCACGATCCTGCTCACGACGCACTACCTCGAGGAGGCCGAGGAACTCTGCGAGGAGATCGCGCTGATCCGGGGCGGGCGCCTGCTCGCGCGCGACAGCGCGCCGGGCCTGCGCGAGGCGTTCGCCGCCGACTCGCTCGCGGACGTCTACGTCAAGGCCATGGCGTCGTGAGCGCGCTCGTCCAGCGCCGCCGCGGGTTGCTCGCGCTCAGCGCGCGCGAGACGCATCGCGTCCTCAAGCTGTGGACGCAGACCGTCGCCGCGCCGATCCTCTCATCGCTGCTCTTCATCCTCGTGTTCGGGCTGTCGCTCGGCGGGCGCATCCGCCAGATCGAGGGCGTGCCGTACGAGGTCTTCATCGTCCCCGGGCTCGTCACCATGGCGATGATCCAGGCCACCTACGCGAACAACTCGTCGTCGGTGTTCCAGGCGCGGTTCGACCGCTACCTCAACGACGTGCTGGCCGCGCCCATGCGCTCGTGGGAGGTCAACCTCGCGCTGTCGCTGGGCGGCGTGGTGCGCGCCCTGCTGATCGGCGGCGGCCTGATCGCGTGCGTGCTGCCGTTCGTCGACGTGCCGATCCGCGAGCCGCTCGTCCTCGCCGCCGCGCTCGGCCTGGCGCTCGTGCTGTTCTCGTCCTTCGGCGTGATCGTCGGCGTGTACGCGAAGAGCTGGGACCACACCGCGTTCGTCACGAACATCGTGATCCTGCCGCTGAGCTTCCTGGGCGGCGTCTTCTACTCGGTGGACCTGCTGCCCTCGCCGTGGCACGAGCTCAGCCACCTCAACCCGATCTTCTACCTGCTCAACGCGGTGCGCTACGGGTTCCTCGGCACCAGCGACGTGAGCGTCCCGCTGTCGCTGGCCGTCACCGCCGCACTGGCGGCCGCCGTCGTGGCGTGGAGCGGATGGCTGTTCCGGACCGGGCACCGCCTGAAGCCGTAGCCGGCAGCATCCGGTGGCTGGACCCGGTCCCGCCGGTCGCCATGGTCATGGCCGCCGCGGTGTCGGTCCAGTTCGGCGCGGCGCTCGGCGCGACGCTCTTCGACGAGCTCGGGCCGGGCGGCGCGTCGCTGCTGCGCCAGGCCTTCGCCGCCGCGATCCTGCTCGCGCTGTGGCGGCCGAAGGTCCGCACCTACGGCCGGCCCGCGCTGCGCCTCGCGGCGGCGTTCGGCGTCGCGCTCGGCCTCATGAACCTGTGCTTCTACGAGGCGCTCGACCGCATCCCGCTCGGCGTGTGCGTGACGATCGAGTTCATCGGACCGGTCGGCGTCGCGGTCCTGTTCTCGCGCCGGGCGCTCGATCTCCTGTGGGTGGCGCTCGCGGTGCTCGGGATCGTCCTGCTCGCGAACCCGTTCGGCGCGGGCGGCGTGGACCCGACCGGCCTCGCGCTGATCCTCGCGGCGGCCGCGTGCTGGGCGGTCTACATCGTGCTCGCGCAGCGCGCGACGCGCGTGTTCCACGGGAGCACCGGCCTGGCGCTCGCCGCGGGCGTGGCGTGGCTGATGCCGCTGGGGCCAGGGCTGGCGGAGGCGGGCGTGTCCGAGCTGCTCGCGCCAAGCGCGCTGGCGATCGGGCTCGCGGTCGCGGTGCTGTCGTCGGTGATCCCGTACTCGCTGGAGAGCGAGTCGCTGCGGCGCCTGCCGGCGAGCGTCTTCGGCGTGCTGATGAGCCTCGAGCCCGCGGTCGCGGCGCTGGCCGGCTTCGTGGTGCTCGGCCAGACGCTCGGCGGGCGGGAGGTCGTGGCGATCGTGCTCGTGATCGCGGCGAGCATTGGGGTCACGCGCAGGAGCGCCACGCCGCCGGTGGATGCCTAGCGGCGGGGCGGGGCTGATGCGCGAAACGGGACACAGAGAACCAGAATGCGCATCGCCCCGCGAACGCGCTGGAACGCCGACGCCGGCTCTCCCTCCCTCCTTACCGCGCAGTCCGCCAGCGCCGCGACGACCCCAGCGTCAGGAGCGGAGCGCCACGAGCGAGAGCGCCCCTACCGCCCCGCCGCGTCCAACCACTCGCGCATCGACGTGTGATGCGCCAGGTGCTCGCCGGAGTAAACCTCGTGGCGCAGCTCGCCGAGCAGCCCGAAGCGCTCCGCCACGACGTTGTGCTGGTGGATCGTCTCGAGGTTCTCCTGCCGCGCCGACACGAACGTCCGCTCCGTGAGGTCGCCGAAGGCCGCGATCACGCCGGCGATCATCTCGCGCACGCAGTCCTCGACGAACCGCGGCCGGCGGTGGGCCTTCTCGACGACCGAGCCTTCGTCCGAGCGCTTCATGAGCTCGTAGATCTCGCTCGACATCGAGTTCTCGACGATCTCGAGCAGCGTCGACGCCTCGAGCTCGGTCTTGCAGTCCTCGGGGCAGCCGATGTGCAGCGTGCCGAGCCCGCGCTGGTTGTGGGTCGCGACGGGCACCGCCTCGAGGATGCGCCCGATCTCGACGTCGGAGAAGCCGTCGGCCACGAGCCGCTCGCGCGCGCGGCCGGCCACGATCTGCTGCGCGCACGGGCACGCCGTCATGCCCTGCGCGGCGACGCCGACGAGTCGGCGCGTCCCGCGCGCGCTCGCCACCGCCGAGCCGTACAGCGTGTAGATCTCCTGCGTCGGGATCCCCGACACGGGCGCCGGCTTGTACTCCGGGTAGCGCGCGGCGATGGTCACCTCGGCGCGCAGCGCGTCCTGGCGCTCGCGCACGCGCTCGGCGATGTGTTCGGCGAGCCCCTCGGCCTTGAAGCCGGTCTCGCCCAGGATCACCTCGCCGATGACGTCGTTGACGACCTCCTCGAAGCGCGACATGTGCGCGCCCTTCTGCTTCGGACCGAGGTCGACGAAGCACTCGAGCCGCGCGGAGAAGAGCTGAGGGTGACCGTCCTTGCCCGCGATCCGGATGACCTTCTCGACGCCCGTCACCCCCACGCGGGACAGCGAGACGTGCACGGTGGGGGCCGACGCCTGGACGTCGGGCGATGTGAGCGTGGTGGGTTCCATTGGCGGAAGAACGCAGAGTAGCGGTGCGCCATTCCGCACCCTGCCTAGACATCCGCGGAGATCGTGCTATCACTCACCAGCTACTCGGCTGATAGCCCCTCCGCCGCCGCGCGAGAGGACCACGAGGCTCAGCCCCCGCGGTGCTTGCCGCGACCGCGCTCACGCGCACGACAACCGAGACAGAGCAAGGGGAGACGGACGGCGACCCGGGATGGGCTTCCGTCCACGGTTTTCGCGAGGGATTGGGGAGTTTGAGCACCAAGAGCGAGGTTCTACTCGCTGACGAGGCACCCATCTGGGAGATGGACGACCTCCGTCAGCTCGTTGCCGAGGGACAGGAGCGCGGCTTCCTCACCTTCGAGCAGATCGCGGCCACCCTCGAGGAGGTCGACGTCACCAAGGAGCAGGTGCAGGAGCTCCACCAGCACCTGGAGGAGCAGGGCATCGACGTGGTCGGCGCCGACGGCCGGCCGGCCACCTCGGAGGCGCAGAAGGTCGAGGCGGCCGCCGAGGCCCGCGCCAAGCAGGGCTCGGATGCGCCGAAGAAGCCGGAGATCGATCTCACCGTCGAGCCGAGCCTCGACTCGCTGCGGCTCTACCTGCGCTCGATCGGTCGCGTGCCGCTGCTGACGGCGCAGCAGGAGGTCGACCTCGCAAAGCGCATCGAGCGCGGCGACATGGTCGCCAAGACCCAGATGGTCGAGGCGAACCTGCGGCTGGTCGTCTCGATCGCCAAGGGCTACCTCGGGCGCGGCCTGACCTTCCTCGACCTCATCCAGGAGGG
>DATAAR010000102.1:0-13960 GCA_036259975.1 Solirubrobacteraceae bacterium | reverse complement strand
GGTCGGCATCATCGCCGCGCAGTCGATCGGCGAGCCGGGCACGCAGCTGACCATGCGGACGTTCCACACCGGCGGCGTCGCCGGCGCGGACATCACGCACGGCCTGCCGCGCGTCGTCGAGCTGTTCGAGGCGCGCAAGCCCAAGGGCCTTGCGCAGATCACCGAGCACGCCGGCGTCGTCCACATCGAAGAGACCGACAAGGCCCTCACGGTGGTCGTCACCGACGACGCCGGCGAGGAGCACCGCCACACGTTCCCGCGGCGCACGCGCCTGATCGTCGCCGAGGGCGAGCGCGTCGACGCGGGCCGGCAGCTCAACGAGGGCTCGCTGTACCCGCACGACCTGCTCAAGCTCCGGGGCCGGACCGAGACCGAGCGCTACCTCGTCAAGGAGGTGCAGGAGGTCTACAAGTCCCAGGGCGTGGACATCAACGACAAGCACATCGAGCTGATCGTCCGCCAGATGCTCAAGAAGGTCCGCGTGGACCAGAAGGGCGACACGAGCTACCTCCCGGGCCAGTTCGTGGACCGCTACGAGTTCGCGCGCGAGAACGAGCGGATCAAGGCCGAGGGCGGCGAGACGGCGCAGTTCGAGGAGATCATCCTCGGCATCACGAAGGCCTCGCTCAACACGGACTCGTTCCTGTCGGCCGCCTCCTTCCAGGAGACGACGAAGGTGCTGACCGACGCCGCGCTCGAGGGCAAGAAGGACACGCTGAACGGCCTCAAGGAGAACGTGATCATCGGCAAGCTGATCCCGGCCGCCACGGGGCTGAAGCGCTACCGGCGGATCGAGATCGAGCCGGCCGAGCCGCTGCCGCGGGCCGTCGACGAGGTCGGCCTGCTCGACCAGGACGAGATCGCCGCCGAGCTCGGCCTCGGCGACGGCGACGGCCTTGGCGGCTTCGGCTCCGCCTTCGACGAGGACCTCGCGTCGCTCGAGGAGATCGGCGCCGGCGGCGGCGACCCCGGCTTCGCCGAGGAGCTCGCCGAGCTGGACGTCCCGGACGACGAGCGCTAGGCGTCGCGCGATCCGATGCTGGGCCCGAGGGCCCGCGGCGACGCGGGCCCTGGGCGCGTCCACGGGGCGGCGCGCCGCGGCCTACTGCTGCGCGGCGGCCGCGGCCCGCGCGCGGTCGGCGGGCGGCTCGGGCCCCGCGGCCGGAAGCCGGACGCCCTGCACCACGAGCGCGATCGCCGCCGCGGCCGCCCCGGCAGCCGCGAACGCGAGCCCGGGCCGCAACAGGTAGATCGGCAGCCACACGAGCGGCGCGAGCGCGTTCCCGGCGAACTTGAACGCGCCCACGACCGAGATCGCGCCGCCCCGGTTCTCGGGCGTGCTGCGGACCGCGAGGGTGTTGAGGCCCGCCCAGATGAACTGGGATGCGACGCCGGCCGCGAACCACGCCGCCGCGAGCGCGGCGACGTTCCCGGCCACGCCGAGGACGCCGATCATGGCTCCGCTCACGAGCGCCCCGCCAAGCACCACCGGCCGCGGGCCGAAGCGGTCGACCAGCCCGCCGGCGGGCCGCCCGGCCAGCACCCCGGCGAGCCCGAAGCCGGCGAGGAGCAGTCCGCGCGTGGTCGTGTCGAGCCCGAACCGGTCGGCGGCCCGCAGCGCCACGAGGAACGCCACGCCGTTGATCGCCAGGA
The DNA here is from genome assembly GCA_036259975.1 of Solirubrobacteraceae bacterium. GTDB lineage: Bacteria > Actinomycetota > Thermoleophilia > Solirubrobacterales > Solirubrobacteraceae > JAOPZW01. The sequence continues at coordinate 12,307 of DATAAR010000102.1, read as the reverse complement.
ACGCCAGGAAGCCGGCCGCGGCGACGAGGCTCGAGCGGCGGTTGAACGCGTCGCGCAGGCGCGTCGGGTCGGGTCGCCGCACGTGCGCGCCGGCCGGCAGCGGGGCGAGCGCAAGGAGCAGCGCTGCCACGCCTGGGACCGCGAACGCGAGGCGCGGGTCGATCGCGCCGATGAGCCCGCCGCACAGCGGCGCCATCACCATGCCCGCGGTCTGGACGGACGCGAACGTGCCCATGCTCCGCCCGAGGCGCTCCGACGTGCTCGCCTCGGCGAGCGCGGCCAGCAGCAGCGGGCTGGTGAACGCGTTCGACGCGCCCTGCAGCGAGCGCATCGCGAGGAATGCGGCGATCCCGGGCGCCAGCGCGGCGCCGAACGACGTGAGCGCGTAGGAGAGGTACGCCCAGCGGATCGTGCGCCCGTGGCCGAGGCGCTCGCCGATCGTGCCCGAGACGAGCTGCAGCGCGGCGAACGGCAGCACGTAGACGGTGATGCCGGCGGTCACCGCGGCGGTCGACGCATCGAAGACGTCCGCGAGCTCGGGGACGAGCACCACGAGCACGCCGCCGCCGAACGGGCCGAGGAACCCGCCGAGGTACAGGGCGGCCAGGGCCGACCGCTCGCGTCGCGACCGAGAACCGGGCGCGGCGGCGCTCACTCGGAGTCGTCGCCGGAGGGCATCGCAGCCCGGAAGCGTGCCAGACCCCGGTGCGCCCACTCCTCGAGCACGGCGACGTGCTCGGCGGTGAGCCCGACGGCGGGATCGGTCGCGACGAGCAGCGTCGGGGCGGACCGCGCCGCCGCCCAGGCCCGGCATTCGTCGTCGAAGGCATCGTCGATCCACGCGGCGGGGCGGTCGCCCGCGTGCGCGATGACGCTGTCGAGCTTCCAGTGAGCGGTCGAAGGCGCGCCCGAGAAGGTGAGGAACGGCGGCCGAGCGGGCAGAGCTAACACGTGCGCCAAGTGCTCGTCGGCCTTGTCCTCCCACCCGCTGCACCACACCAGCTCGAACGTGCGCGCGAGCCGGAGCAGGTGCTCGGACGCCGTGGCCGAAATGAGATGCGGGACGCCGTCGACGTTCAGCCAGCTCCCGGCTGGACACCTGTCCGAGGGGAAGCCAAATAGCGAGATCACGCCGTCGATGTCCACGAAGAGCAGCGGTTTGTCGAACGTCTCCGCCGCGTTCGCCATGGGAATCGTCCTCCTGGAGGTCGGCTCCGGATCGGTTCGCTAGCCTGTCGCGACGCTTCGGGTCAAGAGGAGGGCCTGTGGTGCCGATGAGGGGATCAGCGATCGGCACCGCAATTCTGACTCGACCGGCGCGCTGACCCCTTCTTATGAGCCTCCACATCGGCATCCTGCTGGCGTTCCTCTGCGCAGTCGCGTCGAACCTCGGCTTCTTCTACAAGCACCGGGGCGCGTGCCGTTGCGCCAAGGTCGACATCCGCCACCCGCTGCGCAGCGCCAAGGCGCTGTGGACGTCCAAGTGGTTCGCGATCGGCATGCTCGTGGGTGGCGGCGGCTGGCTGCTGCACGTCGCGGCGATCTCCCTGGCGCCGCTGTCGGTGGTCCAGGTGGTGCTGAGCGGGGGCGTGGTGCTGATCGCCGTCATGGCCGACCGCCTCTTCGGATTCTCGGTCGGCCGCCGGCAGTGGTGGGGGCTTGCGCTCACCGCAATCGGCCTGATCCTGCTCGGGATCACCATGCCCGACCCCGAGGGCACGCACTCCACCTTCTCCTCGGCTGGCCTCATCGCCTTCGAGACGGTCCTGCTCGGCATGGGCGGCCTGCTCATCCTCGGCCCGCGCGCCGGGGCTCCCGCCGAGCACCACGGCGTCATGCTCGCCGCCGCGGCCGGCATCCTCTTCGGCGTCTGCAATGTTGCCGTCAAGGCGCTGAGCGGCATGGCCGCCGGCGAGGGCGTGCTCGGCCTCGCCAGCCCGTGGCTCGTCGTCGCCGGCGTCGCCTCGGCGGCCGCCTTCTACGCCTCCGCCCGCAGCCTGCAGGACGGCGAGGCCGTCGAGGTCATCGCGATCACCGGCACCGCGGCGAACATCGCGGGCATCGCCGGCGGCATCGTCGTCTTCGGCGACCCGATGCCCGGCACGGCGCTCGGCATCGCGGTCCAGGGCCTGGCCTTCGTCCTCGTCGTGGTCGCGTCGGCGCTCACGCCGGCGCCCGTGCGCTCCGCCCAGCGCGCCGCGGCGACGTCGGCCGCCGCCTCGTAGCCGCGGACCGGCGGCGCAGCTCCGCACATCGCCCAGGCGACCGCCGGAGTCGGCTCGGCCGCCGGTCACCGCGCGCGTCGCACCGCTGGCCGTTTGCGACCCCCGTCAATGGGAACCGACGGCAGCCGCCCATTGACCTGAACATGAGCGACCGGCATCCGCACAGGCGTAGACGGATGGGCCTCGCGGCGGTCCTGGCGAGCAGTGCCGTCGTGACGCTTGCGGTCGCGCTGTGGCGGAGCCTGCGCTTCGCGTATCGCCTCCCGGCGCTGCATGTGTCGATCGAGACCGTCTACAACTGGAAGACGGACGCCCGAATGGGCCGGAACGTGCCGGCAGTTGATCGTCACGCTGGACGATGGGACGTCGCACCGCGCGAACTTCAACTTCGTGAAGTAGCGCGCGTCGCGACATCCGGTTTGTGATCGAGGGGAGCGCTGCGGCGCTCCCCTCGACGTTCTCGGTCGGGGAACGCTCCGCTCAGTCCGCGGGGCGCGGGATGGTACGCCGGTGCGGACAACCGAAGCTGAGCCGTCGAGTTGCATCTGCCCCCACGGACCAGCTAGCGTTGTACAGACCGACCAACGTCCGTGACGAAGTGGAGAATCGTATGGCGACGACCGAGGCCGCAGCGCCCCAGGGCACCCTCCAGGAGCTGGCCAAGCGACACCTTTGGATGCACTTCAGCCGCCTCGGCGCGTACACCGATGGCGCCGACATCCCGATCATCGTCAAGGGCGACGGCTGCTATGTCTGGGACGAGCACGGGAATCGCTACCTCGACGGCCTCAGCGCGCTGTTCTGCGTGAACATCGGCCACGGCCGCACCGAGGTCGCGCAGGCCGGCGCCGACCAGGCCCGCGACCTCGGCTTCTTCACGACGTGGTCGTACGCGCACCCGCCGGCGATCGAGCTGGCCGCGCGCATCGCGAGCCTCGCGCCCGGCGACCTCAACCGCGTCTTCTTCACCTCCGGCGGGGGCGAGTCGGTCGAGACGGCGCTGAAGCTCGTGCGCCACTACCACAAGCTCACCGGCCACCCGAACAAGACGAAGGTGATCGCCCGCGAGATCGCCTACCACGGCACCACCATGGGCGCGCTGTCGGCGACCGGGGTCACCGCGCTGCGCCAGCCGTACGAGCCGTTCGCGCCCGGCGGCTGCCACGTGCCGAACACGAACCTCTACCGCCTGCCGCCCGGCTATGGCGCCGAGAACCTGGCCGAGGCGGTCGCGCACCGCATCGAGTTCGAGGGCCCCGACACCGTCGCCGCGGTGATCATGGAGCCGGTCCAGAACGCCGGCGGCTGCTTCACGCCCCCCGAGGGCTACTTCCAGCGCGTCCGCGAGATCTGCGACGAGTACGACGTACTCCTGATCTCCGACGAGGTCATCTGCGCCTGGGGCCGCCTCGGCCACTACTTCGGGGCCGAGCGCTACGGCTACCAGCCGGACATCATCACCACCGCGAAGGGCCTCACGAGCTCGTACGCGCCGATGGGCGCGGTCATCGCCTCCGACCGGATCGCCGAGCCGTTCCTCGACGGAACGGCGTCGTTCGCGCACGGCTTCACGTGGGGCGGGCACCCGATGTGCGCCGCGGTCGCCATGGCGAACCTCGACGTCTTCGAGCGCGAGGGGCTCAACGAGCACGTGCGCGAGAACGAGGGCGCGTTCCGCGACATGCTCGAGTCGCTGCGCGACATCGAGATCGTCGGCGACGTGCGCGGCGCCGGCTACTTCTGCGCGATCGAGCTCATCAAGGACCGCGACACCAAGCGGTCCTTCACGCACGACGAGTCGGAGAGCCTCCTGCGCGGGTTCCTGTCGGCCGAGCTGTTCCGCCGCGGCCTGATCTGCCGCGCGGACGACCGCGGCGACCCGGTGGTGCAGCTGTCGCCGCCGCTGATCGCGGGCCCCGAGCAGTTCGAGGAGATGGAGGCCGTCCTGCGGCCCGTCCTCGAAGAGGCCTCCCGCCGGATGCTCCACCACTAGGGAACCGTGACCGTGCTGACCGTCCGCGAAGTCCTCGGCGACCTCGACGTGGAGGTGCTGGCCGGCGAGGCGAACCTCGACGCGCCCGTCCGCTGGGTGCACATCTCCGAGCTGCGCGACCCGACCCCGTGGCTGTCGGGCGGCGAGCTGCTGCTCACGACCGGGCTCGCGCTCGACACGCCCGAACGCCAGCGCGACTTCATCGCCACGCTCGCCGACCACGGGCTCGCCGGCGTGGGGCTCGGAACCGGCTTCACCCACGAGACGGTCCCCGACGCGATGGTCGAGGCCGCCGCCGAGCGTGCGTTCCCGCTGTTCGAGGTGCCCTACGAGCTGCCGTTCATCGCGCTCACCGAGCAGGCGTTCACGCGCCTGGTCAACGAGCAGTACGCGCTGCTCCAGCGCTCGATCGCCGCCCAGGAGCGCCTCCAGCGCATCGTGCTGTCAGAGCGCGGCCTCGAGGCCATCGTCGGCGCGCTCGCCACGCTGGTCGGCGGCGCCGCGCTCGTGTTCGACGGCCGCGGGGAGCTGCAGGCCATGCGCACCTTCCGCCGCGAGCTCGACGGCGACGTGATCGGCGCGCTCGCCGGGGAGCTGCGCGACCGCGCCCGCCGCGGCGACGGCAAGAGCTTCGTCCCGGGCCACCCCGACCTCGCGCCGCGCGGCCTGGCGCTGCCGGTCGGGGCCGGCGACGCCTCCGACCGCGGCGCGGTCCCGCCGGCCTGGCTGGTGGCCGTCAAGGACTCCGGCGGCCTGGCGGAGATCGACCGGCTCATCCTGCACCAGGCGGTGACAGTCGTCGCGCTCGAGCTGCTGCGCCGCCGCGTGGCCGACTCGACCGAGCGCCGCCTCGCCGGCGACGTCCTCAGCGCCGTGATCGACGGCGATCTCGAGGGCGCCGAGCTCGGTCGGCGCCTCGAGCCGTTCGGCCTCGGCGGCCGGGTCAGCGCGCTGGTGCTCGCGCCCGCCGACCGCGACACCCCGCAGGCGTGCGAGGCCGCGCTCGCCGACGCCCTGCGCGCCGAGGCGGTGAGTGGCCTGGTCGCCGCCAACGGGCGCTTCGCCTGCGCGCTGCTGCCCGGCTTCCTCGACGACGAGCTGTTCGAGCTCGGCGAGCGGGTCGTCGTGCGCGCGGCCGAGGCGCTCGCCGCGCGGCCCGCCGCGGGCGCCGGACGCGCTGTCCCGGTGGCCCGCGCCCGCGAGGCGTACCACGAGGCCCGCTGCGCGCTCGAGGCGCGCGAGCTCGGACCGACCGCGTCGAACGGCACCAACGGCGCGGCGCGCGACGAGTCCGCCGGCCCGCTCGCCACGTACCGCGACCTCGGCTCGTTCCAGCTGCTGCTGTCGCTGCAGGACTCCGACGCGCTGCGGCTGTTCTGCGATTCGCTGCTCGGGCCGATCGAGCACGGCGAGGGCCACTACGGCGGCGAGCTCATGCGCTCGCTGGAGGCCTTCATCGAGTGCAACGGCCAGTGGGAGTCGGCCGCCCGGCGGCTGTACTGCCACCGCCACACGCTGCGCTACCGGATCCGCAAGATCGAGGAGCTGACCGGCCGCAACCTCGGCTCCGCCCGCGACCGCATCGAGTTCTGGCTCGCCCTGCGGGGCCGCGAGATCGTCCGCCACCCCACCACGACTGAGAGGCCCTAGTGAAGGTAGGCGTCCCGACGGAGATCAAGACCGACGAGTACCGCGTCGCGCTCACGCCGTCGGGTGTGCGCGAGCTGACCGATCGCGGGCACAGCGTGTGGGTCCAGGCCGGCGCGGGCGAGGGGTCGCAGATCGTCGACGAGCAGTACGCCGCGCAGGGCGCGACGATCGCGCCCGACGCCGAGACGGTGTTCGGCGAGGCCGACCTGATCGTGAAGGTCAAGGAGCCCCAGCCGGCCGAGGTCGCGCGCCTCGAGCCGCGCCACACGCTGTTCACCTACCTGCACCTCGCGCCCGACGCGGAGCTCACGCGCGGGCTGCTCGAGTCCGGGGCGACGTGCATCGCCTACGAGACCGTCACCGACGGCCGGGGGCGGCTCCCGCTGCTGGCGCCGATGAGCGAGTTCGCGGGCAAGATCGCCACCCAGGCGGGCGCGTTCATGCTCGAGAAGCCGCTCGGCGGGCGCGGGCTGCTGCTCGGCGGGGTGCCCGGCGTCGCGGCCGGCAAGGTCATGGTGATCGGCGGCGGCGTCGTGGGCCAGAACGCGGCGGAGATCGCGATCGGGCTCGGCGCCGAGACGTACGTCTACGACCGCAACATCGACCGGCTGCGCGAGCTCGAGGTCCTGCTCAACGGACGCTGCTCGACGTGCTTCGCGTCGACGCTCGAGATCGAGCAGCGCCTGCCCGACATGGACCTCATCATCGGCGCGGTGTTGATCCACGGCGCCAAGGCGCCGCACGTCATCCGGCGCTCGCAGCTGGCCATGATGAAGCGCAACGCGGTGATGGTCGACGTCTCGATCGACCAGGGCGGCTGCTTCGAGACCTCGCGCCCAACGACGCACTCGGACCCGACGTACGAGGTCGACGGCATCACGCACTACTGCGTCGCGAACATGCCCGGGGCGGTTCCGATCACGAGCACGTACGCGCTCACGAACGCGACGATGCCCTACGTGGTGCGGCTCGCCGACGAGGGCGTGCACCGCGCGCTCGCCTCCGACCCCGGGTTCATGGCCGGGCTGAACGTCGCCGCCGGCAAGCTCACCTACGAGCCGGTGGCGCGCGACCAGGGCCTCGAGTACACGCCGGCGCACGACGCGCTGGAGGCCGTCCCGGCGGCCTGAGGCCCGAGCGGAAGCCCGGTGGACGCTGCTACCATCCGCGACCGCATGCCGACCACCAGCCAGCTCATCCGCAAGGGGCGCAACCCGAAGCCGAAGAAGCTGTCCACGCCGGGCCTCAAGTCCGGCAAGGGCCGCAAGAAGAAGGTCGCCGCCCCACAGCGCCGCGGCGTGTGCACGCGCGTGTACACGACCACGCCGAAGAAGCCGAACTCGGCCCTGCGCAAGGTGGCGCGCGTGCGAATCACCGGGTCGATGGAGGTCACCGCGTACATCCCGGGGGAGGGCCACAACCTGCAGGAGCACTCGGTCGTGCTCGTCCGCGGCGGCCGCGTCAAGGACCTGCCGGGCGTGCGGTACAAGGTCGTGCGGGGGACGCTCGACGCCGCCGGCGTCAGCGACCGCAAGAAGGCCCGCTCGCAGTACGGCGTGAAGAAGAAGTAGCCATGCCCCGTCGCGCCGCAGCCCAGATCCGGCCGGTCGAGCCGGACCCCGTCCACCGCTCGCGCCTCGTCCAGCAGGTCATCAACAAGGTGATGCTGGACGGCAAGAAGTCCACCGCCGAGCGGATCGTCTACGACGCCCTGTCGATCATCGCTGAGCGCACCGGCAAGGAGCCGGTCGACGCGCTGGAACAGTCGATCAAGGCGCTGACGCCGGTCCTCGAGGTTCGCTCCCGCCGTGTCGGCGGCGCGACCTACCAGGTCCCGGTCGAGGTGCCCGCCCGTCGCGCGCGCACGCTCGCCGTGCGCTGGCTGGTCGAGTTCGCGCGCCAGCGCCGCGAGAAGACGATGGCTCAGCGGCTCGCGAACGAGCTCATGGACGCGACGTCCCAGCAGGGCGGCGCCTACAAGCGCAAGGACGACATCTACCGCATGGCCCAGGCCAACAAGGCCTTCGCGCACTACCGCTGGTAGCGGGCGTCTCGCGCGATCCCGTCGGCCTCGCGCGGCTGCGCTGCCGCGCCTGGCGTTGTCCTCGCCTCGCAAATGGCTGGGCCATTCGCTTCGGCTGCGTCCTAGCCAGCCGCGGCTGCTCGCCCCGCGAGACTCGCCGCTCTGGCCCGAGACACCCGCTCCCAGCGGCCGCTGGTAGCGGTGTCTCGCGGCGATCCGCTCGGGTCGCCCCGCTGCCGCGGCGTGGTCCGTCGGCATCGAGGAGGAGCGAGCCGCGCGCCGGCGATCGTCCGCGGATGAGCGTGACGTTGTGCACGTCATAGGTGCACAATGTGACTCAGAGTTTCCTGAGTAACGCTGGGGACCGACCGCGCGCCCCGGGATCGTTCCCCCTTACTGCGCAGTCCGCGAGCGCGGCGAGGCCGGTGGCTGCGGCGCGAGCGCGACGCCGCCACGCCGCGGTAGCGGCGCTCCGCTCGGTCGCTTGCCAGACCGTCGCGGCGCAGCCGGTCTGCATCGAGGAGGGTGGGCGCGAGCGCCGTGGGTCTGCCGCCGGGGCCCCCGGGGCCTCGGCGGGCGAAGCGACGTTGGGCACGTCATAGGTGCACCGTGTTGCTCAGAAGCCCCTGAGCAAACGGCCGGAACGACCGCGCCGGGACCTCCTCACTACGCGGTCCGCGAGCGCGCCGAGCCCTGCGCCGCGCAGGAGCGGAACGCCGCCTGCCCCGGGCGCTGAGCCGCCTCCGAGACACCGGCCCCCGACCTCCAACGCAGCGCGTCTGAGCGCGGAATTGCAGGGATGAGGCGCGACACCTCTCTGCTATCGTGCTTCGAAGTCCGTTGCTGGCGCACCGCTTGCATGATGTGCGCCTCCAGCGGGCACGCTGACAGCGCCGGATGGAGACCTCGAGCACATAGCGCGGCAGGGCGAATCAGAGAACTGTCGTGCGTGCGGGCCCGAGGGGCCCGTTCTTTTTGCCTTCACTTCCCTACTCCCCCCGCCTTCACATGCCACGCAAGTTCTCACTCGAGAAGACCCGGAACATCGGGATCATGGCGCACATCGACGCCGGCAAGACGACGACGACCGAGCGCATCCTGTACTACACCGGCCGCACCTACAAGATCGGCGAGGTGCACGAGGGCGCCGCCACGATGGACTGGATGGAGCAGGAGCAGGAGCGCGGCATCACCATCACGTCCGCGGCGACGACGTGCGAGTGGCGCGGTCACCGCATCAACATCATCGACACGCCCGGCCACGTGGACTTCACGGTCGAGGTCGAGCGCTCGCTGCGCGTCCTCGACGGCGCGATCGCCCTCTTCGACTCGGTCGCCGGCGTGGAGCCGCAGTCCGAGACCGTCTGGCGCCAGGCCGACAAGTACCACGTCCCGCGCATCGCGTTCATCAACAAGATGGACCGCATCGGGGCGGACTTCGACAAGGCCGTCCAGACGATGATCGACCGCCTCGGCGCGCATCCCGTGCCCGTGCAGCTGCCGATCGGCGCGGAGGCCGACCTGGTCGGGATCATCGACCTGATCGGCATGAAGGCGATCATCTACAAGGACGAGCTCGGCAAGGAGTTCGACGTCATCGACATCCCGGCCGAGCACCAGGACCGCGCCCAGGAGGCGCGCGAGCACCTGCTCGAGGAGGTCTCCCACTACGACGACGAGCTCGTCGAGCTCATCCTCGAGGAGGCCGACATCCCGCACGACAAGCTCAAGGCGGCGATCCGGCAGGCCACGCTCGACCTCAACATGACGCCGGTCTTCTGTGGCTCGGCGTTCAAGAACAAGGGCGTGCAGCCGCTGCTCGACGCGGTGCTCGACTACCTGCCGAGCCCGCTCGACGTACCCGCGGTGACCGGCACCGTCGAGGTCCGCGGCGAGGACGAGCCCAGGGAGGAGACGCGCCCCGCCGACGACGGCGCCCCCTTCGCCGCGCTCGCGTTCAAGATCATGGCCGACCCGTTCGTCGGCAAGCTCACGTACTTCCGGGTCTACTCGGGCAAGCTCGAGGCGGGCTCGCGCATCCTCAACGTGTCGACCGGCCGCACCGAGCGGATCGGGCGCATCCTGATGATGCACGCGAACGACCGCGAGGAGGTCCAGGAGGTCTTCGCGGGCGACATCGCCGCGGGCGTCGGGATCAAGCAGGTCGTCACCGGCGACACGCTGGCCGCGCCCGACTCGCCGATCAAGCTCGAGACGATCGAGTTCCCCGAGCCGGTGATCAAGGTCGCCGTCGAGCCCAAGACGAAGTCCGATCAGGAGAAGATGTCGGTCGCGCTGGGCCGCCTGGCCGAGGAGGACCCGACGTTCCAGGTCCAGACGAACGAGGAGACCGGCCAGACCGAGATCTCCGGCATGGGCGAGCTGCACCTCGAGGTGCTGGTCGACCGCATGCGCCGCGAGTTCAACGTCGAGGCCAACGTCGGCCGCCCGCAGGTCTCCTACCGCGAGACCATCCGGGGCACGGCGCAGAAGATCGAGGGCCGGTTCGTCCGCCAGACCGGCGGCTCGGGCCAGTACGGCATCGTCTACATCGACATCGAGCCGGCGCCCGGCGAGGGCTTCGACTTCGTGTCGAAGATCAAGGGCGGCGCCGTCCCGACGGAGTTCATCCCGGCTGTCGAGAAGGGCGTGGAGGAGGCGCTCGCCAACTGCGTCAAGGCCGGCTACCCGGTCGTGGACGTCCGCGTGAAGCTCGTCGACGGCAAGTACCACGAGACGGACTCCTCGGAGATCGCGTTCAAGGTCGCCGGCTCGCTGGCCTTCAAGGAGGCGGCCAAGCGCGCCAAGCCGGTCCTGCTCGAGCCCGTCTTCAAGGTCGAGGTCGTGACCCCCGAGGAGTTCCTCGGCGACGTCATCGGCGACCTGAGCCGGCGGCGCGGGCGCCTCGAGGGCCAGGAGCGGCGCGGCAACGCGCTCGCCGTCACGGCGTACGTCCCGCTGAGCGAGATGTTCGGCTACGCGACGGACCTTCGCTCCAACACCCAGGGGCGGGCGAACTACACGATGCAGTTCGAGCGCTACGACGAGGTCCCGCCCAACATCGCCGAGCAGATCGTCGAGCACCGCGCGGGGGAGCCGGTCCCGGCGTAACCGCACGCAGAAGCCGTATTTAGATAGCTTTTCCTGGTTCGCCAGGGCCCCCGGAACAGACTTCGAGACAGGAGCGAACAGCAGTGGCCAAGGAGAAGTTCGAGCGCGACAAGCCGCACGTCAACGTCGGCACCATCGGTCATATCGACCACGGCAAGACCACGCTGACCGCTGCCATCACGAAGGTGCTCTCCGAGACCTACGGCGGCCAGGCGCGCAGCTTCGATGAGATCGACAACGCGCCCGAGGAGAAGGAGCGCGGCATCACGATCGCGACCTCGCACGTGGAGTACGAGACGCAGAACCGTCACTACGCGCACGTGGACTGTCCCGGTCACGCGGACTACGTCAAGAACATGATCACCGGCGCGGCGCAGATGGACGGGGCGATCCTCGTCGTGTCCGCCGCGGACGGCCCGATGCCGCAGACGCGCGAGCACATCCTGCTCGCCCGCCAGGTCGGCGTGCCGTACATGGTCGTGTTCCTCAACAAGGCGGACATGGTCGACGACGAGGAGCTCCTCGAGCTCGTCGAGGTCGAGGTCCGCGACCTGCTGAGCGAGTACGAGTTCCCGGGCGACGACATCCCGTTCGTCACCGGCTCGGCGCTCAAGGCGCTCGAGGGCGACCCCGAGTACACGCAGAAGATCCTCGACCTCGCCGAGCAGCTCGACACCTACATCCCCGAGCCCGAGCGCCCGCTCGACCGCCCGTTCCTGATGCCGGTCGAGGACGTCTTCTCGATCACCGGCCGCGGCACCGTCGCGACCGGCCGCATCGAGCAGGGCGTCGTGAACACCGGCGACGCTGTGGAGATCGTCGGCATCCGCCCCACGAGCAGCACGGTGGTGACGGGCGTCGAGATGTTCCGCAAGATCCTCGACCAGGGCCAGGCCGGCGACAACGTCGGCTGCCTCCTGCGCGGCACCAAGCGCGAGGAGATCGAGCGCGGCCAGGTGCTGTGCAAGCCCGGGTCGATCACGCCCCACACGAAGTTCAAGTCCGAGGTGTACGTGCTGAAGAAGGAGGAGGGCGGCCGCCACACGCCGTTCTTCACGGGCTACCGCCCGCAGTTCTACTTCCGCACGACCGACGTGACGGGCAGCGCGCACCTGCCCGAGGGCGTCGAGATGGTCATGCCCGGTGACAACGTCCAGATGGAGATCGAGCTCATCCAGCCGATCGCCATGGACCAGGGCCTGCGCTTCGCGATCCGCGAGGGCGGCCGCACGGTCGGCTCGGGCGTCGTCACCGAGATCATCGAGTAGGCAGACGGATACGACCAGCTGTGCCCCCGCCGCTCCG
>DATAAR010000101.1:0-6005 GCA_036259975.1 Solirubrobacteraceae bacterium | reverse complement strand
CGGCACGCCGGTGTGGCGCGCGCTCAGCGCCAGGCCGCGCTCGGCCGGCCCGAACCAGCCCATCACCGCGCGGGCGCTCGCCGCCGTGGTGCAGCCGCCGAGCGCGCCCGCCAGGAACAGGGCCGCGCCGAGCGCCTGCGCCGACGGCGCCACCGAGGCCCACGCCAGCGCGAGCGCGGTGCCGAGCAGCCCGCACATGAGCACGAGGCGTTCGCCGAGGCGGTCGGAGAGGAGGCCCCAGACGTAGACGGTGCCGACGGTGCCGAGCGTCGTCGCGCCGAGCACTGCCCCGAGCGCCGCGAGCGACAGCCCGAACTCCGCCCGCAGGGCCGGCCCGAGCGCTGGCAGCCCGGTCTGCAGCGCCGAGAACGCGACCTGCGTGCCCGCCGCCGCGGCGAGCACGACCCAGCGGTAGGACGGCGCGGTGGCCGGAGGCGGCCCCGCCGCGGCGCGCGTCATCGCGGCTGTGCCGCGCCCTGCAGCTCGGCGATCTCGTCCTGCGCATAGCCGAGCTCGGCGAGGACCTCCGCGGTGTGCTCGCCGAGCAACGGCGCCGGGCGGCGGATGCTCCCCGGGGTGTCGCTGAGCTTGACCGGGATGCCGAGGCCGCGCACGGTGCCCTCGACCGGGTGCTCGATCTCGACCATCATCTCGCGCGCGTGGGTGTGCGGGTCCTCGAACACCTGCCGGTAGTCGTTGATCGGTCCGGCCGGGACGCCGGCCTCGAGCAGCACGTCGACCCAGTGCGCCGTGTCGCGCTCGCGCAGCACCGCCTCGAGCTCGGCCTCGAGCGCCGGGCGGTTGGCCATGCGGTCGTCGTTCGTCGCGAAGCGCGGGTCGCCGGCGAGGTCGTCGCGCCCGATCGCGGCGCACAGGCGCTGCCACAGCCGCTCGTTGTTGCCTGCCACGGTCATGTGCCCGTCACGCGTGCGCAGCGCCTGGTAGGGGGCGGTGAGGCGGTGCGCGGAGCCGAGCGCCTGCGGCACGCGGCCGGTCGCCCACAGCTCGGCGGTCTCCCAGATCGACAGCGCCAGCGCGCCCTCGAACAGCGACGTATCGATGCGCTGGCCGCGGCCGGTCTTCGCCCGGGCGACGTAGGCGGCGAGGATCGCGAAGGCGCAGAGCAGCCCGGCCGAGAGGTCGCCGATGGGAACCCCGCACTTGACGGGATCGTCGCCCGGGTTGCCCGTCACGCTCATGACGCCGCTCATGCCCTGGGCGATGAGGTCGTAGCCGGGCCGCATCGCCGACGGGCCCGTCTGGCCGAAGCCGGAGATGCTCGCATAGATCAGCCCCGGGTTGTCCGCGCTCAGGGCCTCGTAGCCGATCCCGAGGCGCTCGGTGACGCCGGGGCGGAAGTTCTCGAGCACCACGTCGGCGGTCGCCGCGAGCCGGCGGAACGCCGCGTTCTGGGCTTCGTCCTTGAGGTCGAGCGCGACGCTGCGCTTGTTGCGGTTGACGGCGAGGAACGCGGCCGTGTCGTCGCCGCGCATGCGGAAGCCCATGGCGCGGCGGGCCTGGTCGCCGGAGCCCGGCGGCTCGACCTTGATGACGTCGGCGCCCATGTCGCCGAGCAGCTGAGCGCAGAACGGACCGGCCATGACCTGACTGAGGTCCAGGACCCGCAGGTCGCCGAGTGCGAGCGTGATGGCATGCCTCCCTTCGCGTCGCGGCGGACGGCCATTATCCGGTGCGCGCGCGTCCGGCGTCGGGCGGTGCAGCGGCGGCTCAGGCGACGCTGCGCCGCCAGAACGCCGGCGTGAGCAGCACGAGCACGGTGAAGACCTCGAGCCGCCCGGCGAGCATCAGCGCGCTCAGGAACCACAGGCCGCCGGACGGGATCGCGGCGTAGTTCTCGGTCGCGCCCACCTCTCCGAGGCCCGGCCCGATGATGTTGAGGCTGGCGATGACGCTCGACACCGCGGTCGTCCCATCCACGCCGATCAGCGTCATCACGACCGTGCCGACCGCGAACACGAGCATGTAGATCGAGAAGAACGCAAGGACGCCCTTGCGCACCTCCTCGGAGAACACGCGGCCCCCCATGCGCAGCACCTGGACCGTCGTCGGGCGCAGCTGGCGCTCGATCTCCTGCGCCGCCGCCTTGCCGAGCAGCACGATGCGGATGACCTTCATGCCGCCGGCGGTCGAGCCCGCGCACCCGCCGATGAACATGACCATGAGCATCACGAGCTGTCCGAAGCTGTTCCACTCGTCGAAGTCGGCGGTGATGTAGCCGGTCGAGGTCGTGATGCTCACGACCGTGAACGCCGAGTCGCGCAGCGCCTCGGCGGCGCCGATCGCGGTGTCGGACGCGATCAGCGACAGCGTGACGACCGCGGTCGCGACGACCAGGATCACGAGGTACGCGCGCAGCTCGGGCAGCTGCGGGCGCAGCGAGTCCGCGCCGCGCAGCGCGCGCCAGTACAGCGCGAAGTTGACCCCGCCGAGCACCATGAACACGATCGCGACGAGCTCGATCGCCAGCGAGTCGAACGCGCCGATCGACGCCGTGCGCGTCGAGAAGCCGCCGGTCGCGATCGTGGTGAGGATGTGGTTCGCGGCGTCGAACGGGCCCATGCCGGCGGCGGAGTACGCGACGAAGCCGGCCGCGGTCAGCGCGACGTAGATGCCCCACAGGATCTTCGCCGTGTCCGCGATGCGCGGCGTGAGGCGCTCCGCGGCCATGCCGGACGTCTCGGCGTAGAAGACGCGGTTGGTCGCCATCCCGGTCGCCGGCGCGATGGCGACGACGAGCACGACGATCCCGACGCCGCCCATCCACTGCGACAGGCTTCGCCACAGGAGGATCGCGTGGGGCTCCTCCTCGATGCGGCCGAGCAGCGTGGCGCCCGTCGTGGTGAACCCGCTCATGCTCTCGAAGAACGCGTCGACCGGGCGCTCGAGGGTGCCGTGAAGCATGAACGGCACGGCGCCGGCGATCGCCGCCGCGAGCCACGCGAGTGTGACGGCGAGGAATCCGTCGCGCGGGCGGAACGGGATCGACCGGAGCCGCCGCGCGGACGCGAGCGCCAGCGCGCCGACCACGATCGCGCCGGCGGCCGGCGTGGCGAACGCGTCGCCCGCGCCGTCGCCGGCGACGACCGCGGTGAGCGCGCACACCGCCATGCCGACGCCGACGGCGCCCAGCGTGCCGCCGACGACCGGCACGACGAGCTGCCAGTTGACGCTCGAGCCGAGCCCGGGCGCGCGCGGGCGCCTCACGAGCCGCCGAATGTGGAGCTGACGTCCGCCACGCCGCGGATCGCGTTGAACAGCACCATCCGGTCGCCGGCGTGCACGCGCTCCTCGTCGCCGTGGGGGATGATCACCCTGCCGTCGCGCACCACCGCGGCGATCCGCGTGTGCGCCTGCCGGCCGGCCTCCTGCAGGCGGCGGCCCTCCGCGCGGCAGCCCGGCTCGGCCTGCACCTCGAGCACCTCGGCGCCGCCGAGCAGCAGGTACATCGCGTGCACGGTGCCGCCGCGCACCGAGCGCAGGATCGCCTCGGCGGTCACGAGAC
The DNA here is from genome assembly GCA_036259975.1 of Solirubrobacteraceae bacterium. GTDB lineage: Bacteria > Actinomycetota > Thermoleophilia > Solirubrobacterales > Solirubrobacteraceae > JAOPZW01. Next base: position 2,482 of record DATAAR010000101.1, on the reverse strand, counting down.
GCGGCGAGAACGCGGCGTCGATGCCGAGCGCGTCCACCAGCGGCGTGAACTCCTCGCGCGACACGACCGCCAGGCACAGGTCCGCGCCGAGCTGCTTGGCGTGCATCGCCGCGAGCAGGTTGGAGCGGTCGTCCCCGGCGCAGGCGACGAACGCCCGCGCACGGTCGACGCCGTGGGCCAGCAGCACGTCCTTGTCGACGCCCTCCTCGATCACGACGCTGTTGCGCGCCAGGCGCTCCGCGGCGTAGCGGGCGCGCTCGGGGTTGCTCTCGATGACGGTGACCCGCACGCCCTCCTTGCCCTCGAGGCGGCGGCTCAGCGGCAGGCCGATGCGGCCCGCGCCGAACACGATCACGTCGCGGGCGGTCGGCGTGCGGCCCGCGAGGTGCCCGACCACCTCGCCGATGTGCTCGCGCGCGGCGGCGACGAGGATGTGGTCGCCGCGCTTGGGCATGTGGAACGGCTCGGCCGCGACCGCCTTGCCGTCGCGGATGAGGCCGAAGATGAAGTTCGGGCGCACCATGCGCCGCTCGCCGAGCTGCCGGCCGATCAGCGGCGAGCGCTCGGTGAGGATCGACTCGGCGATCGAGACCCGGCCGTCGGCGAAGTGCTCGGCGTGGACGGCGCCCGGCAGCATGATCGCCTCGGCGAGGTCGTCGGCCGTCGCGCGCTCGGGGTGCACGACGAAGTCGATGCCGAGCACGTGCGTGGCGAACGACTCGTCGCCGCCGAAGTAATCGGCGTCGCGGACGCGGGCCACGGTCCGCTTGGCGCCGATCTGGTGGCCGGCCAGCGCGGCGATGATGTTCGCCTCGTCGCTCTGGGTGACCCCGCACACGAGGTCGGCCTCCGCGGCCCCGAGGTCGGCGAGCACCTTCGGCGAGGCGCCGTTGCCCGCGACGACGAGCGCGTCGAGCTCGTTGCGCAGCGCCTCGACGCGATCGGCGTCCTGGTCGACGATCGTCACGTCGTGGCGCTCGGCGCTGAGCGTCGTCGCGATGTGCCGCCCGACGTCGCCGGCGCCGATGACGATCACGCGCATGGATCGCCGATGTTCTACAGAATTCCGCGGATTCCGGACGCGCCCGTGCGCTGACGCTCAGCCGAAGCGCAGGGCGGCGACCGCGTCGGCGGCGCGCCGGTCGAGCACGCGCACGCCGTCGAACCCCTCGGCCAGCAGCCCGGGCCGCGGGTGCGGCGGCGCGCCCTCGACCAGCCGGCCCCAGCGGCGCTCGTGGCGTCTCATCGCCCGGGCGCGGACGCGCCGGCCGCGGGCATCCTGGCCCCCGCGCGCGACGGCCGGGTCGACGTCGAGCAGGAGGAGGCACACGGGGCGGCCGGCCCGGGCGGCGCGGCGGCGCATCAGCCGCCGCAGCGGTCCCCGCGTGGCGCAGTCGTGGACGACGACCGGCGCGGGAACCGCGAGCGCGCGCCACACGCGCAGCAGGTGGACGGCGTGCACGACCGGGCGGTAGAGCGCGTACGGGACCCCCCGCCCGAGCCGCGCGCGCAGGCGCCGCCGGACGTCGGCGGAGTCCAGCACGATCGCGTCGCCCGGCCGCACGGTGCGCGCGAGGAACGTGGTCTTCCCGGCGCCCGGGATGCCGCCGACGATGACCGCTGTGCCCGGCGCGAAGAGCAGCGCGACCTGGGCGGCGGCGTGGACGGCGGGCGCAGCGGTCATCGCGGCCCAGGGTGCCTCGGGCACCTGAACGGCGCATAAGAAGCGTCTGAGAGCTTGACATGTGACCTTTTAGGGGAAGTATCCCCTTGACGTAGGTACCTGATCCGGGGACAATCAGCGCATGTCGCAGGTAGATCGCAACAACCCGGTTCGAGGCAAGGGCTCGGAGTCGTCGTACTCGATCATGGAGTTCATGCGCGAGTTCCCCGACGACGCGACGTGCCTTGAGTGGCTATGGCGCCAGCGCTGCTCCGAAGACGGCTCGCACGCCCACTGTCCGAAGTGCAAGCAGACGCGGAAGTTCCACAAGGTCAAGTCGCGTCCGTCGTGGTCGTGCGATTCCTGCGGGCGCCACGTCCACCCGACGGCCGGGACGATCTTCCACCGATCCGCGACGTCGCTACACCTGTGGTTCTACGCCATGTACCTCATGACCAGCACTCGCTGCGCGGTGTCCGCGAAGCACCTAGAGCGCGAGCTGGGCGTCACTTACAAGACGGCATGGCGGATGGCGAACCTCATCCGCAACAAGCTCATGGTCGAGCATGGCGACGAGCCGCTGTCCGGGGACGTCGAGATCGACGAGACGTACATCGGTGGTAAGCCGCGAGCGGCGGATCGGGCGCGTGCTCGCCGCGAAGCCAAGTTCCCCGGCCAGCGCGCAATGCTCGCCGCAGCGACCCAAGACGACCCTGTTCGGCGCTGTCGAGCGCGGCAGCCAGATTCGTGCGGTGGTCGTGCCCGATAGTCGAGCGGAAACGCTGGGAGGCAACGTCCGCCGCCGGTTCGTGCTGCCCG
>DATAAR010000100.1:0-19400 GCA_036259975.1 Solirubrobacteraceae bacterium | reverse complement strand
CATGCCCTCGGTGAACTCGAGGTCCATGCCGAACGTCTGGCCCTCCTCGACGTTCACGACGCCGTCCTTGCCGACCTTCTCGATCGCGTCGGCGATGACGTCGCCGATCTCCTCGTCGCCGGCCGAGATCGTCGCGACGCGCGCGATCTGGTCCTTGCCGGAGATGTCCTTGGACTGGTTCTTGATCTCCTCGACCACCGAGTCGACCGCGCGCTCGATGCCGCGCTTCAGGCCGAGCGGGTTCGCGCCGGCGGCCACGTTCTTGAGGCCCTGGCGGACGATCGCCTGGGCGAGCACGGTGGCGGTGGTGGTGCCGTCGCCGGCGACGTCGTTCGTCGCGGTCGCCACCTCGCGCACGAGCTGCGCGCCCTGGTTCTGGAAGACGTCCTCGACCTCGATCTCACGAGCGATCGTGACGCCGTCGTTCGTGATGGTGGGAGCGCCGAACTTCTTGTCGAGCACGACGTAGCGGCCGCGCGGGCCGAGCGTGACCTTCACGGCGTTGGCGACGGCGTCGACGCCCGCCTCGAGCGCGGCGCGCGCCGCGGCCTCGTACTTGAGTTCCTTGTGTGCCATGTGAGTGTGGGTCTCCTTACGACTGAACCTTGGCGAGGACGTCGGACTCGCGCAGGACCAGCAGGTCCTCGCCGTCGAACGAGATCTCGGTGCCGCCGTACTTGCTGTACAGCACCTCGTCGCCCTCGGCGACGTCGAGCGGGATGCGCTTCTCGCCGTCCTCGTCGAACCGGCCCTCGCCGACGGCGACGACCTTGCCCTTCTGCGGCTTCTCCTTGGCGGTGTCGGGGAGCACGATGCCACTCGCCGTGGTCGCCTCCTCCTCGATCGCCCGCACGATCAGCCGATCGCCCAGGGGCTTCAGCTTCATGGTTACCTCCGTAGAGAGAGGGTGTGAAATCCGAGCTTCTTGGCACTCGACGATGCAGAGTGCCAACCACTGGCGCAAGAGTATAGGACGTCTGGTCCCGCTCGCAAGGCGGTTCTGGCACTCGGATGACGAGAGTGCCAGCGGCGGCGGATCTACTGCACGGGGGCGACTCAGTTCTGCGCGCCGCCGATGCCGAGGCGCGCATCGGTGACGCTGGGCGGGTTCTCGATGATCTGGGAGAACCGCACCACGGTGACGATGTCGTCCATCGACACCGACTTGCCGTAGATCTGCTCGAGGAAGTGGATCATCTCGTCGTGCCGGCGGAACTCGGGGTTGTCGTGCTCGATGTCGCGCGGCGAGAGGTCCTTGACCCGCTTGACCTCGACCTGGTCGATGACCGCCTCGAAGATCTTCTCGCGGGGCGAGTGCTGATAGCCGATCGTCACGAGCACGGCGTGGTTCTTCTTGTAGCGGTGCGACTTGTCGCCCAGCCGGATCGTCGCGGTCTTGCGACCCCGCTTGAGCTGGTCGGCGAAGATCGTCGAGTAGAAGTTCAGCACCTGCATGACGGCCTGCACCCTACTGAGGTTTTCCCCTGCGTGACAGCGCCGCCGCCGCCATGTCGCGCTCGCCCTTGTACGTGAGCGCGCGCGCCGCGTCCTCGAGCGCCATCCACTCCGCCTGCTCGACCTCGTGGTCGTGATCGTCGAGCTCGCCGCTCACGTAGTCGAGCAGGAAGAAGCTCACCACCTTCGAGATCCGGCGGCCGCCGCGCATGTACCAGTAGCGGATGTCGCCGAGCTTCTCGACCAGCGTCGCCTCGACCCCCGTCTCCTCGCGCACCTCGCGCAGCGCGGCGTCGGCGGCCGACTCGGCGCCGTCGGGGTGGCCCTTGGGCAACGCGAGCACCTTGCTTCCGTTCGCGGTGCGGCGGGCGGGCACGATGACGATGCAGCGCGCCCCGCGGACCACCACGCCGCCCGCTGAGAACTCGGAGTTGGCTCCGGTCGGCACGGCGGCTCAGTAGATGTAGCGCTTGAGGGCCTCGGGGTCGTGGACGGTGATCCGCCCGCGGCCCTGCGTGATGATCCCCGCCCGCTCGAGCACCGCGAGGAAGCGGCTGGCCGACTCGCGCGACGACCCGGCGAGCTGCGCGATGTCGGACTGCGTGATCCTCACGAGCACGTCGCGCTCGCCGCCGCCCTCGGCGCGCGCCTGGTCGACGAGCTGGCCGAGCACAACCGCGACCCGGCTCTGGACGGTCTGGAACGACTGGCGCGTGAGGCGCTCGTTCGCCTCGCGCAGCCGGCGGCCGAGCGCGATCACGAGCTTGACCGCGATGTCGGGGTGCTCGCGCAGGAGCCGGCGCATATCCGAGCCGGCGACCGCGACGGCGTCGACCGGGTCGAGGGTCTCGATCGTGGCGGAGCGCCGTTCGTCGTCGAACATGGCGAGCTCGCCGAAGATGTCGCCCGGCCCGAAGTGCGCGAGGGCGATCGTGCGCCCGTCGGGATTCTCGCGGACGGCCCGCGCGTGGCCGCGGCGGACGACGTAGCACGTGTCGCTCTCGTCGCCCTCGCGGAAGATCACCTGCTGGGCGTCGAAGCGCCGCGGAACGGCGACCTCGGCGACGCGCCGCAGGTCGTCGGGCCCGAGCGTCTCGAACACGGGCACGGCGCCCAGCAGCGCCACGCTCTCCTCCAGCCTGGTCACGAGCGCAGAGCCTAAGCGGTCCGGGAGCCGGCCGCGCGAGCCGTCGATGCGCGAGCGCCCCTATGACCGGACGCCGGCGAGCTCGAGCGCGGCCGCGTCCGGCGCGGCGTCCTCGTGGACGATCGCGCGCAGCGCGCGCACCATCGCGGCCGGATCGGGATGCTGGATGACGTTGCGCCCGTAGACGATCCCGGCTGCGCCCTGCGCGAGCAGCGCGTGCGTGCGCTCGAGGACCTCGGCGTCGCCGACGCGGCTGCCGCCGCGGGGCAGGACCGGCACGCCCGCCGCGGTGACGACGCGGTGGTAGTCGCCCAGGTCGTCGGTCGTGTGCGCCTTGATCAGGTCGGCGCCCATCTCGGCCGCCTGGCGCACGAGGCCGATCATGCGGTCGGGGTCGCCGACGTCGACGTAGCCGCCGGCGCCCGGGTCGAGCACGAGCGGCTCCACCATCAGCGGCATGCCGGCGCGCTCGCACGCGGCGCGCGCGGCCGCGAGGTTCGCCAGGCACTGGCGGCGCAGCTCGCCCTGGCCCGGGGCGTCGAGGAGGTTCACGCAGACGCAGGCGGCGTCGAGGCGCACGGCCAGCCCGATCGCGTCGTCGACGAGCAGGCTGAACGGCTCGGCCGGCGGCTCGGGCTCGTATGCGTTCGTGACGTCGACGCGAAGCACGAGCGCGGGCTTGGGCCCGGTCCGCCGCTGCAGGAGCGGCGCCTGGCCGGGGCCGAGCTGGATCGCGTCCGGCCCGGCGGCGACGAGCGTGTCGATCGCCGCCGCCATGTCCTCGATGCCGGTGTGCAGCCCGGCCTCGCCGAACAGTCCGTGGTCGACCGCGACGTCGATGCAGCGGCCGGAGTCGGGGTGGAAGAGGCGGTTGAGGCGGTAGGCGGCGGACATCAGGCGGCGTAGTGTCGCGCCTCGCGCGTCGCCGCGCGTTCACACCCCATGCTCGTCGCCGGCCCGAACCTGACCATCGACCGCACGCTGAGGCTCGCGGAGCTGCGCGCGGGCGAGGTCCTGCGGTTCGACGATTGTGTCGTGACGCCCGGCGGCAAGGGCGTCAACGTGGCCCGAACCGCGCTGGCGCTCGGGGCGCCGGCGACGCTCGTCGGCTTCGCCCCCGGGCACACCGGCGCGGCCGCCGCCGCGCTCTTGGACGACGAGGGCGTGGCGCTCGTCGCCGTACCGGTCGGCGGGGAGATCCGCTCGACCGCGGTGATCCTCGAGCGCTCGGGGCGCGTCACGGTCATGAACGAGCCCGGGCCGGCGGTCGGGCCGGGCGACTGGAACCGGTTCGAGAAGGCCGTCGGCGAGCGGCTGTCGGCGGCGCGGGTGCTCGCGTGCAGCGGCAGCCTGCCGCCCGGCGCGCCCGCGGACGCCTACGCGCGCCTCGCGGTGCTCGCCGAGCGGGCCGGGGTTGTGGCGATCGTCGACGTGACCGGCGCGCAGCTCGGGGCCGCGCTCGAGGCGCGCGCGGCCGTCGTGACCCCGAACCTCGCCGAGGCCGAGGGGCTGCTGCACGGACGCGCCGACGAGACGGTCGAGGCCGGCGACCCGGCGGAGGTGCGCCGGCGCGCACGGGACGCCGCGCGCGAGCTCGTGGCCCGCGGGGCCCGCCGGGCGATCGTGACCGCCGCCGCGGCGGGCGCCGCGGTGGCGGACGGCCCGTCCGTGGGCTGGCTCGACGCGCCGCGGGTCGCGTGCGTGCGCAACCCGGTCGGCGCCGGCGACGCGCTGGTCGGCGGCCTGGCGGTCGCGCTGGAGCGCGACGAGCCGTTCGCGGCCGCGGCGGCATTCGGGGTGGCCGTGGCGGCCGCGAGCGTCGAGACCGAGAAGGCCGGGACGCTGGACGCCGCGCGGGCGTTCGCGCTGGCCGGGACGGGGTGATCAGGCGGCCGGTGTCGTCGCGAGCAGCGCTCTCAATTGGGCTGCGATCGTGGGTGCGTCGTCGTGCAGCTGCCGCCACGTGAGGCGGAGGATCCTGTAGCCGCGAGTGCGGAGGTCGCGGTCGCGTCGGCGGTCCTCCTCGAAGGCTCCGGTCGTCTCGTGGGCTCGACGACCGTCAAGCTCGACGATGAGCCGTTGGTCGGGGTAGAGGCCGTCGACGGCGTAGGGGCCGACGGGCTGGTTCATCTGGGGCCTGGGAACTTCGTAGGCGTCGAGGAAGGCGAGGAACCGGTCTTCCAGCTCGCTCTGGGTGATGGTCTTGCCGAGGTTGCCGCGGGCGACGATGGCCCTCAGTGTCGCCGTCCCCCGGCGGCCCTGGTGTCGTGTGAGCAGGGCATCGAGGGGACAGAGGGCTCCCGAGGCGCCGGTACTCGGCCTCGTGGACCGCTCGCTCGAGTCGGTGCGACGTCAGCTGCTCGGCCAAGTCGAGCAGGGTTCGGGCGGGCGTCGTGACCGCGATGCTGCGATGCACGGTGACCTCATCGTCCGCCAGTGCGGTCCGGTGCGCGTCGATCCCAGGGCGGCGGCAGTGGCGGTCCACGGTGACCTCGACCTTCGCGCGGGCGTCCCAGATGCCCCACAGCGCGGCCGCGGAGGTGGCTCAAGACGGCACCCGGGCCGGCTGCGAGCACCGCCGCCATCCAACGACCCTCCCGCGATAGCGCGTCATGACCAACCGCGAACACGCCCCGGGGGACCGCCTGCAGCAGGCCGCGCGCGAGCCGATGATCGATCGCATCATCGCGCGCAGCAACGCCCCAGACGTCGAAAGCCCTTCCTCGGTGCCCGGCCAAGGCCCACGCGAAGCGCACGGGCGGAAACCGGAGGCCAACCGGTTGACAACGTTGTCAACTACTCACTAGGCTCCCTCCACCGGCGCCCTGACAACGTTGTCAGGAAACCGGTGCGAGGAGAGAGCGAATGGTCAGACCGACCATGCGCGACGTCGCGAGCACCGCCGGCGTGAGCCTCAAGACGGTCTCGCGCGTCGTCAACGGCGAGCCCGGCGTCCGCGCGGACACGCAGGCGCGCGTCGAGGCGGCGATCGCCGACCTCGGGTTCGCGCGCAACGACGTGGCACGCAGCCTGCGCCACGGCCGCGCCGGCGCCATCGGGCTGGTGATCGAGGACGTCGCAAACCCGTTCTACTCGGCGATCGCCCGCACCGTCGAGGATGCGGCGCACGCCCGCGGCCACCTCCTCATCACCGGCAGCTGCGAGGAGGACCCCTACCGCGAGCAGCAGCTCGTCCTGCGCCTGCTGCGCCGCTCCGTCGACGCGCTGCTCGTCGTCCCGGCCGGCACCGATCACCGCTACCTCGCGTTCGAGCTGGACGCGGGCACGCCGATCGTGTTCCTCGACCGCCCGCCGGGCGGCGTCCCGGCCGACACCGTCCTGCTCGACAACCGCGGCGGCGCGCGGGCCGGAGTGGCGCACCTCATCGCCCACGGCCACGAGCGCATCGCGTTCGTCGGCGATCCGCCCTCGCTGCACACGGCCGGCGAGCGGCTCACCGGGTACCGCCGCGCGCTCGCGGACGGCGGCGTCTCCGAGCGCGCCGAGCTCGTGCGCGCCGGGACGCACGATGCGCCCGGCGCGGAGCGCGCGGTGCGCGAGCTTCTCGGGCTGGCGCCCGGCCGCCGCCCGACCGCCCTGTTCTGCGCGAACAACCGCAACACGGTCGGCGCGCTGCGCGCGCTCCGTGATCACCCGAAGTGCCTCGCGCTGGTCGGCTTCGACGATTTCGAGCTCGCCGACATGCTGCCCATCCCGGTCACCGTCGTCCGGCATGCGCCGGAGGACATGGGCCGCATCGCCGCGCAGCTCGCGTACGCGCGCCTCGACGGCGACGGCGGCCCGCCCCAGCGCCGCACCATCCCGTGCGAGCTCGTGGCGCGCGGCTCGGGGGAGGTCGCGCCGTGAGGCCCGTCCTGCTGCCCCCCAACGGCGTGCCCCGGTTCTACCTCGGCGGTCCCGCGATCGCCGAGCTGCGCGGGACCGAGCCGGCGGGCGAGCGCGTGCCCGAGGACTGGGTCGGCTCGACCACGACCGTGTTCGGCGATCCGGAGCTCGGTCTCAGCCGCCTCCCCGACGGACGGCTCGTGCGCGACGCCGCCGCCGAGGATCCGGTCGGGTTCTTCGGCCCCGATCACGCCGAGCGCCGCGGGCCCGACCCCGCGCTGCTCGTCAAGCTGCTGGACGCGGGCGAGCGGCTGCCGGTGCACGTCCATCCCGACGGAGTGTTCGCGCGCGAGGCCCTGCGCTCGCCCTACGGCAAGACCGAGGCGTGGATCGTCATCGGCACGACGCGGCCGGATGCGAGCGTGGCGGCGGGCTTCCGCAAAGACGTCGCGCCGGAGACGCTTGAGCGCTGGGTGCGCGACCAGGACCACGACGCCATGCTCGGCGCGCTCAACCCGCTGCCGGTGCAGCCCGGGGACGCCGTCTTCGTCCCCGCCGGCACGCCGCACGCGATCGGCGAAGGCGTCCTGATCGTCGAGCTGCAGGAGCCGAGCGACATGTCGATCCTGCTCGAGTGGGACGGCTTCGGGATCGACGACCACGACGAGGCGACCCTCGGCCTGGGATGGGAGCGCGCCCTCAGCTGCGTCCGCCGCGAGGCCGTCGACCCGGCGACCCTCCGCGGCCCCGGCACCGCCGGCGACGGGCCCGTCGCCCGCCTGCTGCCGCCCGAGGCCGACCGCTTCTTCGCCGCCGAGCGGATCGCGCCCGCGCCGTCCGCCGAGTTGCCGCCCGGCTTCGCGATCCTCGTCGTCACCGACGGCGCCGGCACGCTCCGGCCCGAGCGCGCGGAGCCGCTCGACGTCCGCCGCGGCGACACGGTGCTCGTGCCGTGGGGCGCGGGCGCCTGCCGCCTGGAGGGCGACGTCGTCGCGATCGCGTGCCGGCCGCCCGCGACCGGGGGGCAGCGGTGACCGACCTGCTGCTCGGGATCGACGTGGGGACGACGGCGTGCAAGGCCGCGGTCGTCGACTCGGCCGGCGCCGAGCGCGCGCACGGCTCCGCGCCCACGCCGTGGGAGCGCGTCCCGACCGGCGCCGAGATCGACCCGGGCGCGCTGCTCCGCGCCGCGATCGCCGCCGCCCGCGCCGCGCTGCGCGAGGCGCCCGAGGGCCGCGTGCGCGGCATCGGCGTCGCAGGGATGGCCGAGACCGGCGTGCTCCTGGACGGCCGCGGCGAGCCGCTCGCGCCCGCGATCGCCTGGCACGACGCGCGCGGAGAGGACGAGGCGCGCCTACTCGGCGAGGACCTGGGCGAGGAGCGGTTCGTCCGCACCACCGGCCTGTTCGTGAGCGCGCTCTGCACCGCCCCGAAGCTGCGCTGGATGGTCGCCCATCGTCCCGCCGTGCGCGCCGCCCGCCGCTGGCTGAACGTCGGCGAGTGGGTCGTGCGCGGCCTCGGCGGCGACGAGGTCACGGAGCTGTCCCTCGCGTCGCGCACCGGCCTGTTCGACCTCGAGGCGAAGGCGCCGTTCGCCGATGCGCTGGCCTGGACCGGCCTGGCGGACGACCTGCTGCCCGAGGCCGTCCTCGCCGGCACCGCCGTCGGCGTCGTCGGCGACGCGCTGCCCGAGGCCCGGGGCGCGGTGCTCACCGTGGCCGGCCACGACCACCTCGCGGCGGGCGTCGGAGTCGGCGTCGTGGCGCCCGGCGACGTCCTGGACTCGTGCGGCACGGCGGAGGCGCTTGTGCGCGTCGTCGCGCCGCCGCTCGACGGCGACCGGATCGTGCGCGCCGTCGAGGCCGGGGTCAGCGTCGGCTGGCACGTCGCGGACGGCCGCCACGCGATCCTCGGCGGCGTGTGGACGGGACTCGCCCTGCGCGAGGTCCTCGACGGACTTGGGGTCGGCGACGCCGACCGCCACGAGCTCGACGCGGGCGCACTCGCCACCGCTCCCGGAGATGCGCCCGCGCTCGAGCTCGACCTGTACTCGCTCGAGCGCCGCCCGCCGATCCTTCCCGGCGGTGTGGCGCCCGAGCGGGTCTGGCGCGCCGCGCTCGACGTCGCCGCGGCGGAGATCGAGGCCCAGCTCGGGCGCATCGACGCGATCGCCGGGCGGCGCCGGAAGGTCGTCGTCACCGGCGGCTGGGCGCGCGACGAGGCGCTGCTCGCAGCGAAGGCGGCGCACATCGGGCCGTTCGAGCGCCCGCCGGTCGTCGAGGCCGGTGCGCGCGGCGCGGCGCTGCTGGCCGGCGTGGCCGCCGGCCTGTTCGAGAGCGCCGACGCGCTGCCCCCCGTCCCCGTCCCCGCCGGAAGGAGCTGACATGTCAGAGCCCCTGCTCGAGGCCCGCCGCATCGTCAAGAGCTTCGGCCGCGTCCACGCCCTCCGCGGCGCGAACTTCACCGTCTTCCGCGGCGAGGTGGTCGCGCTCGTCGGCGACAACGGCGCGGGCAAGAGCACGCTCGTCAAGACGCTGGCGGGCGTCCACGCCCCCGACGACGGCGAGATCCTGTTCGAGGGCCGGCCGGTCACGATCGGCTCTCCGCTCGAGGCGCGGGCGCTCGGGATCGAGACCGTCTACCAGGACCTCGCGCTCGCCGCCGACCTCGACCCCGCCGCCAACCTGTTCCTCGGCCGCGAGCTGTCCCGCGGCGGCCTCCTCGGCCGCCTCGGCTTCCTCGACAAGGCCGCGATGCATCGCCGCGCCGACGAGGCGTTCCGCGGCCTCGGGGTCGGCCTGCAGGACTCGACCGCTCCGGTGGCGAGCATGTCCGGCGGCCAGCGCCAGGGGGTCGCCGTGAGTCGCGCGGTGACATGGGCGAGCAAGGTCGTGTTCATGGACGAGCCGACCGCTGCGCTCGGCGTCGTCCAGACGCGCAACGTGCTCGACCTCATCCTGCGCGTGCGCGAGCGCGGCCTGTCCGTCGTGCTGATCAGCCACAACATGCCGGAGGTCTTCGAGGTCGCCGACCGCATCGAGGTCCTGCGGCTCGGCGAGCGCGTCGCGCGCTTCAAGCGCGGCGACGTGTCCATGGAGGACGTCGTCGGCGCGATGACCGGCGCTCTCAAGCACGAGGAGGCGGCGTGACCGAGACGACCGCTCACGCGCCCGACGACGAGCTCGCGGTCGAGGCCGAGGCGCCCGAGCGCGTGCCGTGGTGGCAGCGCTTCGTCACCGGCTCGAGCACGTGGATCGGGCTGATCCTCGTCGCGCTCATCGCCGCCTTCTCGGTGATCGAGTACGAGAGCTTCGTCTCGGTCTCGAACGCACGCAACGTCGCGACCGACGCGGCCGTCCTGCTCGTCATCGCGACCGGCATGACGTACGTGATCATCACGGCCGGCATCGACCTCTCGGTCGGCGCCGTGCTGGTGTTCAGCGGCGTCCTCTCCGTCAAGGCGATGAACGCCGTCGGCGGCGACAACTGGGGCACGATCCTCGTCGGGCTCGGGGTGGCGTTGGCCTCCGGGCTGGGGTGGGGCATCCTGAACGGCTTCCTGGTGGCGAAGGCTCGGATCCCGCCGCTGATCGTCACGCTCGGCACGCTGGGCATGTCCCTCGGCGCGGCCCTGCTCATCACGGGCGGCGTCGACGAGCGCGACGTCCCGTTCAAGCTGGTGAGCACGATCGGCACCGGGCGCCTGTTCGACCAGGTGCCGTGGCTGGTGATCATCGCGTTCACTGTGGCGCTCGTGTTCGGGATCCTCCTCGCGAAGACGCGCTTCGGCCGCTACACGTACGCCGTTGGCTCCAACGAGGAGGCCGCGCGCCGCACCGGCATCGCGGTCGACCGGCACCTCATCAAGGTCTACGCGCTCGCCGGCACGCTCTCCGGCCTCGCCGGGTTCATGTCGCTGGCGCGCTTCGCGACCACCACGCTGGGCGGTCACGACACCGACAACCTGCAGGCGATCGCGGCCGTCGTGATCGGCGGGACCAGCCTGTTCGGCGGGGTCGGGACGATGCTCGGGACTGTCTTCGGCGTGTTCATCCCGGCGGTCCTCGCCAACGGCTTCGTCATCGTCGGCCTGCAGCCGTTCTGGCAGCAGGTCGCCGTCGGCGCCGTGCTCATCGGCGCCGTGTACCTCGACCAGCTCCGCCGCCGCTCCCAGCGCCGGCAGTAACGGATCAAAGGAGGAGGAGGTCTCACCCATGCAGAACGACAACCGGCGGAAGCGGCGGCACGTCGGCGTGCTGGCCGCCGGCCTGGCCGCCGCCGCGCTCCTCGTCGCCGCGTGCGGCGGCGACGACGGCGGCGGCTCGTCGGCCACGACGTCGGGCTCGGGCTCGAGCGCCAAGAAGTACAACATGACGCTCGTCGCCGGCGTCCGCGGCGACGAGTTCTACATCACGATGAACTGCGGAGCCCAGGCGGAGGCGAAGAAGCTCGGCGTGACGCTGAACTTCCAGGGCCCCAACGAGTTCTCGGCCGACCAGCAGACGCCGATCGTCAACGCGGTCGCGGCCAAGCGCCCCGACGCCGTGCTCATCGCCCCGACGGACACGAAGGCGCTGTTCGCGCCGATCAAGCAGCTCGCGGACAACGGCTCGAAGGTCGTCCTCGTCGACACGACGCTCGAGCAGCCCGACATGGCGGTCTCGCAGATCGCCTCCGACAACGAGGGCGGCGGCAAGGTCGCGGCCGAGACCCTGGCCAAGCTCGTCGGCGGCGAGGGCAAGGTCTTCGTGAACAACGTCAACCCGGGCATCTCGACCACCGACGCCCGCGCCAAGGGCTTCGAGGAGGGCGCGAAGGCCGCCGGCCTGACCTACGTCGGCCAGCAGTACAACGACGACGACCCGGCCAAGGCCGCCGCCATCACGAAGTCGATCCTGGCCAGGCACCCGGACCTCAAGGGCATCTTCGCCACGAACTTGTTCTCCGCCGAGGGCGCCGCCGCGGGCGTGCGCGAGGCCGGCAAGCAGGGGCAGGTGAAGATCGTCGGCTTCGACGCGGGGCCGAAGCAGATCGCCGACCTCAAGGAGGGGACGGTCGACGCGCTGATCGCCCAGCGTCCTGCCGACATCGGCCGTCAGGGGGTCCAGCAGGCCTACGCCGCGCTGACCGGCAAGCCCACGAAGAAGGAGATCGGCACGGGGTTTGTCCCGCTGACGAAGGACAACCTCGCCGAGAATGGGGACGCCGCCTACAAGGCCTCCTGCTGATCGCAGCCTGACCGCGCGCGGGCGGCCAGCCGCCCGCGCGCACCGGCGCGCACCGCAACCCCGGCGGCGTTCACGGTATCTGGGGGCGTGGTTGCTCGTCGTCTCCTGGCCGCGCTGCTCGCCGGCGGTGCGCTCGTCCCCGCGACCCCGGCGCCGGCCGGCGCGACGCCGCCGCTCGCGCCGCGCGACGCGCTGCTGTGGGCGACGATCAACGTCTGCGACACCGTCGGCCATCCCGACGGCGTCGGCGTGCGCGGCTCGATGCCCGGTACCGGCGATCGCCGCGACGCGCTGTTCATGCGCCTCCGTCTCCAGTACCGGACCGCGGACGGCAGGTGGCGCAGGATCGGGCGCAGCGGGGACTCGGGCTTGCTCGCGCTCGGCCGCGGCGACGCGCGGGTGCGGCAGGCGGGCCGCACGTTCACGGTCACGCCGCCCGGCGAGGGTCGCCCGGCGTTCGTGTTGCGCGGGCTCGTGACGTTCGAGTGGCGCCGCGGCCAGACGGTCCTGCGCCGGGCGTGGCGCGCGACGCAGGCGGGCCGGCCCGGGACGCCCGGCGCCGATCCTGCCGGCTTCAGTGCGGCGACCTGCTCGGTACGGTGACGCATGTGCCCCGCGTGCTGCTCACGCTCGTCCTCGCGACGGCGCTCGCCGCCGTTGCGCTCTCGCCCGCGCAGGCCCAGTTCCGCCCGCGGCCGTGGGCGACGGTGAACGTCTGCGATCCGCCGCAGGCGCCTGGCCGGGTCGGCGTGCGCGTCTCCGTCCCCAACCGGCGCGACGCCGCCCAGTGGGTGCGCATCCGGATCCAGTACTTCGACCCGTCCCGCTTCGCGTGGCGCGTCGTGCGCGCCGGGGGCGACAGCGCCTTCACGAAGCTCAGCGCCGGCGGCGGGCGTGTGATGGGCGGGACGACGTTCCCGTTCGCGCCGCCGCAGCCCGGCACCACGATCAAGCTGCGCGGGCTGGTCGACATCGAATGGCGGCGCGGGCGGCGCGTCCTCTCGCGCGCGCGCGTGACCACGCGCGGCGGCCACGCCAACCCGGCCGACCCGCTCCTCCAGATGTCGGCCCGGATCTGCGAGATCAGTCGATAATCGGCGCCCAAGCGGCCGCGCCCCGGGGTCCCGAGGACGTGACCGCGGCCGGTGACCCGCGGTGGCGGCCATCCCGGCCGCGACCCGTCAGACAACCCGCTCGCCCTGATGGCCGCGGGCCCGCCCCATGCCTCCGGGCGCTCAATGAGCGATCTCGCTGCAGGAGCTCGCACCGGATCTGCGTAGATCGCGTATTGACGGGTCACCGTGCGGCGAGCGACTGTTGTGGTCGCACGCATGCACATCGACACGGGAGGGTGTGTCACCTTGAAAGGATTCTTTGGGGCAGCCGCCGTTGCGGCCGGCCTGGTGCTCGGCCTCGCACCGGCGGCGCAATCGCAGAGCGCCCGGACCGACGTGATCCTGGCGGGCAGCACGTCTGAGGTCGACTACCACGCGGAGGCCGCGCCCGCCCGGCCGGCCGACGGGGACGCCACCATCATCGGCGGCAACATCCACATCAAGACTGAGCGCGGGACGCGCGGCGGCGAGGCCGGCGCCTGCGATCCCGATCCGCGCTCCGGCACGCACCCCCGCCCCGAGGACGCGGGCTGCGAGTGGGCCGAGCCGGCCGGCGCCGGCGAGGACTTCATCGCCTTCGGCCGCCAGGTCCAGAACGACCTCCCCGACGAGAGCGGGGAGACGCCGAACGACACGGACACGTCGCCGAACGGCGCCTTCGATCCGACCTCGACCGACACGCGCGAGCGGTTCAACGGTCGCGGTGGACTCGACGACGCCGGCGCGCTGTTCATGCACGAGCGGCCGGTGCTCGACGACGAGGACCTGAACTTCCGCATCCGCGGGACGCAGACGTTCGCCTACCTGTCGCCGAAGGGCGATGCCGACAACCGCTGGCGGCGGCTGTGCGGCGAGGGCGTCGTCGAGGAGCTCAGCAACAACGCACCGATGGCCGAGCCGTTCGCCATCGGCCAGGTGCGCCCGTTCGTGATCCAGGTCTGGGACGCCGACTTCAAGGACCCGTCGGACAACGACGGCGGCAACCAGGACTACTTCATCATCGACGTCTTCCCCGAGGGGACGATGTTCAACGTGGAGGACTGCAGCCCGGTCAAGCCGCCGAAGACCCCGAACCCGCCGAGCCCCTCGCCCGGCGTCACCCCGTCCAGCCCGACGCCGCGCGCCGCGCCGCCGGCCCCGCGGGCGGCCGTTCAGGCCGCCGTGGCCCGCCGCCTGGCCCGCGGCACGGCCCGCCTCGGCGGCGTCCGGGCGTGCCCGATCCGGGCGGTCCCGCTGCGGGTGCAGGGTCGCCGGATCCGCCGCGTGACGTTCTTCGTCGACGGGCGCCGGATCGCGACGGTCAGCCGCGCCGACGCGGCCGGCCGCTTCCAGGTCCGGGTCGACCCGCGGCGCCTGCGCGCGGGCACGCACCGGGTCCGCGCCCAGGTGCAGTTCCGGTCGGGCGCGGGCCCGTCGCGCACGCTGCGGATGTCGTTCCGCGTGTGCGCTCGCCCCGCCCGTCAGGTGCAGCCGCAGTTCACCGGCTGAGGCCGGCGAAGGACTGAAACCGTCGCCGCCCCGGCGCCCCCAGCGGGTGCCGGGGCGGTGCTGTCCGGTGGCGTCCTCGCGGTCCGCGGCGTCACGAGACGCCGGGCGCGGCGCTGAGCGCCGGGCGGCTGGCGCGCCGGTCGGCGCCGGCGGCGTGCGGGGCGAGCGGGCCCAACTCTGCCGGCATGGCCGGCACCTTTCGGCCCACCCCGGGTCGCGGCGCCGGGTGAACCGAACTCCGCCATCGCAGAAGCCCCACGCGGGCGCCCTCCCGCACCCGATGCCCGCGAACCCGCCGCGCAGCACATCGAACGCCCGCGCCGGAACCGGTGCGCGTTCTAGGCCGGCGCGGCCCCGAAGAGGCGGGGGTCGTTGGTGATGATCCCGGTCACCCCGAGGCGCTCGAGCGCGGCGATCCGGTCGGCGTCGTCCACCGTCCACACGTAGAGCTCGCCACCGGCGGCGCCGATCGCGCGCACGAGCCGCGGCGAGACGAGCGCCCAGTGGCACATGATCGCGTCGATGCGCCCGTCGCGGATCGCCGCGGCGGCGCGACCGGGCAGGACGCGCTGCGCGTAGCGGGCGAGGATCAGGGCCGGAATCCGCGTCCAGCGACTGCTGAGCGGGTTGCGGCGCACCTTCGGCACCGACCAGCCCAGGCGGATCTCGGGGCCGGCGCGCCGCACGACCGACAGGCTCTCCTCCTCCATCGTCGAGATCAGCGTGCGGCCGGCCAGACGGTGCTCGCGCAGCGCGCTCACGACCCGCTGCTCGTAACCCGTCGTCTTCATGTCGACGTTGAGCTCGACGCCGGCCCAGGCGTCCTGGCAGAAGTGGGCGAGGCCCTCCTCCAGCGTGAGAGCCGTCCCGCGCGCGGCGGCGGCGAAGTCGTGCGCGAGGACCAGCCGGCCCGAGCCGTCGGCGTACTCGGGGAGGACGTCGAACTCCACCATGTCGACGCCCGCCGCCAGCGCGGCGTCGAAGCTCTCGAGCGTGTTGCCGGGCGCGATCAGGTCGGCGCCCTTGTGGCCGATGCGCTTGAGCGCCGGACGCGCCGGCGGCGGGCCGCTCAGGTCTGGCATCCAGGGCACCAGTACGTGCGGCGGTTGTTCTCGCCCTGGCCGGAGGATTGCAGGCGCGCGCCGCAGCGCGGACACGGCTGGCCCGGCTTGCCGTAGATGCGCATGTCGCGCGGGCTGAACCCCAGCTCCGCGCTGCGCGCCATCCGCGGACGGACCGCCTCGACGACCGCCATCGCCTCCGCGTCGCTCACCGAGCCGGTGGCGCGCCACGGGTCGAGCCGCGCCGCGAAGCAGCCCTCGGTCCGCCAGATCGTGCCGAGCCCGGCGATGGTCGACTGGTCGAGCAGGGCGTCGCCGATCGGCCGGGTCGGGTCGTCCTCGCGCAGCCGGCGCACGAAGCGCTCGGCGTCGAACTCGGCGGCGAGCACGTCGGGCCCCAGGCCGGCGAGCTGCCGGTCGAACCGCGCGCGCGAGGCGGTCATGAGCTCGAGCACCGGGCCGTCGAACTGCACCACGTCCCGGCCGGCCGCACGCACGCGCAGCCACGCGCGCCGCGGCGAGCGCCGCCACGGCTGGCCCTCGTCGAACACGCCCCACCAGCCCGTCATCCGCAGGTGCGAGTGCAGCACGAGACCGCCCTCCCAGCGGATGAACAGGTGCTTGCCGTGCGCGTCGACAGCCTCGACCGCGCGGCCCCCGAGGCGCTCCGGCCAGCCGTCCTTGGCGAATCGCGGGTGCGGCGTCACGATCTCGTCCGGCACGCGCCCGGCGAGCACCGGGCGGATTCGGTTGGCGGCGTGGTGGATGGTGTCGCCCTCGGGCATGCGCGTCCCCGTGCAGGGTACGGCGAGCGGCCCGCCGCGGATGCGCCTTCGGGCCGAGCGGGCGGCGCGGGCGAGGCGCCGGAGCCGCCCGCATTCGTCGGCGACCTGCGGCTGCGGCGTCGCCGCGCTCCGCGCGGTCGCGGCCGAGCCGGCGCAGCACCGGGGCGACCGCGGTGGCGACGACCTGGACGACGAGCACGACGCCGAGCGCCTGCGCGTAGCGCTCGGCGTCCACGTCGTCGGGCGGGTCCACGGCGAGCGGGACGACGCCGATCGCCGCCGACAGCGCCGCCGCGACCACCGCGGTGCGCGTCGACGCCACCGCGCGGGGCGGGTCGTCGTCGCGCCGGCGGGCGATGACCAGGAGGCATGGGCGCCCTCGAGCGCGCCGATCGCGACGATGCCCGTCGCGCGCCAGAACGCGTCTTCGTCGACCTCCGGCCACATCCCGACGAGCACGAGGACGAACGCGCCGAGCGACAGGACCGCGGTCGCCCATCCCGGCGCCGGGAGCCTGTGCCGCGCGGCGAGGCCCGCGCCCGTCGTCGCGCTGACCAGTGCGAAGAGCGTCGAGGTGGCGATGACCTTCCAGTCGACGTCGCTCAGCTCGCCGTGCAGGAGCGCAACGCAGCCGGCCGCGCCCGCGACGACGAGCGACACGACGACGAGGCGCAGCACGACGCGGCCCAGCGGCGGGTCTGCGGTCATGGCGGCATCATCGGCCGCCGGGCGGCCGCCTTGACCGCCCGCCTCAGGCGCTCAACGTCAGCTTGCGCGGCCCGGGGCGGAAGCCCATCTCGACGAGCAGCGCCTCCCACGCGGACCCGACCACCGGCTCGCCCTCGACGCGCTCGAGCGACAGCCGCCGCGTGCGGTCGGCGGTCACGAAGTCCGCCAGCGCGGCGAGCGCGGGTCGCACGCGCGGATCGTCGCCGCCGAGCGGGAAGCTCAGCCCGCGGCCGCCGCGCTCGACGTAGACCACCGGCTCGGCGCCGGCCAGCACCACGTACGCGCCGGCGGCGCGCTGCGGCTTGCGCGCCTCGTCGTCGCGCTTCGGCCAGGGCAGCGCCGCGCCATACGGCTGGGCCGGATCGGTGGCGGCGAGCACGATCGGCGGCGCGTCCTCGCCCGCGCCGCCCGACCGCAGCCGCTCGACGGCGCCCGGCAGCGCGAACTGGGCGCCGCCGAGGCCCTCGATGAAGTAGCCGCGCCGGCAGGTGCCGAGCGTCTCGAGCTGCGACAGCGAGTCGTAGAGGATCGAGAAGCCGCCCGGCACGCCCGCGGCGAGCACCTGCTCGCGACTGACGATGCCGTAGCGCTCGAGCAGCAGCTCCGCGATCGTGCGCCGCCGCTGGGCCGGGTCGGTCTCCGCGCGGAAGATCGACGACGTCAGCGACCACCGCCCCTGGACCTGCGCCTGCGCGCCGGTCCGCCGAGCGCCGAACCGACGCCCGGCGCGCCCGCGGTCACGCAGAGTGCTTCGCTGCGCTCGGGCGAGCGTCAGCCGCGGCGCCCGCAGCGGCGCCCACGCGTCGTTGGTGACCTCGCCGCCCCACACGAGGTCCCACAGCGCCTCCTGGATCTCCTCCGGGCTCAGCGCCATCTCGGCGAGCAGGTCCGTGAAGAAGCACGGCGCGGCGGCCAGGCGCTCGCGCAGCGCGTCGTGCGCGGGCTCGGCCGGGCGCTCGCCCTTGAACGCCGGCGGTCCGATCGCCTCGGCGTCGTCGCGGAAGTACAGCGCGACGCGCCCCGAGTTGCGCCCGAGCGCCCCGGCGCCGACCCAGACGACCTCGCCGCTGGCGCAGAGCTGGTCCATCCAGGTCGGCGAGTACGCGCCCACGCGGCGCGGCAGCACGTCGCGCTCCCACACGTCGGCGGGCAGCGCGAGGCCCTGCAGCGGGACGAGGACCTCGCGCAGGCGGTCGACCCCGGCGCCCGCGGCCGGATGCCGGTCGACCCCCTGCCAGCTCGGCAGGAAGGCGGCGAGCGCCTTCTGGTCGGCGGCCTCGATCTCCTTGCGGAGCACGGCGAGCGACGCGCGACGCAGCCGGCGCAGCACCTCGGGGTCGCACCACTCGCGCTCGGCGCCGCCGGGGCGCAGCTCGCCGCGGACGAGCTCGCCCGCGCGCTCGAGCGTCCGCAGGGCGCTGCTCGGATCGACGCCGTAGCGGTCGCGCAGCTCGGCGGTCGTGAACGGCCCGTGCGTGCGCGCGTAGCGTGTGGCGATCCGCTCGAGCGGGCGCTCGACGTCGGCGAGGAACGCCTCGGGCAGGCCGCCGGGGGGCACGGCGCCGAACGCGTCGCGGTACAGGCCCGCGTCGTCGGCGGCGATCCAGCGCGACTCCCCGCCGATGCGCAGCCTGATCGCGCGGCGCTCGTGCTCGAGCGTCTCGAGCAGCGCGCGAGCGTCGACGCCGGCCAGCACCCGGTCGGCGACCTCGGCGTCGCTCAGGTCGCCGAGCCGGCGGAGGACGTCGCCCAGCGCGTCGGCGGTGGCCGCACGGGTGCGGTCGGAGCGGTGCTGCAGGTCGGCCTCGACCTGCTCGAGCGCGCCGGGGTCGATGAGCTCGCGCAGCTCCTCCTGGCCGAGCAGCTCGCGCAGGAGGTCGCGGTCGAGCGACAGTGCCGCCGCCCGCCGCTCGGCGTTCGGCGTGTCGCCCTCGTACATGTACGTCGCGACGTAGTCGAACAGCAGCGAGCTCGCGAACGGCGACGCGGTCGCGGTCTCGACCTCGACCAGCGTGAGCTCGCGGCGGTGCAGGCCGCGCAGCAGCTGCTCGAGGCCGGGCACGTCGAGCACGTCGCGCAGGCACTCGCGGTAGGTCTCGAGGATGATCGGGAACTCGGCGTAGCGCTGGGCGACCTCGAGCAGCGATTGCGACTTGAGCCGCTGCTGCCACAGCGGCGTCCGCCGGCCGGGGTACGCGCGCGGGATGAGCAGCGCGCGGCCGGCGTTCTCGCGGAAGCGCGCCCCGAACAGCGCGCTCGAGCTCAGCTCACCGACGACGGCGTCCTCGACCTCGTCGGGCTCGAGCAGAACCAGGTCGGCGCCGGGCGGCTCGTCGGCGTCGGGCAGGTGGACGATGATCCCGTCGTCGGACCAGATCGCGTCGGACTCGAGGCCGAACACGTCGCGGATGCGCGCGCTCAGCGCCAGCGCCCAGGCGGCGTGCACGCGCCCGCCGCACGGGCTGAGGATGCACAGGCGCCAGTCGCCGATCTCGTCACGGAAGCGTTCGACCACGATCGTGCGGTCGGACGGCACCACCCGGGTG
>DATAAR010000099.1:0-11246 GCA_036259975.1 Solirubrobacteraceae bacterium | reverse complement strand
GGCTACGGCCACGGCGCCGCGCCGGCCGCGCGCGCCGCGCTCGCCGGCGGGGCCACGTGGCTGGCCGTGGCGGCGGCGGACGAGGCGGCCGAGCTGCGCGCCGCCGGGATCGATGCCCGGCTGCTGGTCATGGGCGCGCTCACGCCCGCGGAGCTCGCCGTGGCGCTCGACGCGGACGCCGACGTCGTCGTGTGGCGGGAGGGGTTCGTCGCCGCGCTTGACCGGCCCGCCCGCGTGCACGTCAAGCTCGACACCGGGATGGGCCGCCTGGGCACGCGCGACCCGGCGGAGGCGACGCGGGTGGCCGACGCGGTCGCCGCGGCGCCGCATCTCGAGCTCGCCGGCGCGATGACGCACTTCGCCACCGCCGACGAGCCCGGGGACGCGTTTATGCCGGCGCAGCTCGAGCGCTTCGCCGCCTGGGCGCGACCGCTGCGCGAGCGCCACCCCGCGCTGCTGCTGCACGCCGCCAACAGCGCGGCGACGCTGCGCGACCCCGCGACGCACCTCGACCTCGTGCGCACCGGGATCGCGATCTACGGCCTCGACCCATTCCAGCGCGACCCGGCCGACCACGGGCTCGAGCCGGCGCTCGAGCTGTGCTCGTACGTCGCCGAGGTCAAGGCGTGCGCGGCCGGGGAGAGCGCCGGCTACGGACGGCGTTTCGTGGCGTCCGAGGCGACGACGCTCGCCACGGTCCCGATCGGCTACGGCGACGGCGTGCGGCGGGCGCTGGGCGACAACGCCGACGTGCTCGTCGGCGGCCGCCGGCGGCCGCTGCGCGGAACGGTCAGCATGGACAACGTGACGCTCGACCTCGGCCCCGACGGCGGCGGCGTGCGGCGCGGCGACGAGGCCGTGCTCATCGGCGCGCAGGGGGGCGAGCGCATACTGGCCGAGGAGTGGGCCCGCCGTCTCGGCACGATCAACTACGAGATCACGTGCGGCATCAGCCGCCGCGTGCCGCGCGTGCACCACCGCGACGGGGCGCGCGCGGGATGATCGAGGCCGCCGTCCGCGAGGCGCTCGGGGACGAGCGCGCCTGGTTCGTCGGCGGCGCGGTGCGCGACCGGCTGCTCGGCCGCGGCACCGGCGACGAGGACCTCGACCTCGCGGTGGAGGGCGACCCGCGCCCGGCCGCGCGGCGCCTCGCGCGCGCAACCGGCGCGGCCGCGTTCGAGCTCTCGGACACGTTCGGCGGTTGGCGCGTGGTCGGCCCGCGGCACGGCTGGCAGGTCGACCTCACGCCGCTGCAGGGCGGCACGCTGGAGAGCGACCTCGCCGCCCGCGACCTCACGGTGAACGCGATGGCCGAGCCGATTCACGGCGGCGAGCTCGTCGACCCCCACGGCGGCCGCGCCGACCTCGCCGCCCGTCGCCTGCGGATGGTGTCGGCCGCCGCGTTCGACGCCGATCCGCTGCGCACGCTGCGCGTCGCCCGCCTCGCGATCGACCTGCGCTTCGCCGTCGACCCGGCGACGGCGAGTGCCGCGCGCGACCGCGCCGCCGGCCTCGAGCGGGTGTCGCCCGAGCGCGTGTTCGCCGAGCTCAAGCGGATCGTGAGCTCCGACGCCGCGGTCGAGGGCCTCGAGCTGATGGACGAGCTCGGCCTGACGGGCGTGGTGCTGCCGGAGGTCGGCGCCCTGCACGGCGTCGAGCAGACCCCCTACCACCACCGCGACGTCCACGGCCATACGCTCGAGGTGCTCGAGCAGGCGATCGCGATCGAGCGCGATCCCGCGGCGGTCCTCGGCGCCGCGCTGGCCGAGCCGGTGCGCGCGCTGCTCGCCGAGCCGCTCGGCGACGAGCTCACGCGCGGCGGCGGGTTGCGCTTCGGCGCGCTGCTGCACGACGCGGCCAAGCCGCGGACCCGCGTCGAGCTGCCCGGCGGGCGGATCGGGTTCCCGCGCCACGACGTCGAGGGCGCCGAGCTCGCCCGGTCCGTGCTCGCGCGGCTGCGGGCCAGCGAGCGCCTCCGCGGCCACGTGGCGGCGCTGACGCGCCATCACCTGCGGCTGGGGTTCCTGGTCCACGAGGCGCCGCTCGAGCGCCGCGCCGTCTACCGCTACCTGCGCGACTGCGAGCCCGTGACGGCCGACGTGACCCTGCTGTCCGTCGCCGACCGGCTCGCCACCCGCGGCCGCAAGGCGGACGAGGCGATCACGCGCCACGTCGCGCTCGCGCGCGAGCTGCTGGCCCAGGCGCTGGCCGCGCGCGCCGCGGGCCCGGTGGCGCCGCTCGTGCGCGGCGACGAGCTCGCGCGGGAGCTGGGGATCGCGCCGGGGCCGCGGCTCGGGCAGCTCCTCGAGGCCATCGCCGAGGCGCGCTTCGCCGGCGAGGTGACGAGCCGGGCCGACGCCGTCGCGTACGCGCGGCGACTGGACGAGCACGACGCGTAGCGCTCAGGCGGTGGCGCTCTGGCGGCGCTCGCGCACGTAGCGCAGCGCGTCGTCGGCGCTCGCAAACGCGCGCGCCCGGCGCAGGCGGCCGTCGTGGAACTCGCCCACGCACGCGAGCGGGAGGTCGAGTGTTCGCGTTCCGTCCGCCGACATCCCGGACACGCGCCCGATGCCCACGATGCAGGCCTGGTCGGCCTCGTGGACCTCCGAGTAGCTCACGGTCAGCGTCTTCCAGTCGTGGCGCACGCCGTCGAGCCACTGCCGGATGCCGTCGTGGCCGCGGAAGGTGCTCTCGCCGTCGAGGAGGACGAGCTCGCACTCGGCGTCGAGGAGATCGAGCGAGCGTTCGAGGCGTCCTTCACCGTACGCGCGCCACAGTTCGGTGAACGCTGCCAGGCTGGACCGAGGCATGGTCAAGCGACTTTACTTTCCGGTGCACATGAATGGGTAGGAATTTCGTGCAATATCGATGCACGAGAGCGGCGCAGTTGGCCACGGCGGCCAACCGTGGCCGGGGGATCGCGGGGTAGGCTTCGCCGCCATGCCCGATCGCGATCCCGAGTGCATCTTCTGCAAGATCGTCGCCGGCGAGCTGCCGGGGACGATCGTGGCCGAGGACGAGCGCACCGTGGCGTTCATGGACATCAGTCCGGCCACCCGCGGCCATGCGCTCGTCGTGCCGCGCCGCCACGCCGCCGACCTCGGCGAGGTCGACGACGACGACCTCGCGGCGTGCGCCGCGGCCGCGCGCCGGCTCGCGCAGCGGGCCAGGGACGCGCTCGGCGCCGACGGCGTCAACCTCATGAACAGCTGGGGCCGGTCCGCGTGGCAGACGGTCTTCCACTTCCACGTGCACGTCATCCCGCGCTACGCCGACGACCCCCTCCAGCTGCCGTGGAAGCCGGCGCCCGGCGACGAAGGCGAGATCGCGGCGGCGGCCGACGCGCTGCGCGCGGCCTGACCCGCGATGGCTCCGCCGGTGTCGCTCGAGCGCGACGGTGCGCTCGCGGTCATCACGCTCGACCGCCCGCCGCTGAACCTGTTCGACGAGGCCATGCTCGACGCCCTGCGCGCGGCCGTCGCCGACGTCGCGGACGACCCCCCGCGCGGGCTGCTGATCCGGGCGAACGGGCGCGTGGTGAGCGGCGGGGTGGACGTCCACCTCTTCGACGGCCTCGACGTCGACGACGCCGCGGCGCTGTGGCGCGAACTGCTCGCGCTGATCCACGCCGTCGAGGAGCTGCCGCTGCCGACCGTGTTCGCGGCGCACGCGCTGTGCCTCACCGCGGCGTTCGAGCTGGCGCTCGGATGCGACCTCCTGCTCGCGGCGGAGTCCGCGCGCTTCGGGCTCGTCGAGACTGTCGTGGGGCTCACGCCGGCGATGGGGGGCACGCAGCGGCTGGCCGAGCGCGCCGGGCCCGCGCGGGCGCGCGAGCTGGTGATGACCGGCGAGCTGTTCGACGCGACGACGCTCGAGCGGTGGAACGTCGTCAACCGCGTGCTGCCCGACGAGGGCTTCGCCGACGCCGCCCTCGCCTTCGCCCGCGGGCTGGCCGAGGGGCCGACGCGCGCGCACGCGGCGACCAAGGCGATCGTGCGCGCCCACGTGGAGGGCGGCGCGCGCGCCGCCGACGAGCGCGTGCCTGAGCTGGCGGGAGACCTGTTCGCGACCGAGGACCTCCGGGGCGCCGTACGCTCGTTCCTCGAGCGCGGGCCCGGCCACGCGACCTATCGCGGACGCTGAGCCGCGCTGGGCGCGCACTTGCACGCGCCCGCGGAACGGGCGTCATGATCCGGCCATGCGCCTGCGCGCCCCGCACCGACCGCCACGCGCGCTCGGCGCCGCCGGCCTGGTCGCCGGCGCGCTGGCCGTCGCCGGGGTCGCTGCGGCCCAGGCGCCGGCGCCGCGGGACTCCCCCGTCGTCGCCCGTGACGCGGTGGACACCGCCGGCGGGCTGGACCTCACCCGCGTCCAGCTCCAGCGCGCGGCCGACGGGCGCCTGCGGGCGGCGCTCACGCTCGCCGCGCCGTGGCGGATGCGCGACCTGCCCGCCGAGGACGGACCCCCTGGGTCGCTGTGCCTGCGGATGTGGACGCGGACCGAGCCGCCGGCCGCGCCGCCGGACTACCTGCTGTGCGTCACCGCCGACGCGCGGGCGCGGCACATGCGCGGCTCCCTGCTCGTCGAGCGCGACGGCGAGCTGCGCCGACTGGCCGGCGCGCGGCTCGCGCGATCGAGCGTCCGCACGGTCGTGGCGCGGTTCTCGCAGACGGCGATCGGGCGCCCGGCGCGCATCCGGTTCGCCGCCGAGGCGACCTCCCCGGGTTGCGCCCGGCTCATGTGCATCGACACGGCGCCGAACGCCCCGGCGACCGCCACGCTGACCCTGCGCTCCGACTGATGGGCCACAAGGAGCCGGCGCCCCCGCGGCGAAACTCGCCCCATCCGCGCGGTGTTCTGATGCTCGTGAGCCTGAGACGCACCCTCTACGCGCTCGTCGCCGCGGTCGCGGCACTCGCGGCCGGCCCGGCCGTGGCCTCGGCCGAGATCATCGAGGTCGGCGCCGTGCAGCCCGCCTCGCCGCCGAGCTGCCCGGCCCGCCCGTGCCTGGCCGTGAGCCGCACGACCGGCTACCAGGCGAAGGTCGCCACGACCCGCAGCCTGATGACCATCCCGAAGACCGGCCGGATCGTCGCGTGGACGATCGCGCTGGGCAACCCCGGCGGCCAGCAGACCACCTTCTTCAACCGGCGCCTCGGCGGCGAGTCCGAGGCGCAGATCACGATCCTGAACCCGCGTCGCCGGCTGCGCTCGCGCGCCGTGGCGCAGGGCGAGCCCCGCAAGCTGCGGCCCTACTTCGGCAGCACGGTCCAGTTCCCGCTCGAGCGCTCGATCCGCGTGCGGAAGGGCTGGGTCGTGGCGCTCACGGTCCCGACCTGGGCGCCGGCGCTCGCGGTCGGCCTCGGCTCGGACACGTCGTGGCGCGCGAGCCGCGGGCGCGGGCGGTGCCAGGACACGTCCAACCAGACCGCCCAGCTCGGGCCCAACCAGCTCGCGCAGTACTTCTGCCTGTACCGGACCGCCCGGCTGACCTACAGCGCCACGCTGATCGCCGACCCGCCGCGCCCGGCCGCGCGATAGCGGCGGCGCGCTCCGCGCCCGGTCAGTTGCCCGGGCAGGCCCCCGGGTTCTGCTGGCAGAACTCGTTGAAGTCGCCGGTGCCGCCGGTCCCGCCGCCCGTCCCGCCCCCGGTGCCGGTGCCGCCCGTGCCCCCGCTCGGGGGCGCCTGCGTCTGCGTCGGCGCGGCCGGGGCGGCCGGGGCCGCGGTCGTCGTGCCGCTCGGCGCAGCGCCGGGGGCGGTCGTGGTCGTCGTCGCCGTCGTGTCTGTCGTCGACGTCGTCGAGGTGGACGTCGTCGACGTCGTGTCCGTGCCGCCGCCCGAGGCGAGCACGTCCGCGCCGGCCGGGACGGTCAGGTCCGGGGTCGACTTCGGCACCTGGTCGCCGACGCTGCTGTCGCCGCCGCAGCCCGCCAGCCCGACGGCGCCGGTGGCCGCCACGACGGCGGCAAGCGTGCGCACGCGCATGCGGGAGAGCCTAGAGACGGGTCAGGACGCCGTGATCGGCGCCATGCGGCGACCGCACGTCGGACAGTCGTTCAGGTCGCGCTGGGCGAGCTGGTCGCACCACGAGCAGAAGCGCAGGTACTCGACCGCCCACGGCAGCCGCGACTTCGACGGTGCGAGCGGCAGCACCTTGCCGACGACCTCGAGCTCCTCGCCGGTGTCGCGGTCGCGGTAGATGCGGTCGGGCTCGGCGGGCAGGATGACCTCGCGTCCGCTGGACGGCGTGCGGAACCGGTACAGCTGCTGTGCCATGCCCGGCACTGTAGCGGCCGGCCGCGCCCGGCGGCCGGGTGCCCGCGACCGGCGACGCGCCGCGAGCCTCGACCGGGTTGATGCTCGACCGCGCCGCGCGTAGCGTCCGCGCCCCGCCACCGCAAGGGGATCGCCGTGCACGTCCGTCGCGACATCTGGAGCCTCGAGTCCGTCGACGTCTGGGAGCCGGTGACGCTTGCCTACGCGCGGGCCGTGGCCACGATGCGCGCCCGCGATCCGGAGGACCCGACGAGCTGGCGCTACCAGGCGGCGATCCACGGCTCGCGCGAGCCGCCGCGCGAGGGCTGGAACCAGTGCCAGCACCGAAGCTGGTGGTTCCTCCCGTGGCACCGCATGTACATCTACCGCTTCGAGGAGATCGTCCGCAGCATCGTGCTGGCCGATGGCGGGCCGGACGACTGGGGGCTGCCGTACTGGAACTACTCGAAGG
Source organism: Solirubrobacteraceae bacterium (assembly GCA_036259975.1). Classification (GTDB taxonomy): domain Bacteria; phylum Actinomycetota; class Thermoleophilia; order Solirubrobacterales; family Solirubrobacteraceae; genus JAOPZW01. Next base: position 4,518 of record DATAAR010000099.1, on the reverse strand, counting down.
GGTTCCCGTCGAACACGCTGCCGCCCGCGTTCCGCGAGCCGCGGATGCCCGACGGCAGCGAGAACCCGCTGTTCGTCGCCGAGCCGGGCCGCAACCCGGCCGGCATCAACCGCGGCGCGGCGATGCCCGAGTCGGCGCTCGCCGAGGAACCCGCCCTGAGCGAGGAGCAGTTCACGCCGCCGCCGCCGCCGGGGTTCGGCGGGACCGCGGTGCCCCAGCCCGAGCACTTCGCCGACCGCGCGTTCGCCGGCGCGGTGGAGAACGCCCCGCACAACGTCGTCCACGGCTTGGTCGGCGGCCCGTTCCAGACCGGGTGGATGAGCGATCCCGACAGCGCCGCGCAGGACCCGATCTTCTGGCTGCACCACTCGAACGTCGACCGGTTGTGGGCGAGGTGGCGGCGCGGCGGGGGCGCCGATCCGACCGACCCCGCGTTCCTCGCCCAGGAGTACCCGCTCTTCGACAGGGACGGCCGGCCCGTCACGATGCGCGTGGGCGACGTCATCGATCCGGCCCGCGAGGTGAACCTTGACTACCGCTACGACGACGAGCTCGCCGGCCGGGCCCCGCGCGCCCGCGCGCGGGCGGCGGCCGTGACCGCCGCGGCCGGCGCGCCGGGGCAGACGCGCACGCTCGCGGCCACGGGCGACGTCGTGCTCGCCGGACAGACGTCGGTCGCGCTGCCGATGCCGGGCCCGACGCGCGCGATGGCGGCCGCGGCGCTGGCGCCCGGCGGCCGGCTGCTCCTCACGGTCGAGGACGTGGACGTCATCGAGGACACCGGCACGGTCTACGCGGTCTACCTCGGCGAGCCCGACGACCTCGACGAGCGCCGGCTTGCCGGTCACATCACGTTCTTCGGCGCCGGCCACGTCCACCACGCGGGTCACGGCGGGGGTATCAGCACCGCCTATGACGTGACCGCCATCGCCCAGCGCCTCCAGCGCGAGGGCCGCTGGCCGGCCGCCGAGCAGCGGGTCACCTTCGTGCCCGTGGGCCTCGACCCGCCGCCGGGCGAGGAGCCCGCCGGCCCGGCGCAGCCGCCGACGCGCGCCCGCGTCGGCCGCGTGACGCTCGCCGGCGCGGGCGCCGATCTCGGCGCCGCCATCGAAGGCACGGTGCCCGGCGGTGGTCCGCAGCCCGGCCCCGGCGAGGTCCTGGCGTGGGAGGACGATCCCGGCCAGCCGCCCTCGCCGCTGCTGCCCGTCGTGCGCCCGACGCCGCGGCTCGAGGCCGGGCGACTGGCGATCGCGATCGCCGACCCGCGCCCGCCGGACGGCCCGCCGGCGGACCACGCCGCGTTCCTGTGGTGGGTCGCCGCCGAGGCCCTCGAACGGGGCCGAGACCTCTGGGCGCGACTGCTGCCCGACCTCGGCGGCTGGCAGGCGCAGGCGGGGACGGCGCTGCGCGTGCAGGTCGACGCCGACCCGCCACAGTTCAACGCCTACTACGACCGCCACGGCCTGGCCTTCTTCCACGACACGATCGCCGGCGTCACGTGCTGGTCGGGGGAGAGCCCGGACATCGTCTGCCACGAACTCGGTCACGCCGTGCTCGACGCCGTGCGGCCGCAGCTCTGGGACGCCGCGGGCACCGAGCCCGCCGCGTTCCACGAGTCCTTCGGCGACATCAGCGCGCTGCTGTGCGCGCTCGAGCTCGGCGATTTGCGCGAGCTCGTCCTGCAGGAGACCGCCGGCAAGCCGTGGCGCAGCTCGCGTGTGAGCCGCGTCGCGGAGCAGCTCGGCTGGGCGATCCGCACCGTGTCACCCGACCGCGCGGAGGCGGGCTGCCTGCGCGACGCGTCGAACTCGTGGTTCTACCGCGATCCGGCGACCCTGCCTCCGGACGCCCCGGCCACCCAGCTGTCCACCGAGCCGCACTTCTTCGCGCGGATCTTCACCGGCGCGGCGCTGAAGGCCATCGCGGCGATGTTCGACATGCAGCCCGGCCGCGACGAGGCAGCGCTGCACCAGGCCGGGCTGGACTTCGCCGCGGTCCTCGTCGACGCGATCCGCCGCGCGCCCGTCGTGCCCGGCTACTTCAGCCAGCTCGCGGCGCACATGCTCGAGGCCGACGAGCAGCGGTTCGCCGGCCGCCATCGGGACGCGCTGCGCTTCGCGTTCGTGCGCCACGGTGTGCTCGCGCTGTCGTCGGCGAACGCGGTCGCCCGCGGCGTGGCGGCGGTCCGCGGCATCACGGGTCCCCCGCCCGCGGCCTCCGGCGACCTCCCGGAGACGGCTGTCGACGGCGCCGCTTACGGCCTGCCGCGGGCGCTGATCGTGCGGGCCTGCGGCCATCCCAAGCGCTTCGGCGTCGCCGGCGCGGCGCCGGACACCGGCGCTGTCGCGACCGCGGGCAGCGACCGCACCGCGGAGCTCTTCGTCGAGGACCTGTTCCGCCAGGGCCGCGTCGACGCCGGCGGCGCGGCCGGCACCGACGTGCTCGTCGCTCCGGTCGCGTACAAGACGCACACGCTGGACGACACCGACGCGGGGTTCGTACTGCGCCGGCGGGTGTTCGACTGCGGCCTCCATCCGCCGGGGATGGGGTAGTACGCTGGCGCCATGTGCTCCGACGACGCATCGCGCCGCGAGCAGACCGAGGCCGAGCGGCGCTGGGTGGAGGACCTCGTCGTGCGCGGCGAGGCCGCCGAACCCGACGAGCACGGCAACCTCCCGCCCGGTGCGACGCACGAGATCGTCGAGCGCCGGGAGGACGGCTCGGTTCGCGTCAGGCGCCGCCGGTTCTCGGCCGCGTAGGTCGGTTGTCGCGGCGCGTCGCCGCTCGCCCGGCGAGTGGACGGCGACGCCGGTCCGCCGTGAGACCAGGCGCGGGATCGACCGCTAGGTTCCCGCCGCATGCGGATCCTGGTCTTCCACGGGTACCTGCTGCGCGGCACGGGCTCGAACGTGTACAACGCGCGGCTCGCCGCCGCGCTGGCGCGGCGCGGCGCGGCGGTCGACCTGCTCTCGCAGGAGCGCCGGCCGCACGAGCTCGACTTCGTCGACGCGATCGGCACGTGGGTGGACGGCGTGCCGCGCATCGAGACGATCCGCGAGCCGGTGCGGGTCACCGCGTGGCGGCCTGACATCGGCGACCTGCTCCCGGTCTACGTGGCGGACCGCTACGAGGGCGTGCGGGCGCGCCAGTTCCTCGAATGCAGCGACGAGGAGATCGCGCGATACCTCGACCGGAACGCCGCCGCGGTCCGCGACGTCGTCGCGCGGGCGCGGCCCGACGTCGCGCTCGCCAACCACCTGGTCATGGGCCCGGCGATCCTCGCGCGCGTCCTGGGCGCGGACGTCCCGTACGCCGTCAAGGTGCACGGCAGCGCGCTCGAGTACACCGTCAAGCGCGACCCCGAGCGGTTCCTCCCGTTCGCCCGCGAGGGCCTCGCGCCCGCGCGCACCGTGCTGGTCGGCTCGCGCCACACCGCCGAGAGCCTGTGGAGCGCGCTCGCCGACGACGACCTGCCGGCGCGCACGCGCCTCGGGCCGCCCGGCGTCGACATCGAGGAGTTCCGTCCGCGTCCGCGTGCCGAGGCAGCCGCCCAGGTCCACGACCTGGGGCGCCGCCTGACCGCTGCGGCCGCGGTCGAGGAGGACCACGCGTTCGCCCGCGACGAGGCCGCGGCCGGCCGCGCGCTCGCCGCGCTGGACCTCGAGCGCGACGCCCACGTCGCGTTCGTCGGCAAGCTCATCGTCTCCAAGGGCGTCGACCTGCTGGCCGCAGCCTGGCCGCTCGTGCTGCGCGAGGTGCCCGAGGCGCGGCTCGTGATCGTCGGCTTCGGCGGCTGGCGCGCGGCCCTCGAGCGGCTGCTCGCCGCGCTGCGGGCCGGCGACCTCGCCGACGTGCGCGCGATCGCGGCCGAGGGCCGTGCGCTCGAGGGCGGCCCGCGCGCCCCCCTGCGGCTGCTCCTGGCGTTCCTCGACTCGCTCGCGGGCGCGGATCTGGACGGCTACCTCGCCGGGGCCCGGCTGCTCGACGACCGCGTCGTGCTGACCGGCCGCCTCGAGCACGACGAGCTCGCGCCGCTGCTGGCGGCCGCCGAGGCGCAGGTCGTGCCCAGCACGTTCCCGGAGGCGTTCGGGATGGTGGCCGCGGAGGCGGCCGCGTGCGGTGCGCTGCCGGTGTCGGCGGCGCATTCGGGCCTGGCGGAGGTGACGAGCACGCTGGCCGAGGCGGTGCCCGCGGACGCCCGGCCGTGGCTGGCGTTCGAGGCCGACGAGGGCGCTGTGCGGGCGATCGCCGAGCGGCTGGTCGCGTGGCTGCAGGCGCCGGAGGACCTGCGCGCCGCGACCCGCGACGCGCTGGTCGCCACCGCGCGCGAGCGCTACTCGTGGGAGGGCGTCGCGGCGGGCGTCATCGCCGCCGCTCGGGGCGACCACGAGGCCCTGCCGGAGCCGGTGTAGCCGTCGCGCGCCGTGTGCGCCCGCGGTCCGCCCGAGTGGATAGAGTGCCGCCGGCATGGGTCCCCGTTCTCGCTTCCCCGGTCTGCGAGCGAGCGCGTGCGTCGCG
>DATAAR010000098.1:0-3016 GCA_036259975.1 Solirubrobacteraceae bacterium | reverse complement strand
GAGCGCCCCGAGGTGATCTCGCTCGCCGGCGGGCTCCCCGACACCTCCACGTTCCCGGCCGAGTCGCTGGCCGCGCTCACCTCCAAGATGGCCGCCGAGGGCGCCGCGCGGGCGCTGCAGTACAGCCCGACCGAGGGCATGGCCGCGACGAAGGAGCGCATCGCGGAGGTCATGGCGGCGGAGGGCACGCCGGTCCATCCCGAGGACCTGATCGTCACCACCGGCGGCCAGCAGGTCATCGACCTCGTGTGCAAGACGCTGGTCGATCCCGGCGACGTCGTCGTGGCCGAGGGGCCGACCTACCCGGGCGCCGTGCCGACGTTCATGAGCTACGAGGCCGACGTCGTGCAGATCGCGATGGACGACGACGGCATGCGCGTCGACGAGCTCGAGGCGACGCTGGACCGGCTCGACGCCGAGGGCCGGCGGCCGAAGTTCATCTACACGATCCCGAACTTTCAGAACCCCGCCGGGGTGACGCTGTCGCTCCCGCGCCGCAGGCGCCTGGTCGAGGTCGCGCGCGAGCGCGAGCTGCTCGTCCTCGAGGACAACCCGTACGGGCTGCTGCGCTTCGAAGGCGACCCGCTCCCGACGCTGCATTCGCTCGACCGCGGCGAGTTCGTGATCTACCTGGGCACGTTCTCGAAGATCCTCTCGCCCGGAATCCGCCTCGGCTGGACCACGGCCCCGCCGCCGGTGCTCGAGAAGATGAACCTCGGCAAGCAGGGCGCCGACCTGTGCTCGCCGGCGTTCTCGCAGATGTTCGTCGCGACGTACTTCGAGCACGACCGCTGGCAGGACTACCTGCACTCGCTCAACGACCTCTACCGCCGCCGGCGCGACACGATGCTCGACGCGCTGAGCGAGCACTTCCCGAGCGAGGCGGTGTGGACGCGGCCGCAGGGCGGCCTGTTCATCTGGGCCACGCTGCCGGAGTACATCGACACCACCGACCTGCTGGCGCGCGCGCTGTCGCACAACGTGGCGTTCGTGCCCGGGCGGGCGGCGTACCTGGACGGCCGCGGGGGGAGCTCGATGCGGCTGAACTTCTCGGGCGTGGCGGACGAGGACATCCGCGAGGGCATCCGGCGCATCGGCGAGGTCGTGCGCGAGCAGCTGGGCCTGTACGGCACGCTCACCGGCGCCGCGCCGGCGGCCGGTGAGCACGCGCCGGCCCATCCGGCGGCCGATCTCGAGCTCGCCGACGTCCTGCACCTGCCGCCGCGCCAGGCGCGCGAGCGGCGCTCCGACGCACGATGAGCCGCGTCGCCGTGCTCAAGGGCGGTGGATCGCTCGAGCGCCAGGTGTCGCTGCGCTCCGGCGCACGGGTCGAGGACGCCCTGGAGCGCCTCGGCCACGAGGTGATCCCCATCGACGTCGGGCACGACCTGGTCGCGCGGCTGCGCGCGGAGGCGCCCGACGTCGCGTTCGTGGCGATGCACGGACGTGACGGCGAGGACGGCACCGTGCAGGAGCTGCTCGAGATCCTCGGGATCCCGTACACCGCCTCCGGCGTGTCGGCCTGCATGCGCTGCGCGGACAAGGTGCTCTCCAAGCATGCGATGCGCGACGCCGGGCTGCCGACGCCGGACTTCTACTCGTTCACCGAGACCGCGTTCAAGGAGCTCGGAGCGGCCGAGGCGCTGCCGGCGATCGAGGAGCGCCTCGAGTTCCCGATCGTCGTCAAGCCCGCCGACCAGGGCAGCGCGCTCGGCGTGAAGTTCGCCCGCTCGCCCGCGGACGTCCCGCAGGCGCTGATCGCGGCGTTCTCCTACTCGCACAAGGTGCTGCTGGAGCGCCACATCTACGGCCGCGAGCTCGCGGTCTCGGTTCTCGGCGACGCGGCGCTGCCGGTGGTCGAGGCCGTCCCCCGCGAGGAGGACTTCTACGACTTCTCGGCGCGCTACACGATCGGCCGCACCTCGTTCGTGTGCCCCGCGCAGCTCGGCGACGCGCTGACCGAGCGCGCGCAGACGCTGGCACTCGACGTCTTTCGCCTGCTCGGGTGCCGCGGCTTCGCGCGGGTCGACCTCATGCTCGACGAGGACACCGGCGAGCTGCAGGTGCTCGAGGTCAACGCGATCCCCGGCCTGACGGACACGAGCCTCCTCCCCCAGGCGGCCGAGGCGGCCGGGATCGAGTTCGACGAGCTGATCTCGCGGATCGTCGAGATGGCGCTCCAGCCGGCGTAGCGGTCGTGCCCGACATCCTCTTCGCCGGAGTGCCGGTGGCCGACCTGGACGCCGCGCGTGGCTGGTACGAGCGGCTGCTCGGCCGGCCGCCCGACCTCGTGCCGAACGCATCGGAGGTCGCCTGGCAACTCGCCGAGGCGGGCTGGATCTACGTGGTCACCGACGCCGAGCGCGCCGGGCGTGCGCTGCTCACCCTGATCGTCGACGACCTGGACGGCCTGCTCGGCGCGCTGGCCGGCCGCGGGCTGGCGGCGGGGCCGGTCGAGACGCTCGGCAACGGCGTGCGGCGGACCGAGATCGCCGATCCGGAGGGAAACCGGATCGCGTTCGGCGAGGTGCCCGCGGCTTAGCTGTCGCCCTTGAAGTCCTCGGGCGTGACCTGGTCGAGGAACTCCTTGAAGCGGTCGACCACTTCCTCGGTGTCCTCGACCTCGTGCTCGAACTCGATCGCCGACTCGGCGATCACGTCCTCGGCGGCGAAGATCGGCGCGCCGGAGCGCACGGCAAGCGCGAGGGCGTCGCTCGGGCGCGAGTCGATCTCGAGCTCGCGGCCGTTGATGGCCAACGTGATCGACGCGAAGAACGTGTTGTCGCGCAGCTCCGTGACGGCGACCTGCGTGCAGCGGACCTCAAGCTCACCGAGCATGTCGACCATCAGATCGTGCGTCATGGGCCGCGGCGTGGTCGCGCCCTGCAGCTTCATGAGGATCGCCGCCGCCTCCGGATGTCCGATCCAGATCGGCAGGAACTTGTTGCTGTCGACGGTCTTGAGCAGCACGATCGGCTGCTTGCCGACCATGTCAAAGCTCACGCCGTAGATGACC
>DATAAR010000097.1:0-2453 GCA_036259975.1 Solirubrobacteraceae bacterium | reverse complement strand
CTCGGCGCGGAAGTCGTTCTGCCCGGCGCCGCCGATCAGCACGTCCGCGCCGTCGCCGCTGAAGAGCTGGTCGTCGCCGGGACCGCCCTCGAAGCGCACCGGCAAGGCCGTGGCGCTCTGGAGGTAGTCGTGGCCGTCCTCGCCGTAGGCCTGCGCCGGCAGGTCGTCGACCTGGACGAAGTCGTCGCCGTCGCCGAGATGCACGCGGACGAGCGCGATCGGGCCGGGGCAATCGATCCAGTGCTCGTCCTGCGTGTAGTGGCAGCCCAACCCGGGCTCGATCGGCGCGGCGAACTCGGCGACGGTGATGCCGCCGCCTGCTCGGCCGAAGATGTACGGCTCGTTCTGCTCCCCGGGCTGCGCCGTGAACACGGCCGCGGTCCCGTCGACCTGCACCACCGCGCCGTCGGCGGCGGCGGGAAGCATCCATGCCAGGAGGGCCGCGACCGCGGCCACCGGGATCCGCACGCGACCGAGGGTACACCCGTTTAGTGGTCGTGGGGGCGGGTGCGCGCGGACTACTCTCCTCGCCCTGCCCAGCCTGCCCGTCCTGCATCGCGACGCCGTGCTCGCGGCCGTCTCGCCGGCGGCCGCGATCGCGGCGGTGCGCGAGGGGTTCGTGCGCCACCGGCGCGGCGAGTGGGTGATGCCGGCGAAGGTCTACCTCGACTCGCCGCCGCACGGCGACTTCCGGGCGATGCCCGCCCGCGGCGGCGACCTGGCGATCCTCAAGTGGATCTCGTCGTTCCCGTCGAACCCGGCGCGGGGACTGCCGACGGTGATCGGCGTGCTCGTCGTCTCCGACGCGACGACGTCCGAGCCCGTCGCGCTCATGGACGCGGGCGCGCTCACCGCGCTGCGGACGGGGGCGGTCGCGGCGGTCGCGGCCGACGCGCTCGCCGCCGGGCGAAGCGTCGGCATCGTGGGCAGCGGCCTGCACGGCGCCTGGTCGGCGCGCTGCCTGGCGGCGGCCGGCTACGGGCCCGGCGTGTGCTTCGACCCGAACGGCGAGCGCGCGCAGGCGCTGGCGTCGGAGCTGGAGTGGTCGGCGGGCCCGCGGGCCGAGGCGCTCGCGCAGGACGTCGTGTGCTGCGTCACGCCGGGCCACGAGCCGGTCGTGGACGCCGGCGACCTGCACCCAGGCCTGCACCTCAACATGCTCGGCGCGGACGGGCCCGGGAAGGCCGAGGCCACCGTCGGCGCGGTCGAGTCCTGCGCGCTCTTCTGCGACGAGTGGGAGCAGGCGTCCCACGGCGGCGAGCTGACGGGCGCCGTCCAGGCGGGCCTTGTGACCCGCGAGCGGGTGACCGACCTCGGCGCCGTGCTGACGGGCGAGGCGCCGGGACGACCGGGCCCCGAGGCCGTGACGCTCTTCGACTCGACGGGCCTGGCGATCCAGGACCTGGCGGTCGCCGCCGCGGCGCTCGAGGCCTACCGCGGCGGCGCCGTCGAGGCGCAGCTCGTCTCGCTCTAGCCGCGCCTGCGTCGCAGCTCGCGGCGCGCCATCACCGGGTCGTCGGTGATGACGGCGTCGACGCCGATGCGCTTCGCCTGCCGGATCGCGCGGCGCGTGCTCGGCGAGTGCGGGACCACCTTCCTGCGCGCCCGGTGCACGCCGCGGACATAGCCGCGCGCGATCGGCCACTCGGGCGACACCCAGCGCGCGCCGATGTTCCGGGCCGCGTTCAGCGCGCCGACGTTGAACGCGCGCAGCGCGAGCGTGGACAGCGTCACCCCGGGCAGCCGCTGCCGGGCCGTCTGCAGGTCGGCGGAGTAGAAGCTCTGGACGATCAGCCGCCGCACCGGATAGCCGGACGCCGCCACGACGTCGAGGACCCGCGCCACCCGGTCGTCCTGGTCGTCGTTGAGCTCGAGGTTCAGCCGCGCGCCGCTGTCACGCGCCCACGCGAGCACGTCGGCGAGGTTCGGCGGCGGCGGGCCGCCCGGGCGCGCCTCGAAGCCGAGCGAGCTCCCGGGCCGGCCGGCGGTGTCGGACGAGCACGCGGCCACCGCGGCGAGCGTCATGTCGATCGCGTCGCCGCTGCACGTCGTCGTGCGGTCGAGCGTCGCGTCGTGCAGCGCGATCGCGCCGTCCTGCACCGCGCGCGTGTCGAGCTCGACGACGAACCCGCGGGCGTGCGCGGCCTGGAGCGCCGGCAGCGTGTTCTCCGCGTGCGTGGGCGTGCCGTCGACGAAGGTCAGGCCCCTGTGCGCCTGCACGATCGGCAGCGCGGCGGCCGGCGCGGCGGCGAGCACCGCCAGCGCCGCGCCGAGCACGAGCCCGCGGATCACTTCAGCCGCAGCGTCGCGAAGATCCCAGCGTGGTCGGACGGGTAGATGCCGCCGACCTGCCGCGTCCCGACGATGCCGGAGCCCAGCGCGCGGATCCGCGGCCGCACGAGGACGTGGTCGATCCACGTGTCGAGCCGGTCGGCGGTGCTGCGGAGGTCCTC
>DATAAR010000096.1:0-33817 GCA_036259975.1 Solirubrobacteraceae bacterium | reverse complement strand
AAACGCCGCGAAGTTCGCCCGCTTCTCCTGACCGACGTGTCACAACGCATAGCGGCGCGGGCATCCTGGCCCGCGCCACATAGTACGTCCGGAGATTGCCTGCCTGCGGATCTTTAGCGGTTGCTGTCCATGCGCTTGAGCTCGCCGCAGGCGACCGGGAGCTCGCCCTCGAGCGGAGCGCCCAGAGCGGTCGTGCGGCCGCCGTACTTTCCGTCACGGTCGAGGTCGTCGCCGTGGATGACGATGTGCTTCTCCTCCAGGCGCTGCGCGATCGCGCTGGGGATGGAGAAGCTGCGCTCGTAGGTCAGTAGTCCATTGGGCATGGCGACGGGGAAGCGGTCCAGCGCCAGCACCGACTTCTCGCTCGTGTCGCCGGTGGTTGTGAACGACACCTGCACGGGGCCGTAGTCGGGCACGCCCTCGGCCGTCTCGATCAGGCCGTCATGGACGATTCCGGTGCGTCGGTTGGCGCCCGGGCAAAAGGCAAGCTCGCCCGCGTCCTTGCCGTGGATGTGGACGGCGTGCGGAAGATTCGGGCTCAGACCCTGCGCCCGAAGCTTGACCATGATGCGATCGCCCTGGCGCATGACATGCGCCTTGCCGCGCACGTTGGAGCCATGGTCGGCCTGCGGATCGTGCGGCACGGGCTTCAGCTTCGCCTTGTGATGCTGCCGTGTGTTGGCCTCGTTGTGGCCCGCGGTCGCGATTCCCGTGACCGCCATCGCGCTCACCGCACCGAGTGCGACCGCCGTCGTGAACTTCTTGAGCATCTGCTCTCCCATCACTCTGGACGTGCCCGCCTTGGTGACGAGCATCTCGGAGTGCTCTGCGCGCGGCGTGGGCTGCGTGGATCAACGCGATCCGAAACGGGCGCATGCGGACCCACCCGCTATGCCGGCTACCGACACCACCGGAATAGGGCCACGACGACTGAAGACGCAGTCAGCACGCGCCCTTGCGAAGGTTGCAAGCAGCGCACAACGCCCACAGATTTGCGCTCATCGTCAGTTCCGCCGAAGAAAACCGGCGTGACGTGGTCCCCATGGCTCGCGGGCGCCCCGCAGGACTGGCAGGTCCACCGGTCGCGGAACAGAACCTGGGCTCGGACGCTCCGCCACGCCCTGCCGGAGCCGTTCCGGGGCTCGCAGCAGCGGCAGTAGGACCCGCGGTTGATGAGGGGCGCCGCAGCCGCCAACGCCAGCGCTTGAGAGCTACTCGAGCCGGCCGATGTCTCTAGCCGCCCGAACGGATGTTGCGCCACCGCGCAAGGCAAACGGCCCCGCACGGAGGGCCGTGCTGGCAATGGGCCGGCCCCGCGTCGTCGATGGCGGACAACGCGCCTTGCCCGGGTCTAGAGGCCGGTGTAGCGTCAGCTTCAAACTCACAGGAGGGCGCGATGCCCGCTCAGCAGCAACAACCGGTGCGCTCCGGCACGCCGATCGACGACTACGACGCGATCGCCGCGACCGTCCAGCTGTACATCGACGGGTCCGCCCAGGGCGATGCCGCGAAGCTGACCGAGGGGTTCCACCCCAACGCCCAGATGTACGGCGCAATCGGCGACGACCGCTACGACGAGCCGATCACGGAATACATCAAGCTCATGGCAGATTCGCCGGGCGGGGAGACGATGCGGGGGCGGATCACCTCGATCGTTCAGGCCGGTGACGCGGCCAGCGCAACCGTAGTCGAGGACGGATTCTGGGGGACGATGTCCTTCGTCACCTTCCTCACGCTGTCCCGTATCGAAGGCCGCTGGCGCATGGTCAACAAGAGTTTCGCCCACACGGGCGGGGAGATGCCCGCGGAGTAACCCATCGGCTCGTGCGAGCCGATTCTTTGGGCACCACGAACGGACATAGCCCGCCCTGTCCGGTTTCTCTCCCCTAGCCCCAGAACTTCGCGGAGTGCCGTTGATTCCGCGGTCTTTCTCGCCAGAATCAGGCCAGCGGCATCGCTTCATCGCCAGCTCAAGGAAGCGGCTGCCCTAGGGGCCGCAGATCCCAGCGGACGGGCGCGACGCCGAACACTCGGCGGACACGCTCGATCACCGCGGCGGTCGTCCGGTCTTCGTTGACCCGTGACGCGTCTCGCGGCGGCGGTCGATTTTGTGTCAGAACCCTCTCTGACCGTTCTCCGCAAGCGTTCTGGTTCTCATGGGTTGGTCTTGGGGTGAGAGCTTCCGAAATCTCGGACCTTCCCCTTTGGTCTGTCGAGGCCAAAGGTTCCAACGTGGAACCTTTGACGAGCCGCGACATCACCACTGTCGGTAGACTGGCGGAGCCGGACCTCGACCACCCGGCAGTGGTGCCCTGACATCAGCGCCTCCCATGCTGATTTGCCTGAGCGGCCCGCCCTTGTGGCGAATCGGTCGCGTTCCGCCCCTGTGTGCCTGACGCTTCGTGCGTCACCTGGTCGGGTCGACGGTTCACAAATCAATGGGAGGTAGGACGATGGGTAGTAGTAGGGCCGTTCACCTCACGGCATCCGACGGGGCCGCGGTCGCGACGGGTGGCACCGTCACCTGCACCATGAAGCCGGCTGTCACGCCGAAGCCCGTGCACACGCGCGTGCGCGTCATCCCGCGGGCAACGTGTCGCCCTCGTGAGCGTCGCGAGCGCCGGCACGTCGCGAAGTCCACGTCGAGCGCTGACCCAGGCTCCGACTCGGACCCGGAGCTGCCCGTCGCCGAGCCGTGGCGATGGGCTGACCCAGCGACATGGCAGGCGTTCGTCAAGGACATCCTCGATCGCCGGTTCGAGAACGAGCTCGCCCATGAGCGGGCGCAGGGGTGGTCGCGATGACGGCCAGCCTGCAGCTCCTCGAGCGCGCCGTTGACTACCAGGGCCTCGATCCGATCCCGGACGAGAAGATGGGGCACGTTCCGGCGAAGTGCCCGCTGTGCCGCCACCGCACGCCCGATGTGATGTCCCCGCTCACCGTCACGGCGGGCGCTGCTCGTGTTGAGTGTCTGAACGGGCGTGACACCCAGCGGGTGCGCGAGGCGATCCCGGCCCTGCACGCGGGGCCGACACATCGGCAAGGGCTTGCCGGTGTGTCACGGCCCGAGCGGTTGCGCAACCCGGACCCGTCGCGGGCGAAGCCCATCCGGTGGGCGTGAGAAGCGCGCATCCCCGTCGGGCGGCCGTCGCTGCTCGTCGGTAACGAGGCTGCGGAAAGGGAACGCTCATCGCGCACCTGGCCGCGCGCTGGTCCCGCGGCACTCTGCCCGGTGACCTGCACGGCGCCCCGGCGAACGTCCTCATCGTCGGCGACGAGGACACCCTCGACGACGTGTGGACGCCGCGGCTGTACGCCGCGGGGGCGGACTGGGCGCGGGTCTGGTTCCCGCCCGAGGATGCGGCGGACATCGACTTCACGGCTGCGGCGGATGTCGAGCGGCTGCGTCGGTGGGTCCGCGATCACGACGCCCCCATCGTCGTGTTGCTCAAGGCGAAGTCGGTGCGAAACGCGCCCGCCCGATCCGGCGCTCCATTGGCTGCGCCACACCCACGGCTCGCAGCTGATCGCCGCCGGATGGGACATCGCCGCCGTCGCCGCCCGTTTGGGTGACTCGATCGCAGCCGTGCAGGACACCTACCTGCATGAGTTCGACGCGCAGCGCCGCGAGGCCGAGCAGCGCGAGCAGTTGGCAGCGCTCCCCCCTGTGGCAGCGCGAGGCGGTCCCAGCCGGGCTCTCCGGGCGGTCGCGGTGGCCGCAGAAACCGCGGTCTGGGGCCAAGCGAGCCCGTCCTAGCCCGGCGGGCGCTTACCCTAGGGACGTGCCCGATTCGCCCGGTGCCCTCACCCCGGCTCAGGAGGCCGTGGTCGCACATCGCGGCGGCCCGCTCCTCGTCCTCGGGGGGGCCGGGACGGGCAAGACGCGCACCCTCGTGCACCGCCACGCGTGGCTGGCGACGGAGGGCGGGGCAGCGCCCGAGCAGGTGCTCGCGCTGACCGGCTCGGAGGCCGCCGCCGACGCGCTCCGCGCCGACGTGGAGGGCCTGCTCGACCGCGGCTTCGAGGAGCTCGCCGTCCACACGGTGCCCGGCTTCTGCGCGCGGCTGCTCCACGATGAGGCGCTCGAGGCGGGCCTCGACCCGTTCGTGTCGCCGGTCACCCCCGCCGACCGGCTGGCGATGCTGCTCGAGCACGTCGACGAGCTCACGCTGCGCGTGCACGACTTCCGCGGCAACCCGGCCGCCCTGCTCGCCGGCGTCATCGCGCGGATCGACCGCCTGAAGGACGCGATGGTCACCGCCGCCCAGTACGCAGGCTGGGCGGCGGGCCTGCCCGTGGGTGACGACCGGGCCGAGCGCGAGCGCGAGTTCGCGGCCCTCTACGAGGCCCACGACCACCTGCTCGCGCGCCAGGGCGCGCTCGACTTCGGCGACCTCGTCCTGCACGCCCACGCGCTGCTGCGCGACAGGCCCCACGTGCGCGCGCGCGTCGCGGCGCGCCACCGCCACCTGCTGCTCGACGACGCGCAGGACCTCGAGTACGCCGCGCTGCGGCTCGTGCTGCTGCTGTGCGCCGAGGCCGGCGGGCCGGTGCTGACCGCCGCCGGCGACGACGACCAGGCGATCCGCCGCTCGCGCGCGGCGTCGATGAAGAACTTCCAGGACCTCGCGGCCGAGCTGCCCGGGCTGCGCACCGTGCGCCTCGAGCGGTCGCTGCGCTGCCCGGAGCGTGTGGTCGCCGCCGCGGGCGCGGTCGTCGCGCCAATGGCCGAGCGGCTCGACAAGCGCCTTGACGCACCGCCCGGCGGAACCGTCCGCTTCTGGCGGGCGGCGAACGAACGCGCCCAGGCGCAGGCGGTCGCCGCGGACGTCGGGCGGCTGATCCGCGCGGGTGTGGAGCCGGAGGAGATCGCGATCCTCGTCCGCTCCGTGCGCAACGAGGGCCAGGCGGTCGCGCTCGCACTCGAGGAGCGCGCGGTGCCGCACCGCCTCTCGGGCGCGACCGCGTTCTTCCAGCGCGCCGAGGTCAAGGACGTGCTCGCGTGGCTGCGGCTGCTGATCGATCCCTCCGACGCGGGGGCGGTCGTGCGCGCGCTCGCGCGCCCGCCGGTCGAGCTGCGGTCGATCGACCTCGCGCGCTGCGTGCAGATCTCGCGCCGGCGCAAGCTCGACATGGTCGCCGCGCTCGTCGCCGCGACCGAGTCGCCGCAGCTGCCGCCCGAGGCGCGCGAGCGGATCCTCGGCTTCCTGAAGCTCCACCGCTCCGCCGCGGCCGCGCTCGACACGACGCGCCCGGACCTGTTCGTGCACCGACTGATCGACCGCCTCGGCCTGCGCCGCCAGCAGCTCTTCGCGGCGCAGGCCGACGTCGTCGAGCGGCTCGTCAGCCTGGCGAAGCTCGGCGAGCTCGCCACCGCCTACGTGCGCCGCTCGCCGTCGGCGACCCCGCGCGAGTTCGCGCGCTCGATCGCCGCCGTGGCCGAGGCGGGCCTGCGCGACGAGGAGGGCGGGCCGGAGCACCGCCCCGGCGCGGTGGCGGTCATGGCGATGCACGCCGCGGCCGGCCTGTCGTTCCGGCACGTGTACGTGCTCGGCCTGCAGTCCTCGCGGATGCCCGGCGCGCGGCGCCAGGCGATCGAGCCGATCCCCGACGCCCTGCTGCACGAGCAGCTCCCGCCCGACACCCGCGCCGCGCACGTGGCCGAGATGCGCCGGCTCCTGCACGTCGCGATGACGCGCGCGCGCGAGGGGGTCGTGCTCGCGTTCGCGGCGCGCAGCGACGGGGGCGCGCTGCAGCCGCCCTCGCCGTTCGCGGAGGAGGCGCGCGCGGCGCTGCAGGCGCAGTGGGAGGACCGCGACGAGGAGCTTTTCGGCCCCGACGAGACCGTGCACGCCACCTACCAGGCGCTGCGCGACGAGCTGCTGCACAGCATCCCCCGCACCGGCTCGCGCCTCGGCGAGCTGCGCCTGGACACCGACCTCGACGTCGCCCACGGCGCCGTGCGCTACCTCGAACTGCTGAAGCTCGCCGGCCTCATGGCGCGCGGCCAAGGGCAGTCCGTCGCCGACGCGCTCCCGGGCATCAACGCGGCGATCCTGCGCGCGGCCACGCCCGAGCAGCGCGAGATCCTCCAGACCAGCTCGCTCGACGACCTGCTGCTCGACGCCGAGCGCGACGCCCGGGCCCGCGCCGCCGCGATCGCCGCCCGCGACGAGCCGTCGCTCGAGCCGTTCCTGCCCACCCGCGGCGACGGCCTGATGCTCAGCGCGTCCGACATCGAGACGTACCGGACGTGCCCGCTCAAGTACAAGTTCGCCCGCGTCTTCCGGATCCCGAGCGAGCCGACGATCAACCAGCGCTTCGGGATCGTCGTCCACCAGGTGCTCGAGCGCTACCACTCGAGCGGCGGGCGCTCGCTCGACGAGCTGCTCGGGCTCCTCGACGCCGGCTGGCGGCGGGGCGGCTTCGGGACGAGCGACGAGGAGCGACAGCTGCGCGTCAAGGCGGACACGTCGCTGCGCCGTTACCACGACCGCACGCTCGCCGACGACGCCGAGCCGATGTGGTTCGAGAAGCCGTTCCAGTTCAAGCTCGGCGCGCACACCCTGCGCGGCCGCGTCGACCGGGTCGACCGCCTGCCCGACGGCGGCTACGAGCTCATCGACTACAAGACCGGGCGCCCGAAGTCGGCGATGCAGCTGCGCGAGGACGTGCAGCTCGCCCTCTACGCGGTCGCGGCCTCCGAGGCATGGGACCTCGAGGCCTCACAGCAGGCGTACCTCTACGTCCTCGACGACACGAAGGTGCCGCTGCCCAGCGACGACGTCGACCGCGAGTGGATATCGGACACGGTCTTCGAGGTCGCCGATGGGATCCTCGGGCAGGGCTTCGAGCCGACGCCGTCGTACGCGGCCTGCTCGATGTGCGACTACCGCATCGCCTGCCCGGCCGCCGAGCGCTGAGCGCCGGCCCGCTCGAAGGCGCCCCGCAGGTCGGCCACGAGGTCCTCGGGCGCCTCGACCCCGCACGACAGCCGCACGAAGTCGGGTGGCACGGCGGCGTCGGAAGCCTCGACCGACTGATGCGTCATCGCCGCCGGCACCTCGATGAGCGACTCCACGCCGCCGAGCGACTCGGCCAGCGTGAACACCTCCGTGCCCTGAGCGATCGCCACCGCCTCGGGGTGACGGAAGCTCACCATCCCGCTGAAGCCCGGCCAGCGCAGGTCGGTGACCCCCTGGGCGTCGCTCAGGAACGCGACGACGGCCTCCGCCGACTCCGCGTGCGCGCGCATGCGCAGGTGCAGTGTGCGGAGCCCGCGATGGACGAGGAAGCAGTCCTGCGGGCCCGGCACGGCGCCGATCGCGCGCTGCATGAAGTGCAGCCGCTCGGCCCACTCCGGATCCCGCGCGATCACCGCGCCGCCGATCGTGTCGGAGTGGCCGCCGAGGTACTTCGTCGTCGAGTGCGCGACGAAGTCGGCGCCGAGCTCGAGCGGGCGCTGGTTGACCGGCGTGGCAAACGTGTTGTCGACCGCGATGAGTGCGTCGCGCCGGCGGGCGACGACGCCCTCGATGTCGATCACGTTGAGCTGCGGGTTCGTCGGCGTCTCGACCCAGATCAGGCGCGTGTCGGGGCGCACCGCCGCCGCGAGCGCGTCCAGGTCGGTCTGGTCGACGAGCTCGTAGCGCAGCCCCCAGCCCGTGA
Organism: Solirubrobacteraceae bacterium; assembly: GCA_036259975.1. Classification (GTDB taxonomy): domain Bacteria; phylum Actinomycetota; class Thermoleophilia; order Solirubrobacterales; family Solirubrobacteraceae; genus JAOPZW01. The sequence goes on along the minus strand of DATAAR010000096.1, from coordinate 26,149 downwards.
GGACCTGCTCGACGAGCCGATAGGTCCCGCCGTACAGGTCGTTCGGGAGCACGACGTGGTCGCCGGCGCGGCACACGGCGCTGATGAGCGCGTGCGTCGCGGCCAGGCCCGAGGAGAACGCGGCGGCGCTGCCGCCCTCCAGCTCGCCGAGCGCGCGCTCGAGCGCGGTGCGCGTCGGGTTCGCCGCGCGCGCGTAGTCGTAGCCCTCGACCACCTCGCCGACGGCGGACTGCACGAACGTCGACGTCTGGTGGATCGCCGGCACGATCGAGCGGTAGTGGGGGTCGGGATCCAGCCCGGCGTGCACCGCCCGGGTCGCGAATCGCTTTCCGTCGAGGCTCATCGGGCCAGCGCCTCCAGCAGGTCGGCGCGCGTGAGGATCCCCGCGGCGCGGCCGCGCTCGGAGACGAGCAGCGCCTGGCGGTCGCCGACGAGCAGCTCGACCGCCTCGCGCACCGGGTCGGTCGCGGCCACGGCGGGGAACGGCGGCTCCATGACGTCGACGATATCCGCGTCGAGCAGCGCCGGGTCGGACACGGCGTGACGCAGCAGGCCGCGCTCGCCGACCGAGCCGACCACGCTGGCCGGGTCGTACGCGCTGACCACCGGCAGCTGCGAGACGCGGTGCTCGTGCAGGAGCGCGACGGCGTGGCGCACCTTCTGATGGCTGCGGACGGCGACGAGCGGCGGCATCTCGCCGGCCTCGCGCTTGGCGCGCAGCACATCGCCCACGGTCTGGTCGGCAGCGCGCTCGAGGAACCCGTTCTCGGTCATCCACGCGTCGTTGTAGACCTTGCTCAGGTACGAGCGCCCGCCGTCGGGCAGGATCACCGTGACCAGCGCGGCCGGGTCGTCGAGCTCGCGCGCCACCTGCACCGCCGCGACGAGCGCGGTGCCGCCCGACCCTCCGGCGAGGATGCCCTCGGTCATGGCGAGGCGGCGCGCCATGAGGAACGACTCGCGGTCCGAGACGGTGATCCAGCGGTCGACGACCTCCGCGTCGAAGGTCTCCGGCCAGAAGTCCTCGCCGACGCCCTCGACGAGGTACGGCTTGACGTTCTCCTCGCCGCCGGAGTAGATGGAGCCGACCGGGTCGGCGCCGACCACCACCACGCCGGGGTTGCGCTCCTTGAGGTAGCGGCCGGTGCCGCTGATCGTGCCGCCCGTGCCGACGCCGGCCACCAGGTGCGTGACCCGGCCAGCGGTCTGCTCCCAGATCTCCGGGCCGGTCGACGCGTGGTGGGCAACCGGGTTGGCGGGGTTCGAGTACTGGTCGGGCCGGAACGCCCCCGGGATCTCGGCGGCGAGGCGCTCAGCGACCCGGTAGTACGACTCGGGCGACTCGGGCGGGACGTTCGTGGGCGCGACGACGACCTCGGCGCCGTAGGCGCGCAGCAGGTCGATCTTCTCGCGCGACATCTTGTCCGGCATGACCGCGATGACGCGGTAGCCCTTGAGGCGCGCGGCGACCGCCAGGCCGGTGCCGGTGTTGCCCGAGGTGGGCTCGACGATCGTGCCGCCGGGGCGCAGCCGCCCGTCGCGCTCGGCCGCCTCGATCATCGCGATCGCGACGCGGTCCTTGATCGAGCCGCCGGGGTTGAGGGCCTCGACCTTGGCCGCGATCGGCGTGGCGATGCCGGCGCACAGACGGGACAGGCGCACGAGCGGCGTGTGGCCGACCGTGTCGAGGATCGAGTCGCGGATGTCCGGCTTGGGACGTGCTTCGGTGCTCGCGCTCATGCCGACAGTGTTGCAATACGCGCTCGGCTGCTCCCTTCGCCGAATGTCGTTCGGTGAGCTGGGCTTACAGCTTGCATTTGTTCGGAACTCCATGCCATCGTGACGTTCGTGCCGAACGATCCACAGCCCCCGCTCGATCCGGTCGACCGCGCCATCGTCGAGGCGCTCGCCGAGGACGCGCGCATTCCGAACAGCCGCCTCGCCGAGCGCCTGGGCATCGCGCCGTCGACGTGCCTGGCGCGCGTGCGAGCGCTTCGCCGGCGCGGCGTGTTGCGCGGCTTCCACGCCGACGTCGACTTGGCGGCGCTCGGCCGCCCGCTGCAGGCGATGATCGCGGTCCGCCTGACGGTCCACGCGCGCGAGCAGATCGACGCCTTCACGCGCGCGGTCCGCGACCTGCCCGGCGTGCTGTCGGTGTTCCACCTGGCCGGCGCGACCGACTACCTCGTCTGGGTCGCCGCCGCCGACGCGCAGGACCTGCGCGAGTTCGTCGTCGACCACCTCGCGACGCATCCGTCGGTCGCGCATGCGGAGACGTCGCTCATCTACGAGCACCGGCGCGGTCCCGGCCCGTGGCAGAACCGCGGCGCGCGGCCGCCGGATGTGGAATCTTGAGTTCCCGTCCGTGACTCAGGATCGGTGACTCGTGTCCTCTCGCTGGCATCCCGTCTCGCTGTTCGACGCCGACCCCGAGCTCGTGGCCGGCATCCCGGAGGAGGACACGGCCGTCGCGCGGCGCACGCTCGTCGTGCCCGCCGTGGCGCTCGAGCCGGGCATGTGGGTCCCGCCGGCGACCTGCCGTTCGCGCTGTTGATCGGCTGATCCTCATCGCGGGCGGGCTCGGCCGCGAGATCGGCTTCGCCGGCCGGCGGACCGCCGAGCTGCTCGGCGCGGGCGACATCCTGCGCCCGTGGGACGAGGACGGCCCGAACGGCCTCGGGCCCCGACGGGCCGGCTGGATGCTGCACGGCGAGATCGAGCGCCTCGCGGCCCCGGGCGAGGACCCGGCGCTGCGTACGGCGACCGGGTAGCGGCAAGGTGGGCCGACACGTGTGTCGTTCGTGCGGACAGAGTTCGGCCCGCCCCCGCTGGACCGCCCCCGGAGCCGCTAGTCGCCCTGGCCCGGCCCGCGCTGGCGCAGGAAGCGCTGGAACTCGCGCGCGATGACGTCGCCCGAGGGCAGGTCCTGCGCGGCGATCTCGTCCTCCTCCTCGGCCGCCGCGCGCTCGAGGCGCTCGACGAAGGCCTGCACGTCGGGGTCGCTCTGCACCGCGAGCGAGACCTGGCGCTCGTAGTCCGCGGCCGAGCGCTCGAGCTCCTCGGCGTCCACCGACACGCCGACGAGCGACTCGAGCTTGCGCAGCAGCGCCAGCGCGGCCTTCGGGTTCGGTGCCGCGGCGACGTAGTGCGGCACGCTCGCCCACAGGCTCGCGGAGGGCAGGCCGGCCTCCTGGCACGCGCTGTGCAGCACGCCGACGATGCCGGTCGGGCCCTCGTACCCGGACTGCTGCAGCCCGAGGCGCCGGGTCAGCGCCTCGTCGGACGAGAAGCCCGTGATCGGCACGGGCCGGGAGTGCGGGACGTCCGCCAGCAGGGCGCCGAGCGTCACCACGAGCTGAGTCCCGAGCGCCTCGGCGAGGTCCACGATCAGGCGGCAGAAGCTGCGCCAGCGCATCGAGGGCTCAGCGCCCTGGATGAGCACGAGGTCGCGGGGCGCGCGGGGCACGTGGGCGGCGTACACCTCGACCTCGGGCCACTCGATGCTGCGGGTGCGGCCCTCGACGAACTTGATCTTCGGGCGAGTGGCCTGGAAGTCGTAGAAGTCCTCGGGGTCGATGCGGGCGAAGCGCGTCGCCTGGAGGGACGCCCCGAGGTACTGGAGGCCCGCCGAGGCGGCGTCGCCAGCGTCGTTCCAGCCCGTGAAGGCACAGATGAGAGCCGGTGCGCGCAGGCCGTCGGGGCGATGCTCCCAGATCAGCGGCTGCATCCGGATCACGGTACATCATGGTCGCGTGCCCCCTGCCGCGATCAGCACGCTGCGTCCCGGTGACGAGGTCGCCGGGGTGTTCGCCTGCACGCGCAAGGACCGGCTGCTGTCGCGGGCCGGCGCCCCCTACCTCGCCGTCGAGCTGCGCGACCGCACCGGGGCATTGCCGGGGCGTGTGTTCCGCGACGCCGACCTGCACGCGGGGCGCTTCGAGCGGGGCGACCTCGTGCGCGTCGCCGGGCGCGTCGAGCGCTTCCGCGACGAGCTCCAGGTCGACGTGCGCGCGATCGCCCGCGCGCCCGCCGACGAGGCCGACCCGGCCGCGTTCCTGCCGGTCGCCTACCGCGATCTCGACGAGCTCGACGGCTTCCTCGAGCACCTCGCCGGCGAGGTCCGCGACGCTGGGCTCCGGCGGCTCGTCGACGGCGTCGTGGGCGACGCGGAGCTGCGCACGGCGCTGCGCCGCTCGCCGTGCACGCGCGCCGGCCACCACGCGTACCTCGGGGGCCTCCTGGAGCACACCGTCGCGGTCGCCACGCTGGCGGTCGAGACGTGCTCGCTGCACCCGCGCCTCGACCAGGACCTGCTGGTCACGGCCGCGATCGTTCACGACCTCGGCCACACCCGCGGGTTCACGCTCGGCGCCGAGATCGGCCTCAGCGACGAGGGTCGGCTGCTCGGCCACGTCGAGATCGGGCTGCGCATGCTCGACGAGCGCGCGGCAGCGGCCCGCCTCGACAGCTCGCCGCGCCTGGCGCTCGCGCACTGCGTGCTCACCCACCACGGCGCCGACGCCGCGCCGCAGCGCCGCTTCGGTTCGCCCGAGGCGCTCGCGCTGCACCGGCTGAACGCGCTCGACGCGGGCGTCAAGGGCGCGCTCGAGGGGCTCGCAACCGCGGCGGCGCCGGGTGCCGTCGCCGCCGCGGAAGCGGCCCGTTAAATGCGCCAGGCGCCGGCGTTGGGGGGCACCGGCGCCTCGAGCGCAGGTCCGGCGGCGCCGGGGGGTCAGATGCGCCGCAGGACGGCCGGGTTTCCGATCGGAGTCGAAGGGACCCGCCGCGAGGAAGGAATCGTGGCGGTCTTTGCCCGCACGTTCCACGCTTTTCGACGAACGGACGTGAATGCGCGGCAGGCGGATCGGCGCTCGCCGCGCGCCCCCCGATCGGATGGGCTAGGAGCGTTCGGCCGGCAGCGCGGACGCCGCCGGCGCCGCCGGGGCGGCGTGCGTCAGCGCCTCGGCGACGGCGCGCAGGAGCGACTCGCGGGTGAACGGCTTCTGCACGAACGCGATGTCGCCGTGGCGCGCGCTGTCGTGGACGAGCACGTCGTCGGTGTGGCCGGACATGTAGACGACGCGCAGGCCCGGCGTCCGCTCGCGCGCGGCCGCGGCGAGCTGCTGGCCGCCCATGCCGGGCATCACCACGTCGGTGATCAGCACGTCGACCGGCTCCCACGAGCGCAGCGCCTCGTCGCCGGTGCCGGCCTGGCGCACCGAGTAGCCGTGGTCCTCGAGAATGCGGCACGCCTGGCGGCGCACCGGGTCCTGGTCCTCGACCACGAGCACGCGGGCGCTGCCGGGGGCCGTCACCGGCGCGGCGGACGGCTCCTCGGTCGTCGCGAGCGCCTCCGCCGCGGCGGGCAGGAAGATCGTCACGACCGTGCCGGCGCCGACCTCGGAGCTGATGTCGACCGTGCCGCCCGCGTCGGTCACGACGCCGTGGACGGTCGCCAGCCCCAGGCCGGTCCCCTCGCCCGCCTCCTTGGTGGTGAAGAACGGCTCGAAGGCGTGCTCGCGGACGTCCGCCGGCATCCCCGAGCCGTCGTCGGCCACCGTGATGCGGACGCCGCCGTCGGTGCCGCCGACTGCGATCGACAGCGTCCCGCCCTCGGGCATAGCGTCGCGCGCGTTGACCGCGAGGTTCACGAGCACCTGCTCGAGCTGCGCGGGGTCGATCAGCACGGGCACGACGTCGGGGCCGCACGAGATGCGCAGCGCCACGCGCTCGGACAGCGTGCGGTTCAGGAGCCGCTCGAGGTCGCGGACGAGCGCGGCCACGTCGACGACCTGCGGCGTGGCGACCTCACGGCGGCTGAACATGAGCAGCTGGCGCGTGAGCGCCGCGGCGCGGTCCGCGGCGCGGCCGATCTCCTCGACGTCCTCGCGCACCGGATGGTCGGCGGGCAGCTCGCGCGTCGCGAACCCGACGCAGGTGAGGATCACCGACAGCAGGTTGTTGAAGTCGTGCGCGACGCCGCCGGCGAGCTGGCCGACGGACTCGAGGCGCTGTGCCTGCGCGAGGCGCGCCTCGAGCTGGGCGCGCTCCTCGGCGCTGCGCCGGCGCTCGGTGATGTCCGTCGCGATGGTGCAGACCGCGTAGAGCTGGCCCTCGGCGTCGCGCAGCGGGAACTTCACGACGAGGAAAGTGATCTCCTCGCCGTCGAGCCCCGGCATCGTCGCCATGGTCTCGCGTACCTCGCCGGTCTCGATGACCTCCCGGTCCACAGCGTCCTGCGCGGGCGACCGGCTGCCGAGGACCTCGCCCGACGTGTGCGCGAGAACGTCGTCGCCGCGCAGGCCGGTGATCTCCTCCCAGCGGCGATTGACGAGCAGGTAGCGCTGCTCGAGGTCCTTGACGATCACGAGCGCGGGCGAGTTGTCGATGATCGCCTGCATCCGCTCCTGGGCGGCATTGCGCTCCGCCTCCGCCCGCCGGCGGTCCGTGATGTCGACGAGCTGGCAGAGGAAGTAGAGCGGGCGCTCGCCATCGCCGTGCATCAGCGACACGTGCACCAGCGCGTGGATGAGGTGCCCGTCGGCGTGGACGTAGCGCTTCTCGAGCGCGAAGGAGCGCCGCCGGCCGCTGAGCAGCTCCTTGATGAGCGGGCGGTCGAGGCGCCGGTCGTCGGGATGGTTGAGCTCGGAGAGCCGCGTCGCGCGCAGCTCCTGCTCGCTGCGCCCGAGCATCTGCGAGATGGCCCGGTTCAGCCGCAGCCAGCGGCCCTCGAGGTCGATCAGCGCCATCCCGATCGGCGCGTCGTCGAACGCGCGGCGGAACAGCTGCTCGGCGGCGCGCAGCGCGTCCTCGACCCGGCGCGCCTCCGTGACGTCCTGGCATGTGCCCTGCACGACCGCGGGCCGGCCCTGCTCGTCGCAGACGACCTCCCCGCGCGCGTGGATCATCCGCAGCTCGCCGTCGGGGCGCACGATCCGGTAGTCGAGGCTCCACGGGCGGCGTTCTGCCACCGCGTTCTCGATGACGCGCGCCACCCGCGCGCGGTCGTCGGCGTGGACGCGGTCGAGGTTCGACCCGTACGAGCCGGAGAAGCGATCCGGGCGCACGCCGTAGATCCGGTACAGCTCGTCGGACCACGTGACGCGGTCGGCGGCGATCTCCCACTCCCAGCTGCCGAGCCGCGCGATCTGCTGCGCCTCGGCCAGCTTGGCCTCGTTGAGCTCCAGGCGCTCCTGCGTCTCCGCGCGCTCGGTGATGTCGAGGATCTGGCAGATGTAGTGGAGCGGCTCGTGGCGGGCGTTGGTGACCAGCGTCGCGCTCACCAGAGCGATCACCGCACGGTCGCCGGCGGCGTGCAGGCGCGTCTCCAGCTGGAACGCGGGCCGCGAGCGCGCGCCGAGCGCCACGGTGAGCGCCGCGCGTGAGTCCGCGTCGTCGACGATGTCGAAGAGCGTGCCCTCGAGCAGCTCTGCCGCGCCGCGGCCGAGCATGCGCTCGAGGGTCTGGTTGACGCGCCGCAACCTGCCGTCGGGCGCCATGACCGCCATGCCCAGCGGCGCGTTGTCGAACAGCGGCGCGAGCCGCTCGAGCTCGGGGTCCTCCCGTCGGGTCACGTCGCGCACGACGGAGAACAGCAGCCCGACCTCGGCGTCGTGGCTCGTGGTGGACTCGACCCACCGCACGTCGCCATCGGGACGCGCCAACCGGCACCGGAAGGGCGTGGCGACGGCTCCGCTGCGCACGACCTCCTCCAGGCGCACGCGCGCCGCGGCGTGGTCGGCGGGATCGACGAGCTCCGTGAACGGGGTGCCCTCGAGCTCGCCCGCGCTGCGCCCGGCCAGCTCCGCCGCGGCGGGGTTCACGCGCACGACGCGACCGTCCACCGTCGTCACGACGAGCGGGTCCGGGGCCAGCTCGAAGAGCCGGCGCTCGAGGTCGTCCGCGGCCCTGTCGGGGTCGGTCGTCATCGCGCTCCCCGGCCAGGGTACCCCGGCGCGGCGAGCGGCCCGATGCGACCGACGAGCGGCTCGGACGCGCGTCCGCTCCGATCCGGCCGGTACCGTTGAAGTGGGCATGCATGAACGCGCCCCAGGCACTCAGGTATCGCCCACTGGTTCCGCGCCGGTGTCGGTGCATTTCGTCAACAACGTGCTCGCAGCCGCCGCCAGCTACATCGAGATCGAGCCCGACACGGCGCGCGACGTCCTCGCCGGCCTGGGGGCGTTCCTGTCGCACCGCCTGCGCGACGCGCGCCCGGTTCCGCTCGCCGAGGAGCTCGACCACGTGGCGACCTATCTGCGCCTGGAGCAGGCGCGCTTCCCCGGCCGGCTCGAGACCGAGCTGCCGTCGGCGGCCGGCCTGCCGGCGGCGCACTGCGCCCCCGGCGCCGTGCAGGCCCCGCTTGCGGACGCCCTCGGGCAATGGCTCGGTCAGCGCACCGGCCGCGTGCACGTGGCCCTGCGCGCGCGCCTGGACGGCTCGACGCTCGAGGCGCAGCTCGACCGGCCGGACGATCCGAGCTCGACGGCCGAGCGCATCCGCATCCGGCTGTCCGGCAACTCCACCGGGGGCGCGGCGTGAGCGGCGGTCTGGCCATCCTCGCCGTCGACGACGAGCCGCGCGCGCTGGCGGACATCAAGCACCTGCTCGAGACCTCCGGGGCGGTGGACCGCGTGGCGACCGCCACCAGCGCCAAGGAGGCGCTCGTCTACCTCTCGGGCGGCCGCTACGACGCGCTGTTCCTGGACGTGCACATGCCCGAGATCGAGGGCATGGCGCTGGCGCGGCTGCTGCGCCGGTTCGCCGACCCGCCCGCCGTCGTTTTCGTCACCGGCCACCCCGACGCGGCGGTGGAGGCCTTCGAGATCCAGGCGCTCGACTTCCTCGTCAAGCCGGTCGGGCGCGAGCGCCTCGAGGCGGCGCTCGGCCGCGTCGAGGCGCACACCCGCTCCGCGGTCGCCGCCGGCGCCGGCGCCGAGGGCGGCGCCCCCGCCCCCGCCGCGGCGCCCGGCGGCCCGGACGTCGTCGCCGTCGACAATCCCAAGGGCGGCGGCAAGCGCCTCGTGCGGCTGGAGACGATCTCGATCGCCCAGGCCAACGGCGACTACGCGCGGATCATGTGCGACGACGGGCGCTTCCTGCTGCGCACGCCGCTCAGCCAGCTCGAGAAGGATTGGGCGCAGAGCGGCTTCGCGCGTGTGCACCGCGCGTACCTCGTGAACCTCACGCACGCGGTCGAGCTCCGCGCGCAGCTCAACGGCACGGCGGTGCTGATCATGCGCGACGGGACCGAGGTGCCGGTCGCGCGGCGCAACGTCGCGGCGCTCCGCCGCCGCCTGCACGCGTAGCCGCGCTCAGCGCGCGGCGCGCGGCGTGTCGCGCACCATGCGCCACGCGATGTAGATCATCAGCGCCGCGAAGGACACCTTCACCGCGCGCTCGGGCAGCAGGTTGACGATCGCGACGCCGGCGATCGCGCCCGGCACCGCGAGCGGTCCGAGCACCAGCGCGTCGCGGACGTTCAGGTTGCCGTAGCGGTGCTGGCGCCACGCGCCGACGAGCGCCATCGGCATGATCGCCAGCAGCGACGTCGCCTCGGCGTCGACCTGCGTGAGCCCGAGGAAGATGGTCAGGGCAGGCACGAACAGGACGCCGCCGCCGACGCCGAGCAGGCCGGCGAGAACGCCGGCGAGCGTGCCCACGAGGATCGCGCCGATCACGAGAGCGCGACCTGGACGGCGACGGCGACGAGCACCGCGGCGAAGACGACGCGGACCACGCGCGGGCGCAGGCGCTGCTGGAGCCACGTCCCCGCCACCACGCCCGCGACGGCCGGTACGCCGACGAGCACGCCCTCCTCCACGTGGAGGTTCCCGTAGGCGCCGTGCGTCAGCATCGCGGCGGCCGCGATGACCGCGATCCCGGCCAGCGACGTCCCCATCGCGGCGCGGTCGGGGTAGCCCAGGCGCAGCACGAGCATGGGCACGATGACGGCCCCGCCACCGACGCCGAACAGCCCGCTGAACAGGCCGGCCGCGGTGCCGATCGCCGCCAGCTCCAGCATTCGGCGCCGCGGCATGCGCGGCATACTAGAGCGGTGTCAACCGCGACCACGGTGTCCGAGGCGATCGCCCCACTGCGGGCGGATCCGCCGCGCAGCGGCGTGCTGCTGGACATCGACGGCGTGCTCGCCCCGATCGTCCGCCACGCGGACGACGCCCAGGTGCCCGAACCGACGCGCAGCGCGCTCATCGCGGTCGCCCGCCGCTACGGCCTGGTGGCGTGCGTGAGCGGCCGCCAGGCGACCACGGCGCGCCGGATCGTCTCGCTCGGCTCCATCACCTACGTCGGCAACCACGGCGCCGAGCTGCTGCGCGGGGGCGCGACCGAGCCCGAGCTCGACCCGGAGGTCGCGCGCTGGGCGCCGAAGGTGCGCAAGTTCGCCGAGGAGGCGTGGAGCGGGGACCTGCAGCGACTGCGCGTGCGCGCCGAGGACAAGGACGTCATCCGGGCGTTCCACTGGCGTGGCGCGCCGGACGAGGACGCGGCGGAGGACGCCGTGCGCCGCGTCGCCGAGCGGGCCGAGGAGGCCGGCCTGGTCACCCACTGGGGGCGCAAAGTGCTCGAGATCCGCCCACCGGTCGAGCTCAACAAGGGGCGTGGCGTGCGCCGGCTCGTGGACGAGGTCGACCTCGACGCGGCGCTCTACGTCGGCGACGACACGACCGATCTCGACGCCTTCGAGGCGCTGCACGGCCTCGTCGCCGAGCAGCGACTGAGGACCGCGCTGTGCGTCGGCGTGCGGTCGGACGAGACGCCGCGCCGCCTCGAGGACGAGGCCGACCTGCTCGTGGACGGCCCTCGTGGTGTCCACACTCTCCTGAGCGCGCTCGCGGCGTAGGCTGCCGCCGCGTGCGGTTCGTCGACCTGCTCCGGACCACGGTCCTCCTCAGCGCCGGCGCGGCCACCACGCTCGCAGTCATCACGGTCGCGGCAGCGACCACGCAGGGCGACGACGGCGTTGTGATCATGGCGGCCGGCTGGTGGCTCCTGGCGGCGCTGATCGGGGCGTTCGTCGGCCGCCGCAGCCAGGTCAACACGGCGATCGGGCGCCTGCTCGCCGACGCGAAGGCGGCGACGATGATGCCCGAGCACCGCCCGGGGGCCGTGCTCGTCAACCGTCTGTGGCCGCTGCTGCTGTCGACGATCGTGGGAGGCGTGCTCGGGCTCGTCGCCCCGCAGATCCCCGGCATCGCGGCCGGCTTCGCCGTGATCTGGGCGCTCGCCTGGCGCCGCCAGGAATCGGCCGTTCGCGCGATCGAGGAGCGCGACGGGGTGACGTTCTACGTCGAGCGCACCTCACCGGTGCGACCGCTGCAGCTCGTGCGGATGCCCGGCTTCCGCCGCGAGGTGCCGACGCTCAACGGCGCCGGCCGCTGAAGTCGACCGCGCGGCGGCGGGCGTGTGTCACCTGAAGCGTGTCCAGCACACACAGGACGACACACCCTCGCCCGAAGCGCCTCGACTCGCCTCTCCTCGCTGCGCAGACCGCTAACGCAACACCGACACGAGCCCGACGAGCGCGGGCGCGATCACGAGGGCGGGCAGGAAGTTGCCGACCTTCACGTCTCGGACGTCGAGGAGCTTGAGGCTGATGCCGATGATCAGCACGCCGCCGGCGCTCGTCAGGGCGGCGAGCGCCTCGCTGCCCTCGGCGAGGATGTCGGCGAACAGGCCCGCGGCGAGCGAGATGCCGCCCTGCACAACGAGCACCGTGACGGCCGCGAACGCGACGCCGGGACCGAGCGAGGCGGCGAGCGCGATGGACGCGAAGCCGTCGAGCAGCGCCTTCGTCGCGAGCGCCTCGTAGTCGCCGGTGAGCCCGTCCTGGATCGCGCCGACGACAGTGAGCGGCCCGACGCAGAACAGCAGGCTCGCGGTGAAGAACGCCTCGCTCACGGTCGAGTGCGGCCGCCCGCGCGAGCTCCACGCCTGGAGGCGGTCGCCGAGCGCGGCGACCCGGTCCTCGATGCGCAGCGCCTCGCCGACGACGCCGCCGAGCAGCACGCCGCCCAGTACGTAGAGCGGGCTCGTGTCGCGCCAGGCGAGGCCGAGGTCGACGCCGATGACCAGCGTGGTGAGCCCGAGCCCGGCGAGTACGCGCTGCTGGAGGCGGTCGGGCAGGCGCGCGCCGACGAGCCAGCCGACGAGCGTGCCGGCCAGCACGGTCCCCACGTTGATGAACGTCCCGGTCACGAGCGGGCCGCAGCATGGCACGGCGCGCGAGAATGCCGCGCGCATGGCCCGCGCCGACCTGCTCCTCGTATCGCTCGGATCGACGGCCGGGCTGCGCGCCGCCGACGCCGAGCTCCACGGCTCGCTGCTGCGGGCGGGCGCGCGCGCGGTGATGGTGACCGCGCGGCCGCAGCGCGACGTGCGGACCATGGCGCTGACCGACCTCGTCTGGGCGCGGGCCGCGGGCGCGGCCACGCGCGCCGGGCTCGCCGCCCACCGCCCCCGGGCGGTGCTCTACTCGACGACGACCGCCGCGCTGCCGTGGCTGGCGCCGGGCGCAATCCGCTTCGACGCGCCCGCGGCCGCAAACCGGCCGGGCCGCCACGGCATCTGGCAGCGACCGCTCGAACGCCGGCGGCTGCGCCAGGCGCCGCTGCTCGTGCCGTGGGCCGAGGGCTCGCTCGCCCAGACGCCCGCCCGGCACGCACCGGCGGTCGTGGTGCCGATCCCGGTCGAGCCGTCGGTCGAGCGCGGCGCCGCCGGCGCCGCGCCGCGCGACATCGCGGCGGTGACGTACGCCGCCAACCCGCACAAGAAGGGCCTCGACCGCGTGCTCGAAGCGTGGGCGGCCGCGCGCCGCGACGGCGAGGAGCTCGTCGTGGCCGGGACCGCGCGCGTGCCGCCCGCCCCCGGCGTGCGCAACGCGGGGCGGCTGGCGCCGGCCGCGTACCGCGCGCTCCTGCGCCGTGCGCGCGTGTTCGTCACCGCCCCCCGCCGCGAGGACTACGGCATCGCGCAGCTCGAGGCGCTCGCGGACGGCTGCGCGCTGGTGACCAGCGCGGCGCCGGGTCCCTACGCCGCGCTGCCGCTGGCGCGCGCGCTGGACCCGCGCCTCGTCACCGGCCCGGACGGCCTGGCCGGGGCGCTGCGCGCCGCGCTCGACGACCCGGTCGCCGGGTACGCCGAGCGGGCGCTCGCGGCGCTCGCGCCGTTCCGGCGCAACGCCGTCGACCGCACGGTGGCTGAGGAGCTGCTGCCGCGGCTGCTCGGATGAGGGTGGCCGCCCGGGGCGCACGAGCCCGACGCGCCCCGGGGCCGGCCCGCAGCTACCGGCTCGGCGGCAGCAGCACGCGGTCGATCACGTGCACGACGCCGTTGGAGGCGCGGATGTTCGTCTTGCGGATCCGCGTGGTGCGGTTCAGGAACACGCGGCGTCCGCGCACGCTCACGCGCACCGAAGCGCCGTTGACGGTCCTGATGCGGCTGCGGCGCACGACGTTCGCGGCGGTCAGGCGGCCCTGCGCGACGTGGTAGGTCAGCACGGCACGCAGCCGGGCGGGGTTCGCCGCCAGCGCGTCGAGCGTCGCCTTGGGCACCCGGGCAAACGCGGCGTTCGTCGGCGCGAACACGGTGAGGCGGCCCGAGGACAGCGTGTCCCCGAGGCCGGCCTTCTGCACGAGGCCGACGAGCGTCGAGAACTGCGGCTCCGACGCGGCGACCTCGACGATCGTCCTGCCGGATTGGGCGTTCGCCGGGGCGGCGAGCGGGACTGCGACTGCGGCCGTGAGTCCGAGCACGGCGAGGATGCGCTTCATGTGGGGCTCCTCCTGGGTGGGGACGTGGTGCCCGGGGATACGGACGGGGGCCGCGCCACGGTCAATCAGGCGGTGGCGCGCGTGTCCTCGACAGCCGCGTCGGAGCGTCCTGACTCCGGAGTAACCGATCGGGGGGTGTGCCCTTGACACACACCGAGATCCGGGCTGTTGGGAGCCTGTGGGGAGATGGGCTGCGCGCCCGTGCACGGGCCGGTGCGCAACTTACCTCCGTACCTCATACGATCAGGCGAGCGGGAACCCACCGGCCAAAACGCACGTTCACCCGATGTGTACGTCCGGTCCTGGCGCGATGGTGTCTCCCCGACCCGTTCTCAACGGAGAGGTTGACGTATGTTCCAACGTCCTGTTCGGCTGGCTCGCGTCCGGCGTCGAGGGGGAGCGCTCGCAGTCACCACAGCGGCCATGCTCATGGCCCTGGCGGTCGGCGCGGCGGGCGCCCAGGCGACGGCGTTCACGATCACGAAGACGACCGACCCAGCGGGCGACACCACGGCGTTCACGTACCACGTTACGTTCGCCCCGCACCCGAACGACACTCCGCCGGCGAGCTTCAAGCCGCCGGCCGATTTCACGCTCGCCGGCGGTCAGAGCCGCACCTTCTCGAACCTGCACAAGGGCTTCTACACGGTGACCGAGCTCAGTCTCGGCGGCTGGCGTCTCGCCAACATCACCTGCGACAACGGCAATGACCCGAACCCGGCCGACGCCGCGAAGATCGACGTCGCCGGGCGCAACGCCACGATCGAGCTGAGCCCGGGCGAGAGCAAGGCCTGCACGTTCCACAACGCGAAGCTCCCGGCGGCCGTGTCCCCGTCGAGCCCGGCGTCGCAGGGCTCCGCCCCGGCGGCCCCGCAGCAGACGCCCGCGCAGGAGGTCCGCGGCACGCAGGCCGTGCGCGCGGCCGCGCGGCTGTCCGCGCCGTCGAGGTGCGTCTCGCGCCGGTTCACGGTGTCGGTCACCGCAGGCCGCGTCCGGTCGGTCACGTTCTTCGTGAACGGTCGCCGCGTGCGGACGCTCGCCGCACGGCCGGGGCAGCGCCGGTTCAGCGTCAAGGTCCCACGCCCGCTGGCGACCGCGCGCATCGTCGCGCGGGTGCGGTTCAGGGCGAACACGACGCCCCGCACGAGGACGCTGAGCAGGACCGTCCGCCGCTGCGCGCAGCAGCAGGTGCAGCCCGAGTTCACGGGCTGACACGACCCGACCGCGGCACCGGTCGCGCGGGCCAGGGCACGGACTCGGACACCTCCGGATCCGATGCCTTGGCGCCGCGCGATCGGTGAGCGATCATGACCGTACGGGCCGCCCTCATGGCCCGCCCTCCCGCGCCCCCGGCTCCCTCATCATGTCCAAACAGCCGGGGGCGCCTCGTTGGGCACTCCACCGAGTGTCCCGTCCGGGGATCTGCCGCCGCGAAGCGTCATGTCGGTTCTCAACGGGGGTGCCCGCTATGTGCGGGCGCGCTTGCGCAGCGGCGCGAACTCCGCCCACGGCAGCGTGTTGGCCACGTCGCCGGCCGTCAGCCACGCGCGGCGCGCCGTGGCGATCCCCCAGCGCGTCAACGGCAGTGTGTTCGCGCCGTGCGCGTCCGAGTTCACGAGGATCCGCACGCCGGCCCGCGCCGCCGCCCGCGCGTGCACGTCGTTGAGGTCGCGGCGGTCGGGCGCGGAGTTGATCTCGATCATCGTGCCCGTGCGCACCGCCGCCTCGATGATCCGCTCCATGTCGACCCCGTAGGGCGGGCGGCGCTCGATCTTGCGCCCGGTCGGATGGCCGATCGCGTCGACGAGCGGATGCTCGATCGCGGCCACGATCCGGTCCGTCATCGCCACGCTGTCCGTGCCGAACGACGTGTGCACCGACGCGATCACCCAGTCGAGCTCGGCCAGCAGCTCGTCGTCGTAGTCGGGTCGCCCGTCCAGGCCGATGTTCGATTCGGTGCCGATCAGCACCTCGATGCCCTCGATGCGCTCGTTGAGCGCGCGCACGCGCTCGATCTGACGGCGCAGCTCGTCGGGCTCGACGTGGTGGCCGAACCCGTGGGAGGCGGAGTGATCGGTGATGGCCACGTACTCGAGCCCGAGGTCACGGGCGGCGAGGGCCATTTCATCGGCCGTGTTCCGGCCGTCGGACAGGACGGTGTGCATGTGCAGGTCGCCGCGCAGGTCGCCCTGCTCGATGAGCGCCGGAACGTCGGCCGGTGAGCGGAACGCCAGCTCGCCGCGGTCCTCGCGCAGCTCGGGCGGGATCCACGGCAGGTCCAGCAGCGCGTAGACCTCCTCCTCGGTGGCGCAGCGGTGCGTCGTGCCGGTGGCGTCGTCGAGGATGCCGTACTCGGACACGTGCAGGCCGCGCCGCACCACGGCCTCCCGCAGCGCCATGTTGTGCGCCTTGGAACCGGTGAGGTGCTGGAGCACGTTGCCGAACTGGTCGGGGTCGACGACGCGCAGGTCGATCTGCAGCCCGGTGTGGGTCCGCGCGCGGGCGGCGTTGTTCTCGGTGCCGGCCGAGTGCTCGACCAGGTCGATCTCGCCGAGCGCGGCGAGCAGGGCGGGCGGGTCCGACGAGGTCGCGATGATGTCGAGGTCCTTGACCGAGTCGGCGAGCCGTCGCGCCGAGCCGGCGAGCTCGACACGGTCGGCCGACGGGTGCGCGCGCAGCGCGGCGACGATCGCGTCACCCATCTGCAGCGCCTTGTGCAGGAGCATCCGCGCCCGCGGGGCGTCCGCCACGCCGGCGGCGAACGCGGCACGCACCTGCTCCTCGAACTTCACGCCGAATCCGCGCACGCCGCGCAGCTGCTCCGACTGCGCCGCGGCCTGCAGCGCCTCGAGCGAGTCGATGCCGAGCTCGTCGAACAGCTTGCGCGCCTTCTTGGGGCCGAGCCCGGGCAGGCGCGTGAGGTCGACCAGGCCGGACGGGTACTTCGCGCGCAGCTTCTCGGTCGCGGGGATCGTGCCGGTCTCGAGCAGCGAGACGATCTTCTCCTCGAGCGTCTTGCCGATGCCCGGCAGCTCGGTGACCTTGCCCTCGCGCGTGAGGGCGGCCACCGACCGTGGCGCCTCGCGCACGGTCTTGGCCGCGTTGCGGTACGCAACCACGCGGTGCACGACCGCGCCGTCGAGCTCGTAGAGGTCCGCGAGCTCGTCGAAGAGCGCGGCGATCGTGGCGTTGGGTGGATCGGGCGGCATCGGCGACGGTCTACCCTACGCGCCCGCCGATGCCCGGACCGCCCTGGCTCATCCTGCCGACCTACAACGAGGCCGAGAACCTCGAGCCGGTCGTCGCCGGCGCGCGCGCTGCGCTGGCCGGGGCCGCGCCCGAGGGCTTCCGGATCCTCGTCGTGGACGACGCCTCGCCGGACGGCACCGGCGAGATCGCGGAGCGCCTCGCGGCCGCGCATCCCGAGGTCGACGTGCTGCACCGGCCGGGCCCCGCCGGGCTCGGGCCGGCGTACCTGGCCGGCTTCGACCACGCGCTGGACGCCGGCGCCGGGTTCGTGTTCGAGATGGACGCCGACCTCTCCCACGACCCGGCCGATCTCCCGCGCCTGCTGGCGCCGGTCCGCGCCGGCGCGGGGCTCGCGCTCGGGTCGCGCTACGCCGAGGGCGGCGCGATCGCCGACTGGGGCGCGGCGCGCCGGGCCGTCAGCCGGGGCGGGTCGTGGTACGCGCGGCGCGTGCTCGGCGTCGGCGTCCGCGACCTCACGGGCGGCTTCAAGTGCTTTCGCGCCGAGGTGCTGCGCGCGATCGACCTGCCGACGGTGCGCTCGCACGGCTACGCGTTCCAGGTCGAGCTGACCTACCGGGTGCTGTGCGCCGGATACGACGTCGTCGAGGTGCCGATCGTCTTCCGCGACCGCCGCCGCGGCGAATCCAAGATGTCGTGGCGGATCGCGGTCGAGGCGGCGTGGCTGGTCCCGGCGCTGCGCCACGGCGCCCGCGTCGCGGTGCCACATCCGGGCGGGACCGCTCAAGCCGCGAGCGCTCCGCGCCGAAGCGATGTGGGATGACCATCCGCGACCTCGCCCTCGCCCGCGGCCTGCAGGACACCCGCGCCGCGCTCGTGCGCTGGAACGCCGCGCCCGCCCCGATCGTCGGACGTTGGGTGCTCGGCGCGTTCGCAGTCTCCTGCGCTCTGCTGTACATCGTCTGGGCGATCTCGCACCGCGTGGTGCCCGACACGCGCCTGCTGCTGCTGCCCGGGCTCAACGCTCCGGCCGGTCTCGGCGACGTGGGGCGCGTCATCGCGCGCAACTCGCTCGTGCTGGCGCTCCACGCCATGGCGTGCGTGGCGGGCTACATCGCCGGCAGCGCCCTGCCCGCGCAGGCCGCGGAGCACCGCGGCGCCTGGCGGCGCGTACACGAGCTGGCCGGCCCGGCGGCCATCGCATTCGTCGGCGCGGCGACGCTGTTCTCGCTGGTCACGCAGGCCTTCGTGCTCGGCAGCGACGCGGCCACGCTGGGCAACCAGCTCGGCATCGGCCACGCCATGCTGATCGTGACGCTGCTGCCCCACGCGCTGCCCGAGCTCGTCGCGCTGTTCCTGCCGCTGGCGGCATGGCTCGTGGCCAGCCGGCAGCGCCGCTTCAACGAGCTGCTCGCGGCGACGGTGGCGACGTCGGCCCTCGCGATGCCGGTGCTCGTGGCGACCGCGCTCGTCGAGGTGTACATCTGGCCGGACCTCCTGCGCGCGGCCTCGCCGGTGGCCTGATCGCGCCCGCCGCGTAACGGACGCGGCTGTGCGGGTACTACACTTTGTATAGTGAGATGTTGAGGCCCTCCAGGCGGGCTTCACTTCGACTTCGACCCCCCAGGAGAACCACCCAATGGCAGGCGCCCTCCCCGACGTCACCGACAGCAACTTTCAGGCCGAGGTGCTCGAGTCCGAGCAGCCCGTGCTCGTCGACTTCTGGGCGCCGTGGTGCGGGCCGTGCCGCGTGGTCGGCCCCATCCTCGAGGAGATCGCCGCGGAGCGCGACGACCTCCGGGTCGTGAAGCTGAACGTGGACGAGAACCAGCAGACCGCGGCCGCCTTCGAGGTCCTCTCGATCCCGACGATGATCCTGTTCAAGAACGGCCAGGTGGCCAAGAAGGTCATCGGCGCGTACCCGAAGAAGCGCCTCGAGTCCGAGCTCGAGCCCGCGCTCAGCGCGGCCTGACGGGCGCCCCGACCGGCGCTGCTCCCGCAACGGCCTCCGCCCCGCCCCGGCGCGGAGGCCGTTGCCGCTTCAGGGCCGTTCAGCGGCCCACGAAGTGCGCCTTGGTGATCCGCGCGTGCACGCCCTTGGTGCGGTCGACCACCTGGCTGACGACGTAGTCGGTCGCGGCGCTCATGTACGCGTAGGCGACGGCGCGGGACATGCCGTGCTCGCCGGCCAGGAACGCGATCGCCTCCCGCACGGCCTGCTTCATCGCCTCGTCGAGGTCCGGGTTCAGGCCCACCGGCATCCAGAACTCGGCGTTCTCGCCGAACGGCATCTCGAGCGTCCCACGGCCGCCGGGAATCGCGCGGCTGCCCTTCTTGAGGAGCGTGAGCCGGAACGTCCCGCGCAGCGGCGCCTCGAGCGCCGTGAGCGAGACCTCGCCGTCACCCTGGCGGTAGTGCGGGTCGCCGACGAAGAACTTCGCGCCGGGCACGAAGACCGGCAGGTACAGGGTCGAGCCGACAGTGAGGTCGCGGATGTCGAGGTTGCCGCCCCCCGCCGTCGGCGGAACCGAGTTGACCGGATCCGACGTGTCCAGCGCGACGCCCATGACGCCCATGAACGGATCGATCGGAAACTCGGCGCGCAGGCGCCGCGACACCGGCAGCACGCCGCGGAACTCGCCGCGGATGCGGCGCACCGGAGTGAAGACGGAGACGTTGTGGAAGAGCTCGGGCTGGGCGGCGCTGGCGCGAGGGTCGGGCTTCGGGCGCAGCGGGTACTCGCCCGGCAGCGCGCCTTTGCCGTGGCGGTTCGTGATGACGCCGTACGGAGCGCGCGGGACGAGTCCGACGACGTCGACCTTGAGGACGTCCCCGGCGCGGGCGCCGATCACGTGCACGGGCCCGGTCACGATGTGCGGGCCGTCCTTCTCGAAGTCGTGCGGCAGGTCGGAGCGGGCGATCGCGGTCGCGTCGTCCAGGATCTGGTCCTCGTCGACGCCCTTGCGCCGGAAGTACGCCACCGGGTCGCGGCCCTGATCCTCCAGGATGCCCTCGTGCGAGACGGTGTCGAAGGTGACGAGCGCGCCCGAGCGGACCGTGAGGACCGACTTCGCGTCGCGGTTGGGCAGGTAGCCCCACCGCACGGTGTCGGGCCGCGAGGTCACGTAGTGGCCGATCCGCCGCCCGCGGCCGCTCTGCAGCACTCGCGGACCCGGCCCGTCGCTCTGCGCGACGGCGTCCTCCACGCCCGGCGACAGCAGCCACGCCGGCGCGATCGCCCCCGCGCCGATCGCGGTCGCCGCGCGCAGCAGGTCGCGCCGCCCGATCCCGTCGGAGAGCGTCTCGAACGCCGCCTCCGGGTGCATCGCTTCCGTCATCTCCGCCTCCTCGCCGCTGGCCGGGACCCGAGGCGCGGCACGCTATCCGGCGTGGACAGCCACGCCAAACACGGTGTCAGAGGCGCATGACCGGGTCAGAAGTCCGCCAGCCGATGCGCTTGGCGAGTTCTCCTCGGATAGCGATGACTCCGCGCCACGCGACCGGAGCGGCGCGCCAGGAGGCGACCGCGCCGGCGCGGCGCGCCTGGGGCTACGCCGCGCGTGCGACGGCGATCCGTAGCTCGCGCCCCTCGATCTGCGTGGCCGACGCGGCGCCGTTGTCGCCGTACTCCACGCGCGTGGCCAGCGTCTCGCCCGCCACGTACGGCTCGTGGGCCCGAGCGGCGTCGACGAGCTCGGCGTCGCCGCCGAGCGTCAGCGCGATCCGGTCCTCGACCTGCAGGCCGGCCGCCTTGCGCGCGTTCTGCACGGCGTGGACCACCTCGCGCGCGAGGCCCTCGCGCCGCAGCGCGTCGTCGAGCGACAGCTCGAGCGCCACGGCGTGGGAGCCCTCGCGCTCGAGCTGGTAGCCCTCAAGCGGGCGCATCGCGAGGAGCAGGTCGTCGGCGGTGAGCTCGTGGTCGTGGCCGTCGATCGCCACGCCGACCGTGGCGCCAGCGCGCAGGGAGGCTGCCACCCGCGACGCGTCGAGCGCCTCGACCGCCGCCGCCACCTGCGGCATCGCCTTGCCGAACCGGGGGCCGAGCGTGCGGTAGTTGGGCTTGACCTCGTACGAGCCGAGCTCCTCGGCCTCCTCGACGAAGCGCAGCGTCTTGACGTTGAGCTCGTCGCGCACGATCTCGGCCAGCCGCTCGATCGCCAGCCGCTCGTGCCCGTCGGCGACCACCACCGCCTCGTGCAGCGGCTGGCGCAGCTTGACCTTCGCCGCCGCGCGCGCCGACATGCCCAGGCGCACGGTCTCGCGCGCGACCGCCATGGCCGCCTCGAGCTCGAGGTCCCGTTCGGCCGCTGCCGGCCAGTCGGTGAGGTGGACGCTCGGCTCGGTCCCGTCGAGGTTGTCGTAGATCTCGTCGGCGACGAAGGGGGTGAACGGGGCCAGCAGCTGCGCGACCGTCACCAGCACCTGTGTCAGCGTGTCGAAGGCCGCGCGGTCGCCGTTCCAGAACCGCGCGCGCGACCGGCGCACGTACCAGTTCGAGACGTCCTCGTCGACGAACGCGGCGATCGCGCGCCCCGCGGTCGTGGCGTCGAAGTCCTCCAGGCGCTCGGTCACCTCCGTCACGACCGCGCTGAGCCGCGACAGGACCCAGCGGTCGAGCTCGGTCTGCTCGCCCTCGCGCTCGGGCGTGTACATCGCGAGGAACGAGTAGGTGCTCCAGAGCTGGCGCAGGAACAGGCGCACGCTCTCGCCGATCGCGTCGATGTTGAAGCGGTAGCCGTCCCACGGCTGCTTCGACGTGAAGAAGTACCAGCGGAACGCGTCGGCGCCGAAGCGGTCGATGACGTCCCAGGGCACGACGATGTTGCCCCGGGACTTGCTCATCTTCTGGCCGTCGGCGTCGAGGATGAGCCCGAGGCAGACGACGTGCTCGTACGGGGCGCGGCCGAACAGCAGCGTGTTGACCGCCAGCAGCGAGTAGAACCAGCCGCGGGTCTGGTCGAGCGCCTCACAGATGTAGTCGGCCGGGAAGCGCTCGCGGAAGACGTCCTCGTTCTCGTGCGGCGCGTGCCACTGCGCGAACGGCATCGACCCGGAGTCGAACCACACGTCGATGACCTCCGGCACGCGCGTCATCGGCTGGTCGCAGCGCGGACACGGGAACTCGACCTCGTCGACGTACGGCCGGTGCGGGTCCTCGAGGCGCACGCCGCTGAGCCGCTCGAGCTCGTCGAGCGACTCGATGACGTGGACGTGGCCCTGGCCGCAGCGCCACACGGGCAGCGGCGTGCCCCAGTAGCGCTCGCGCGAGAGCGCCCAGGCGACGTTGCCGCGCAGCCACTCGCCCATGCGCCCGTGCTTGATGTGCTCGGGATGCCAGTCGACCGCCTCGTTCGCGGCGAGGAGCTCGTCGCGGTGCGTGGTGGTCGCGATGTACCAGGACGGCTTGGCGTAGTAGAGCAGCGGCGTGCCGCAGCGCCAGCAGTGCGGGTAGGCGTGCTCGTAGCGCTCCTCGCGCAGCAGCCTGTCCCGCCGCCGGAGATCCTCGATGAGGTCCGGGTCGGCGTCCTTGACCCAGCGGCCCGCGTACGGGCCGATGCGCTCGTCGTACGTGCCGTCCGGGCGGACCGGGTTGACGACGGCCAATCCGTACTGCTCGCCGAGCCGGAAGTCGTCCTCGCCGAACGCGATCGCCGTGTGCACGAGGCCGGTGCCGTCGTCCGCGGTGACGAAATCGCCGAGGAGCACGGTGTGGCCGCGCTCGCCGTAGGCGCTCGCGGGCAGGTACGGGAACGGCGGCTCGTAGCGCACGCCGTCGAGCGCCGCGCCGGGGAAGCGAGCGAGGACCCGCACACCGTTCACGTCGCCGAGCACGCGCTCGACGAGCGCCTCGGCGAGCACGACCGGGCGCTCGAGCGGGCCGGCCTTCGCGCGGACGTACGTGAGCTCGGGATCCACCGCGACCGCCGCGTTGGAGACGAGCGTCCACGGCGTCGTCGTCCACACGAGCAGCTCGTCGCCCGCCTGCAGCGGGCCGCCGTCCTCGGCGACCGGCAGACGGACGTAGATGCTCGGATCGACCACGTCGCGATAGCCGCCGGGCTGGCCGAGCTCGTGCGAGCTCAGCGCGGTGCCGCAGCGCGGGCAGTACGGGACGACCTTGTGGCCCTCGTAGAGCAGGCCCCTGTCGTGGATCCGGCGCAGCGCCCACCACACCGACTCGATGTAGGAAGGGTCGAGCGTGCGGTACGCCCGGTCGAGGTCGACCCAGAACCCGATGCGCTCGGTGAGCGCGTTCCAGTCCTCGAGGAACTCGAACACGGACTCGCGGCAGCGCGCGTTGAACTCGGCGATGCCGTAGGCCTCGATCTCGGCCTTGCTCTGGATGCCGAGCTGCTGCTCGACCGCGATCTCGACCGGCAGGCCGTGGCAGTCCCAGCCGCCCTTGCGCTCGACGTAGTGGCCCCGCATCGTCTTGAAGCGCGGGTAGATGTCCTTGAACACCCGCGACAGGACGTGGTGCGAGCCCGGGCGTCCGTTGGCCGTCGGCGGGCCCTCGTAGAACACCCACGGCTCGGCGCCCCGGCGACGGCGGACGGACTCGTGGAACACGTCACGCTCGCGCCAGCGACGGAGGACCTCGTGCTCGAGGTCTGGGAACGACTGGTTCGGATCGACTCGGCGGCGCGCCATCGGTCGGAGGATTGTAGGAGCGCGACCGCAACCCTCGACGGCAGCGACACGTTAGCGACGCGATGAGACGCTCGCTCGCCCTGACCACGACTGTCGCGGCGCTCTTCGCCGCCGCGCTCGCGCCCGCCGCGGCGACCGCCGGTTCGTGGACCGCCCCGCGGGCGGCCACGCGCGCCGGCACCTCGTTCGCGGCGTCCGTGACGGCCGACCTGCGCGGTCGCATGGCGGTCGGCTTCACGCGCCGCCTCGCGGGCCGCAATCGCGCCGAGGTCCGCACCGGCCGCACGCGCGACTTCCTGCGCGGCGACTCGATCCTGCTCCAGAGCCAGCGCCACGCGGTCTTCGACGTGCAGGTCGCGCTGCCGTCCGACGGCGGCCGCCTCGCCGCCGCGTGGCTGGCGTTCTCGAACCGCGCGCACCGCGTCCGCGCGACGACGATCGACGCGCGCGGCGACTTCGGCACGCCGCAGCCGCTCACCGCCGAGGGCCGCGAGTCCGCGTACCAGCCGCGGTTCGTCTCCGGCGCCGACGGCTCATTGCGCCTCGTGTGGTCGCGGCGCACGACCGCGCGCGGGCGGCCCGTCCTCGGCAGCGTGTACGGCGCCCCGTTCGCGCTCCCGGCGCCCGGGGTCGGGTCCTCGCCGCAGGTCGCCGTCGACCCCGACGGCACGACCGTCGTGGTCTGGCTCGACGCGGCGGCGGGCCGCGTGCTCGCGGCGCAGGCGCCGGCGGGCGGGACGTTCGGCGCGCCGGTCGTGCTGTCCGGCGCCGGCCGGGCGCGCGAGCCGCGGACGGTCGTGACCGCCGCCGGCGGCGTGGTCGCCGCCTGGCTGGAGACCACCGGCGCCGGCAACGCGGTGCTGGCGGCGCAGCGCCCGCGCGGCGGCGCGTTCGGGCCCGCGGTCCAGGTCGCCGAGCCCGCGCAGCGCGCGTTCGCCCCGCGCCTGGCCGCAACGTCGGCGGGCGAGACGCTCCTGGCGTGGGTGAACACGAACAGCGCGAGCGGCTTCGCCGGCCGGCCGGGAATCGCCCGCCTGCAGCGCCTGGGCGCCGGCGGCGCGCCCGTCGGGCGGCGCATCCGCCTGAGCCCGGACGGAGCGCGCGTGTCCGAGGTCGCGCTCGCGCACGACGGCGTCGGCAGCGCGTTCGCGGCATGGAGCGACGGCGCGCGGGTCCAGGCGCGGCGACTCGCGCCCGGTGGGCTCCTGGGGCCGGTGCGCACGCTGTCGCCCGGGCCGCCGGCGCATCGCCCCGCCCCGGCGCTCGCCGGCGCGGCCGGGCGCGCGGTCGCCGCGTGGTCCGAGCGCGGCCGGATCCGCTACTCGATCTACCGCTGAGGCCGCGGGCGGGCCGCGTCCCGGCCGAACCATCGCAGGCCGCCGGCGGGCGTCAGCACGCCGGCCACGTCGCGGTCGTGCGGCTCGACCGGGAGCCGCTCGTCGAGCACCTCGTCGTCGAAGACGATCGCCACCACCGGCGCGCCGGCGCGCTCGAGCGCGCGGTCGTACGATCCGCCGCCCTGGCCCAGCCGCCCGCCCGCGCGGTCGACCGCGAGCGCCGGCGCGAGCACGAGCCCGGCGTCGCCGATCCCCTCGAGGCCGAGCGACGGACCGGTCGGCTCGGGGATCGCGAGCCGCGCCGGCCGCAGCGCGTCCTCGGACTCGAACTCGGCCCACTCGAGGTCCATGTCCTCGCGCAGCACGGGCAGCAGCACACGGCGGCCGTGCGCGCGCAGCGCGGCGAGCAGCGGCAGCGTCGGCGGCTCGCCGCGGACGGCGACGAACGCGGCGACGGTGTCGGCCTCGATCTCGTCCGCGTGCGCGGCCAGCGCCTCGCCCGCGGCCGCGCGCGCCGCCTCGTCGCGCGCGGCACGGCGCTCGCGCAGCGCGCGGCGCAGCTTCGCCTTCGCCTCCGCCCCGCCCGCCGTGCTCACGCCGCCAGCTTGCGGCAGAGCTCGAGCAGCGAGCGCTTCTCGGCCTCGTCGAGCACCGCGAAGGTCCGCTCGACGCGGGCGCTGTGCTCGGGAAACAGCCGCTCGACGACCTCGCGGCCCCGCGGCGTCAGCGCCACGGCCGCGGTCCGGCGGTCGTGCGGCAGCCGGCTGCGCGCGACGAAGCCGCGCGCCTGGAGCGTGTTCACCACCTCAGTCGCGTTCGCCTTCGACGTCCGCAGCCGGTGGCGCAGCGTGCGCAGCTCCAGCACCCCGCCGGCGGTCGTCAAGACCACGAGGATCGAGAAGCCCGACGCGCTGAGGCCCTCGCGCTCGAGGTCCGCTGACAGCCGCCGGCGCACGCTCGCCTCCGCGCGGAGGAGCGACTCGAGCGCGCGGTGGGCCAGCGGATCGCCGGGGACGAGGGACATCGCCGGGCGCGATCATGCCGCGCCGGGCGGACGGTCAGCGGCGGATGGCGCGCAGCTCGCCGCGCAGGGCCGCGGGGCGGCCTTCGAGGGCGGCCACGATGCGCTCGGCGGCCCCGAGCGGACGCGTGCCCAGGCGCTCG
>DATAAR010000095.1:0-15153 GCA_036259975.1 Solirubrobacteraceae bacterium | reverse complement strand
GCTCTCGCAGCTGCGCACCGGTGGCCGTACGCCGCTGGCCGACGGGCTGCTGCGGGCGCGCGCCGCCGCCGGCCGCCGCGTCGCGGTGCTCGCCGACGGCGGCGGCCACGGCAGCATCGCCGCCGGACTCGCGCAGGCGGCCGGCCTGGAGCTGCCATCGCTGAGCCCGGCGCTCGCGGGCGCGCTGCGCGCCGGCCTCCCGCCCACCGCGGCGGTCGGCAACCCGATCGACCTCGCGGGCGGCGGCGAGCAGGACATCCGCACGTTCGACCGCACGGCGCGCGCCGTGCTTGGCTCGGGCGAGGTCGACGCCGTGCTCCTGACCGGCTACTTCGGCGGCTACGGCGAGTACTCCGACGCGATGGGCCGGCAGGAGCTCGCCGTGGGCGAGGCGCTCGCCGATGCCGCGGCGGCGAGCGGCCGCCCCCTCGTCGTGCACTCCATGTACCCGCGCGCGCCCGTGGCGACGGCGCTCCGGGCCCGGGGCGTCCCGGTCTACCGCTCGATCGAGCGCGCCGTCGGCGTCGTGGCGCGCCTGGCCGCCCACGGCGAGCGCCAGCCGGCCGGCGTGCCGCAGCTTCCGGCCCCGGCGCCGCCGGTTGCCGACCACGGCTATGCGGGCGCCCGCGCGCTGCTCGAGCACGGCGGCGTGCCGTTCGCTCCCGCGCGCACGGTCACGACCGACGACGAGGCCGCGGCGGCGGCGGCCGCGCTGGGGTACCCGGTCGCCGTCAAGGCGCTCGGAGCGCTGCACAAGTCCGACGCGGGCGGCGTCGTGCTCGGCGTGGGCGACGAGCGCGCGCTGCGCGCCGCCGTCGCCGGGCTCGACGCCCGCCTCTCCCCGCCCGCCTACTCGGTCGAGCGCATGGCGCCGGTCGCCGACGGCGTCGAGCTGCTCGCCGGCGCCCGCTGGGACGCGCGCTTCGGGCCGGTGGCGCTCGCCGGCCTCGGCGGCGTGCACACCGAGCTGCTCGGCGACGCCGCGGTGGCGCTCGCGCCGCTCGACGCCGAGCAGGCGCTGGCGCTGTTGCTCTCGCTGCGCTCGGCCGCGATCCTGCGCGGCGCGCGGGGCCGCCCGCCGTTGGACGTCGACGCCGCGGCCGCCGCCCTCGCCGCGCTCTCGCGCGTGGCCGCGGCCCATCCCGAGCTGTGCGAGCTCGAGGTCAACCCGCTGCTCGTCCTGCCCGACGGCGCCGTCGCGCTCGACGCCCGCGCGGTCCCCGCGCCGGGAGCCCCCGCGTGACGGACGCCGCCGAGCCGCTCGTGGAGATCCGCGCCGAGGGCGCCGTCAGCGTCATCGCGCTGCGCCGCGAGCGCAAGCTCAACGCGCTCTCGGTCGCACTCGAGGCGGCGCTCGACGAGGCGCTCGACCGCCCCGAGGTCCACGATGCACGCGCCGTCGTGATCACCGGCGGCGCACGCGCGTTCTCGGCCGGCGCCGACGTCGCCGAGCTGCGCGACGCCGACCCCGCCGCGATCCTCGCCTACTACCGCGCGACCGGCGCCGTGTACGAGCGCGTGGCGGCGCTCGCGCAGCCGACGGTCGCTGCCATCGCGGGCTGGTGCCTCGGCGGCGGCTTCGAGCTCGCGCTCGCGTGCGACTTCCGCGTCGCGGAGGCGACC
Source organism: Solirubrobacteraceae bacterium (assembly GCA_036259975.1). Taxonomy (GTDB): domain Bacteria; phylum Actinomycetota; class Thermoleophilia; order Solirubrobacterales; family Solirubrobacteraceae; genus JAOPZW01. Next base: position 13,530 of record DATAAR010000095.1, on the reverse strand, counting down.
GCGACGTTCGGCCTCCCCGAGGTCGCGATCGGCATCCTGCCGAGCTCCGGCGGCACGCATCGCCTGGTCGCGCTCGTCGGCGCGGCGCGCGCGAAGGAGCTCGTGCTGCTGCGCGAGCGCGTCACCGCACGCCAGGCCGCCGGGCTCGGCGTGGTCACCGACGTCGTGGCCCGGGGCGCCGCGCTCGAGCACGCGCTCGGGCTCGCGCGCCGGCTCGCCGAGCTGCCGCCGCTGGCGGTGGCGGTCGCCAAGCAGGCGATCGACGCCATGCCGGCCACGTCGCGCGACGCGGCGCTGACGATCGAGCGCCTCGGCTACGGCATGCTCGCCCAGACCGCCGACGCGCGCGAGGCGGCGCTGGCGTTCACCGAGAAGCGGCCGCCGCGCTTCGAAGGGCGCTGAGCCGGTGCTCGACGAGGTCAGGCACGAACCCCTCGAAGATGTAGTTGTCCACGTGTCGAAGCGCCCACCGCGCCTCCTCGGGCGACCGGACGGTCCAGGCCAGGACGATCGCCCCGGCGGCGCGGCGGCGGCGCACGGCGGCACTGCCGGCGACCGCGACGTGGCAGCCGTAGAAGGCCGGCCGGACCTGCGCGCCGTGCACGTGCACGCGGCGCCACAGGTGCCCGACCGCGTGCGGCGCCTCGGCGCGGTCGAGGTGCTTGACGCTCCGGCGCTTGAACGACTGGATCGCGACCGCGCCGCGGTAGCCGCCCAGCGCCCGCAGGACCGCGCGCTCGAGCGCCGGCCCCCGCGCGCAGCGCTTGAGCTCGACGAGCAGCGGCACGCGGCCGGCGACGAGCGCGAGCACCTCGCGCAGCAGCGGGATGCGCTCGCCGGTGCCGTGGATCTCGAGCGCGGTCAGCTGGGCGCCGGTGAGGTCCTCGACCCGGCCGGCGGCGCCCGTGAGCCGCCGCACCGCGCGATCGTGGAAGACGACCACCTCGCCGTCGCGGCTCAGGCGCACGTCCAGCTCGGCCGCGAAGCCGGTCTCGCAGCAGCGCGCGAACGCCGCGAGCGAGTTCTCCGGCCGGCCGGCGGCGAGGTCGTGGAGGCCGCGGTGCGCGATCGGCGCGCGGGCGAGCCACGAGCGGCTGAGGTCGGCAAGCGCGGGCATGCGGGGCTCGGCGACGACGCGGCCATTGTGGCGTCCCCCACGGACGCCGATGTGAAGCGGTCGTGCCGTTCATATGCAGCCTGGCCACCCCCACTCTGGTATATGACAGCCGAGCCGCCGCCGCGGCTCCCAGGGAAGGAGAGCGCCGTGCCTCATCTCGTCGCGGCCCGCGCCCGCGGGGCCATCCGCATCCGTTCGCCGGTGACCGGCCGCGGGCGCCCGGAGCCGTCCGACCGCGGTCGCCCCTGACCACCGTCGTGTCCGCAGCGATCAGGCAACGATCAGGAGGAGCAGGATGAGCAGCGAGGCCAGAGCCGCCTGGCTCGAGGAGACCACCAGACGCGAGATCCTGCGCCGCGGGATCGCGACCGGCGCGGCGCTGAGCGCGAGCGGCCTGCTCGCCGCCTGCGGCGGCGGCGACGGCGGCGGTGGCGGGGGGACGACCACCCAGGGCGGGGGCGGCGGGGCGCCGGCCAAGCTCCGAGCGGGCGGCGTCCTGCGCGTAGGCGCGACGGGCGGCGGGGCGAAGGACACGATCGACGCCCACAAGCCCACGACCGACCCGGACATCATGCGCCAGTGGAACATGTACGAGTCGCTGGCCGTCCGCTCGCCGGACTTCTCGAAGCTCGACATGCTGCTCGCCGAGTCGATCGAGCCCGACGGCGATACGCCCGACAGCTGGACGGTGCGCCTGAAGCAGGGCATCACGTTCCACAACGGCAAGACGGTCACCGCCGACGACGTGATCTTCTCGTTGCGGCGGATCACCGACCCCAAGGAGCCGAAGGTCGGCAACGCGTCGATCAGCTACATCGAGCGCAAGGACCTGCGCAAGCTCGACGAGCGCACGGTCCGCATCCCGCTCAAGTTCGCCAACGTGGCCTTCCCGGACGACCTCGGCCAGTACTTCAACGCGATCGTCCCGACCGACTACGACCCCGAGAAGCCGGTCGGCACGGGCCCGTTCAAGTACCAGAGCTTCAGCCCTGGCGAGCGCAGCGTCTTCGTCAAGAACGAGAACTACTGGGAGAACGGCAAGCCGTTCGCCGACCAGCTGGTGATCATCGACTTCCCCGACAACACCGCGCGCACGAACGCGCTGCTCGGCGGGCAGGTCGAGGCGATCAACAACCTGCCGGCCGCCCAGGTGGCCAGCGTGCGCGGCAACCCGAACCTGCGGGTGATGAACTCGGAGACCGGCGCGTGGCAGCCGTTCACGATGCGCATCGACGTCAAGCCGTTCGACGACAACCGCGTGCGCCAGGCGTTCCGGCTCATCGTCGACCGCGACCAGATGGTTGCCCAGGTGCTGAGCGGCTTCGGCAGCGTCGCGAACGACCTCTACGCGCGCTACGACCCCGTCTACAACAAGAACCTGCCGCAGCGCAAGCAGGACCTCGAGCAGGCTAAGGCGCTGCTCAAGCAGGCCGGGCAGGAGAACCTGACGGTCGAGCTCGTCACCGCGCCGGTGTTCCAGGGCATCGTCGAGGCGGCGCAGGTCTTCGCCGAGCAGGCCAAGGGCGCCGGCGTCACGGTGAAGCTCCGCAAGGTCGACACCGGGACCTTCTACGGCGACAACTACCTGAAGTGGCCGTTCGCGCAGGACTTCTGGGCCACGCGCACCTACCTGGCCCAGGTGGCCCAGGGCGACCTGCCGAACTCGCCGTTCAACGAGACCCACTGGGGCGAGGGCCGCTTTGAGCGGCTCATCAACCAGGCCCGCGCGGAGCTCGACGACGCCAAGCGGACGGAGATCCTCCACGAGGCGCAGAAGATGCAGTACGAGCAGGGCGGCTACATCATCCCGTACTTCTCGAACATCATCGACGCGCACAGCGCGAAGGTCGGCGGCTTCGTCGAGGCGAAGTCGGGCTTCCCGTTCGGCAACTACTGGCTGAAGAACGTCGGGTTCACCGCCGCGACGTGAGGCCGCGGCCGGGCGGTCGCCTGGGCGTTCAGGCGGCCGGCCCGGCGCCGGCGGCGGTGTGCGCGCGAGCGCCGGGGGCGCCGAACGACAGCACGCCGTCGAGGCCGCGCTTGTTGACCTCGTTTCCGACGATCAGCCGCTGGATCTCCGACGTGCCTTCCCAGATCCGGTCGACGCGCAGGTCGCGGTACAGGCGCTCGCACGGGTTCTCGCGCATGTAGCCGCGGCCGCCGAAGATCTGCAGCGCCCGGTCGACGACGCGCCCGCCGGCCTCCGACGCGGCGAGCTTCACGACCGCCGCCTTGGCGTGCAGCATCTTGCGCTCGAGGCCCTGGTCGGCCTCCCAGGCGACCTGGTGCACGAGCGCGCGGTTCGTGGCGATGTCCACCACGCTGTCGGCCACCATCGCCTGGATGAGCTGGAAGTCGAGCAGCCGCTGCCCGAACTGGCGGCGCTCGTGCGCCCAGTCCACCGCGGCGTTCAGCGCCCGCTCGGCCGCCCCGATCGCGCGCGCGGCGATCATCAGGCGCTCCTCGACGAACCAGTCGCGGGTGAGCTCGTAGCCCTGCCCGACCTCGCCGAGGACGGCGTCGGCGCCCACCCGGACGTCCTCGAAGCCGAACTCGGGGTGCTCGTAGACGAACGTGTGCATGTAGCGCGGGGTGCGCAGCACCCGCACCCCGGGGGCGGCCTTGTCGACGAGGAACAGCGTCGGCGCCCGCTCGGGCAGCACGTTGGCGAGCACGATGAGGTAGTCGGCGACGTCGCCCACCGTGACGAACCACTTCTCGCCGCGGATGCGGAAGCCGCCGCCCGCGGTCCGCTCCGCCGTCGAGGCGATGGCGGTCGGGTCAGAGCCCGCGTCGCGCTCGGTGACCGCCACGCAGTCGCGCCGCTCGCCGCGGATGCCGGGCAGGAGGTAGCGCTCGCGCTGCGCGTCGTCGCACGCCCGCAACGCGTTGGCCGGCCGCCAGACCATGTCCCACAGGGCGTTGGTGAGGCGCCCGAGCTGCTCCTGCACGATCACCTGGTCGACGATCCCGAGGCCCTGGCCGCCCCATGCCGCCGGCATGTTGATCGCGTTGAGCCCGTGGTGGCGGACGCGCTCGGCGACCTCCGCGTGCACCTCCGGCGGCAGGCCGCCCCGCTCCTCGCACGCCTGCTCGTGGACCATGATCTCCTCGGCGAGCGCGCGGGCGCGGGCGCGGAGCTCGAGCTGGTCGGGGCTGTAGGCGAAGTCCACGGCTGTCTCCTCCCAGCGGGCGCCGCTCCTGTTCGGATCGTGCGTTGACCGTCGCGTAATATGAACGACGCCCATGCCGGCGGTCAACGCGTCGCAGCGCGTCCAGGCGGTGCAGCGCGCCGCGGCGCTGCTGACCGCGCTCGGCGCGCACGGCGAGCCGGCCACGGCGTTCGTGCTCGCCGACCGCTGCGGGCTGAACCGCAGCACCGCGTGGCGGATCCTCGCCACGCTCGAGGACCAGGGCCTCGTCGAACGCGACCCGGCCACCGGCCGCTACAGCGTCGGCTACGCGCTCGTCGCGCTCGCCGCGCGCGCCGGGCACGAGCCGCTCGTCCGCCGCGCGCATCCGCACCTGCGCGCGCTGGCCGAGGCGTGCGCCGAGACGGCGAGCCTCGCGGTGCCGCGGCGTCTGCAGCTCGTCTACGTCGACCAGGTGCAGGCGCCGCACGTCATGGCCGCCAACTGGCTCGGACGCGCGACGCCGCTGCACGCCACGTCGACCGGGAAGGCCTTCCTCGCCGGCCTGGCCGGCGACGAGCTCGCCGCCGCGCTGCCGAGCCGGCTGCGGCGCTACACCGACACGACGATCACGAGCCGCGCCGCGCTGCGCGCCGAGCTCGATGCCGTGCGCGCCCGCGGCTACGCCGTCTCGCGCGGCGAGCTCGAGCCGGCGCTGTGGGGCGTCTCCGCCCCGGTGCTCGACCGCGGCCGGGTCGTGGCCGTGGTCAGCGTCTGGGGCAGCGAGGCGCGGATCCGCGCGCGCGGCATCGAGGCGCTGGGCGCGGGCACCGCGGCGGCCGCGGCGGAGATCGGCGCGCGGGTGGCGCGCGCCGCCTGAGTCACCGCCACGCCCGCTCGCAGCCGGCCTGAGTCAACGTCGGGTCCGCTCGCAGCCGATGCCGCGGTCGCCGGGACCGAGGACGGCGAGGTCGTTGCCGGGGCCGCAGTTGACCACCTCGCCGCGGCTGCCGAAGCCGGGGGTCAGCACGTCGTCGCCGGGACCGCCGTCCAGGGCGTCCTTGCCGAAGCCACCGGTGACCTCGTCGTTGCCGTTGCCGCCCGCCATCTGGTCGGCGCCGCGACCGCCCTGGAGCTGGTCGTCGCCGTCGCCGCCGAACATGCGGTCGTTGCCGAACCGGCCGAAGAGCCGGTCCGGCCCGGCCCCGCCGTCGAGCAGGTCGCTGCCGCCGGCGCCCTCGAGGTCGTCGGGTCCGCCGTTGCCGTGGCACGTGTCGGCGCCGCGCGTGCCGAGCAGCGTCTCGGCGCCGTCGGTCCCGCCGGCCGGGCACGGTCGACTCACGATGTCGGGCTCGGTCTGGACGTTCTCGCAGTTGCGGATGCGTCCGCGGCGCTCGCTGACCAGGTTGACGAACACGGTGTCGTTTCCCGAGCCGCAGTCGACCGTGTCGGGAGCGGAGCCGCCGGCGATGGTGTCGTTGCCGGGACCGCCGGCGATCCTGTCGACGCCGCGCCCGCCGAAGATCGTGTCGTCGCCCTGGCCGCCGAAGATCCTGTCGTCGCCGAAGCCCGCCTCCTCGATCCTGTCGTTGCCCGCACCGCCGAGGATCCTGTCGTCGCCATCGCCGCCGTCGAGCGAGTCGGCGCCGAACGAGCCGTCGACCGTGTCGTTGCCGTTGCCGCCCACCGCCCGGTCCGCGCCGCCGCGGGCCAGCAGGCGGTCGTTGCCGCCCAGCCCGAAGAGCGCGTCGGCGCCGCTGGTGCCGCGCACGCGGTCGGGACCGCCGCTGCCGTAGCGCACCGCCGCGGGGGCCGGCGCGGCGACGACGAGGCTGAGCAGGGCGGTCAGCGGAAGCAGGCGACGGACGACCATGAACCGGAGCGTTGCCCGAGCCGTGACCGGCGAATCGAGCTCTCGACGAGCGGCGGCGGCGCCGCGGCGAGCGGTCAGCCGCGCAGGGCGTGCGGGTGGTGGCGCTCGCGGTAGGAGCGCACCTTCTGGCGGTTGCCGCACGACGCCATGTCGCACCAGACCGCCGAGCGGTTGCGCGACAGGTCGTAGTACGCCCACTGGCAGTCGTCGGCGAGGCACGCCTTGAGGCGCGACCAGGTGCCCTCGTCCTGCGCATCGGCGACGAGCGCGAGCAGCCGGCCGAGCGCGCCGTTGACGCCGGGCGCCTCGGCGGCCGTGTGCACGTGGCCGTGCTCGTCGAACCGCACGGCGAGGCGCGCGCGCCTCGAGGCTTCGTCGAGGGTGCGGCCCGCGCCGGGATCGAGGTCCAGGCCGGCGTTGGCCATGAGCAGCGCGCGCAGCGCCTCGCGCAGCTCGACCGCATGGCGGTGGTCGGCGGCCGTCACGCGCGCGCCGGGCTCGATCAGGCCGTGCTCGACGAGCCAGTCGCGCAGCTCCGCCGGTCCGCCGAGCGACTCGGCGTCGTCCTCGGCGTCCCACGTGTTGATGAACGCCCGGACCAGCTCGAGCTCACCGGGAGCGGGGTTCGAGGGCATGTGAAACCACCGTTTACGTTTGACAGGTTAGCTAACTGGCGATACTGTTTTGGTAGTTACGTACGGTACCACCGAACCACCGGAGGTCCAAGCACATGATGTCCCCCTCTCCCCTGGAGCAGCAGCTCGCCGCGACGTGGACCGCGGCGCGCGTGGGCGCGATGGGCGGCGGGCGCGTCCAGCGCGCGGCCCGGCGCCGGCGCCGGTTCCGCCTCGTTCGCCCCGAGCGATGAGCCCCGCCGGGGTGGTGACCGCGCACCTCGACGAGGTGCCCACGCTCTCCTTCGACTCCCCCGACGAGCCCGACTGGAAGCCGCTGCGCCACCACCTGGGCATCGGCGCCTTCGGCGTCAACGCCTGGGTGGCGGCGCGCGCCGGCGAGCTCGTCATCGAGCGCCACGACGAGGTGCCCGACGATCCGGCGACGACGGACGGGCACGAGGAGCTGTACGTGGTCGTGCGCGGCGGCGCGCGGTTCACCGTCGGCGCCGACCGGATCGACGCGCCCGCGGGCACGCTCGTGTTCATCTCGGACACGGCGCTGACGCGCGAGGCCGTCGCGACCGCGGACGACACGGTTGTCCTCGCGGTCGGCGCCGCGCGCGGGGTCGCGTTCGAGCCGTCGCCGTGGGAGGAGCGCTCGCTGCGCGAGCAGGGGGTGGCGTAGGCGGCGCCGGCTCTCGACGCTCCACCGGAGGGCGTGCGCGCGTCCTCAGGTCTGCGGCTGGGCATCGAGGATGGTCCCGGCGCTGCGTGATGGAGGCGCACCTTTGCGTTGATATGGCGTCGAACGTGCGGCTCGATCCGTCACGGCGGACGAGCCCGCCGGCCTTCGATGCCGATCCACGAACGTGGGGCCACCTCTGGGCCGGAGCGGAACGCCGCCCAGCCGGCGCCGCAGGTTCGCGCCCCGCGACGCGCGGGAACATGCCCCGCATGGTGGTGGTGATCACCGGGGCGTCGGCCGGCGTGGGGCGCGCAACCGCGCGCCAGTTCGCCCGCCGGGGCGACGCCGTCGCGCTGCTCGCCCGCGGCGAGGAGTCGCTCGCCGGCGCCGCGCGCGAGGTGCAGGCGACCGGTGGACGGCCGCTCGCCATCCCCACCGACGTCGCCGACGCCGCGCAGGTCGAGGCCGCCGCCGAGCGCGCCACGGCCGAGCTCGGCGACATCGACGTGTGGGTGAACTGCGCGATGGCGTCGGTGCTCGCCCCGATCTGGGCGATCGAGCCCGCCGAGTTCCGCCGCGTCACGGAGACGTGCTACCTGGGCCAGGTCCACGGGACGATGGCCGCGCTGCGGCGCATGCGCCCGCGCGACCGGGGCGCGATCGTGCAGGTCGGCTCGGCGCTCGCCTACCGCGGCATCCCGCTGCAGAGCGCGTACTGCGGCGCCAAGCACGCGATCCGCGGCTTCACCGACTCGGTGCGCACGGAGCTCATGCACGACGGGAGCAACGTGCGCATCACGAGCGTCCACCTGCCCGCGCTCAACACGACGCAGTTCGGCATGGTCCGCACGCGCATGCCGCGGACGCCGCGACCGGTCGCGCCCGTCTACCAGCCGGAGGTCGCGGCGCGGGCGATCGTGTGGGCGAGCGAGCACGCCGAGCGGCGCGAGCTGTGGGTCGGCGGGTCGACGGCGATGACGATCGTGGGCGCCCGCCTGGCGCCCGGGGCGCTGGTCGACCGCTACCTGGCGCGCACCGGCTTCGACGACCAGCAGACCGACGAGCCCGCGAGCGGCGAGCGCCGCCGCCGCGACTACCTGTTCGCGCCGCTGCCGGGGGACCACGGCGCCCGCGGCGCCTTCGACGGCGAGTCGTCCGATTCCAGCCGGCAGGTGTGGTTCGCCCAGCACCGCAACGTGCTCGCGGGCGCCGGGGCCCTCGCCGCCGCGGGCGCCGCGATCGCGGCGGCCGCGCGCCGCTGACCCGGGCGGGGTAGGCCGCGGGGCGGCGGGGTAGTGCCGCCCCGATGAGCACGCCGAACGTCTCCGTCTTCATGCTGCGCCGCCTGCGTGAGTGGGGCGTCACGCGCGTCTACGGCTATCCCGGCGACGGCTCCAACGGGCTGAACCTCGCCTTCCACGACGTCGGCGACGAGATCGAGTTCGTGCAGACGCGCCACGAGGAGCTCGCCGCCTTCGCGGCCTGCGCGCACGCCAAGCTCACGGGCGAGCTCGGCGTGTGCATGGCGACGTCGGGCCCGGGGGCGATCCACCTGCTCAACGGGCTCTACGACGCCCGCCTCGATCACGCGCCGGTGCTCGCGATCGTCGGTCAGCAGAAGCGGATGTCGCTCGGCGGCGACTACCAGCAGGAGGTCGACCTGCGCTCGCTCTACAAGGACGTCGCGAACGAGTTCGTGGGCGAGTGCAACGACCCGCGGCAGGCCGGCCACCTCGTCGACCGCGCGGTGCGCACCGCGCTGGCCGAGCGGACCGTCACCGCGGTGATCGTCCCCTCCGACGTGCAGGAGCAGCCCTACGAGGAGCCGCCGCGCGAGCACGGCGCGATCAACTCGGCGATCGGGTACCAGCCGCCGGTCGTCGTCCCATACGAGCGGGACGTCGCGCGGGCGGCCGACGTTCTCAACGCCGGCGCGAAGGTCGCGCTGCTCGTCGGGGCGGGCGCGAAGCACGCCACCGACGAGGTGATCGAGGTCGCCGAGCTGCTCGGCGCCGGGGTGGCCAAGGCGCTCAACGGCCGCGCCGCGGTGCCCGACGACCTGCCGTTCGTGACCGGCGCGATCGGCCTGCTCGGAACGGCGCCGAGCGACGACATGATGCAGGGCTGCGACACGCTGCTCATGGTCGGCACCGGCTTCCCGTACGCCGAGTGGCTGCCCGAGCCCGGTCAGGCCCGCGGGGTGCAGATCGACGTCGACGGCAAGCGGCTCGGGATCCGCTACCCGACCGAGGTCAACCTCGTCGGCGACGCGCAGGCCACGCTGCGCGCGCTGATCCCCCGGCTGCGCCGCAAGGAGGACCGCTCCTGGCGCGAGGAGATCGAGCGCGGCGTCGAGCGCTGGTGGCGGCTGCTCGCCGAGCGCGCCCGCGCCGCCGCCGAGCCGGTGAACCCGCAGCTCGTCTTCCACGAGCTCGACGGCCGCCTGCCCGACCGCGCGATCGTGCTCGCCGACTCGGGCTCGGCCACGAACTGGTGGGCGCGCCACCTGCGCCTGCGGCGCGGGATGGACGCGGCGCTCTCGGGGACGCTCGCGACGATGTGCCCGGCGGTGCCGTATGCGCTGGCGGCGAAGCTCGCCTATCCCGACCGCCCGGTGATCGCGTGCCTCGGCGACGGCGCGATGCAGATGCTCGGCATCAACGGGCTCATCGACCTCGCGACCTACGCGGACCGCTGGGCGCCGCCGCTCGTCGTCCTGGTGCTCAACAACGGCGACCTCAACCAGGTGACGTGGGAGCAGCGCGTGCTGGCCGGCGAGGCGAAGCTCGAGAGCAGCCAGAGCCTGCCGCCGTTCGACTTCGCCGCCTACGCCCGGCAGCTCGGCCTGGAGGGCATCCGCGTCGAGCGCCCGGGCGACGTCGGACCGGCGTGGGACCGCGCCCTGGCCGCCGGGGGCCCGGCGGTGCTCGACGTCGTCACCGACCCGGAGGTGCCGCCGCTGCCCCCGCACATCCGCATGGAGCACGCGAAGGGCATGGCGAGCGCGCTGCTGCACGGTGACCCCGAGTCCGGGCGGATCGTCCGCCAGTCGCTGCGCGAGAAGCTCAGGGACCTCGTCGGCGGCTGACGCCGGTGTGCGCCCGGCCTCAGTCGACCGGCGGGCGCACGTCGAAGCCTCCGTCCGGCCGCCGGATGACGCTCACCGGCGGCCCGCCGCGAGCGGGCCGCGCGCCGCTACGGCGCAGCTCGTCGCAGGCGAGCTTGGTCACCACGAACAGCACGAGCGGCACGACGAGCACGAGCCAGCGGTAGACGAGGACCTGGCCCTCGTAGGAGATCTGGAACGCATAGAAGACGCGGTCGGCGGCGCCCGCGTAGAAGACGAGCACGACCCAGCTGAGGAAGGCGACGCCGAACGCCGTGCGCCACGGCCGGTCGCGCGGGCGGTCGAGCAGGTGGTGCGATGCGCCGTCGCGGCTCAGGCGGCGCTCGAGGAACGGCCACCCGAGCGCGGTCGCGAACACCAGGCCGGGGAACGCCACCCCGCCCCAGAACGGGTTCGGGATCAGCGTCAGGTCGCCGAGGCGCACCTCGACATCGGGCGTCAGCCGCAGCGCGCCGATGAGCCACCCGAGGTACCAGTCGGGCTGGGCGCCGTTGGTCGAGCGGTTGATCTCGTACGGGCCCCACTGCCAGATCGGGTTGATCTGGACGAGGCCGCCGAGCGCGACGAGGACCGCGGACACGAGCAGCATCAGCCCGATCGAGCGCAGCGCGTACGCCGGCCACAGCGGGGTGCCCACCGTGTTGGCCTCGCGCCGTCCGCGGCCCGGGAACTGCGTGTGGTGGTGGCGCGCGACGAGCACGAGGTGCAGCGCGATCAGCGCCGCCATCACGAGCGGCACGACGAACACGTGCAGGACGAACAGCCGGCTCTCGATCACCCCCGTGCCGGGATACTCGCCGCCCCACACGAGCCCGGCGAACGGGCCGCCCACCAGCGGCACCGACATCGCCACGCTGTAGGCGATGGCCAGCCCCATGCCCGACAGGAGGTCGTCGGGCAGCGAGTAGCCGGCGAAGCCCTCGAAGATCCCGAGGCCGAGCAGCACCACGCCGAGCATCCACACGACCTCGCGCGGACGCCGGAACGCGCCGGTGAAGAACACGCGGACCAGGTGCATGATCATCGCCGCGACGAACACGTTCGCCGCCCAGTGGTGCGCCTGGCGCACCAGGAGCCCGCCCGGCACGACCGACGACAGGTCGAGCGTGGAGCGGTAGGCGGGCGTGACCTCCATCCCGGCGAGCTCGCGGAACGGGCCGTCGTAGATCTCGCGGCTGGAGATGTCGGGCGAGAAGAAGAGCGCGAGAAACGTGCCGGAGAGCACGAGGAACACGAACGAGTACAGCGCGACCTCGCCGAGCAGGAACGACCAGTGCTCGGGGAACACGTATCGCAGCGCGCGCCGCACCGCCCGCCCGGCGCCGAGGCGCTCGTCGATCCAGCGCACGGCGTCGGCGTCGCGGGTCACGACCGCCCCTCGGACCGCCTGACGTCGAGCCACGACGGGCCGACCGAGCCCGCCAGCGGGCCGTCCGCGACGAGGAACCCGTCGGCGTCGACGGCGAGCGGGAGCTGCGGCAGCGGCCGCACCGCCGGCCCGAACACCGGCTCGGCGGCGCGGCGCACGTCGAAGGTCGAGTAGTGGCACGGGCACACGAGGGCCGGCGGCTTCGAGGTCTCCTCGGACACCGGGTAGCGGAACTGCGTCACGGCGCACCCCGCGTGCGTGCAGATCTGCGAGAAGGCCAGGATGCCCTGCGGCGCCCACGTCCGCCGCTCCGGCGGCAGGTCGAGCGACGCGGGCGCGACCCGCACGACCACGATCGGCGCGCCCAGCTCCTCGAGCGCGCGCGGGTCGCCCTCGGGCAGCACGTTCTGGAACGAGCCGACGCGGATGTCGGCCGCGCGCAGGCGCTCGCCGTCGGCGTCGACGAGGTAGCGCCCGCGGCGCCATGGCGTGCGGTCCGGGGCGCCGTCCAGGCTCGGCCCCAGCGCGGTGATCGGCGCGGCGAGCGCACCGAGCAGCCCGCAGCCCGCGAGGCCGGCCGCGCCGGCCAGCACCCGCCGCCGGGAGATCCCCTCGCCGCCCGCGCGCGCCTCCGCGGCGACCGCCTCGTCGACCTCCGGCGGGACCGGCTCGCGCTCGTCGACGTCGACCTCCTGGGCGACGACGCGCCGTGAGGCGAGCCCCAGCGCCGCGCCGATGCAGCCGAGGCCGCCGGCGAGCGTCAGCCCGAGCAGCTGCGTGTCGGGCTCGGCGACGAGGAGCGCCGCGAATGCGATCGCGAGCAGGCCGCCGAGAACGAGCAGCGCCGCGACCGCGGCCTCGGCCCCCGGATGCGGGGTGGCGTCGTACTCGCGCGGATCGGCGTCCTCCTCCGCGCGGATCGCATCCGGCGGAGGCTCCCGGCGCAGGAGCCCGCGCGCCGCGCCGACCAGGAAGGCCAGGCGCCCGGCCCTCACCGCGCGCGCTCCCCGAGCAGCCGCACGATCCCGAGCAGCACGACCGCGGCGAGCAGCCAGGTCACGAGGCCCTCGGGCACCGGCCCGAGGTTGCCGATGCCCCACCCGCCGCGGTCGAGCGGCGCGGCGGTGTAGCGCGCGTACGCGGCGATGTCGTCGAGCTCGGCCGCCGGCAGGCGCCGCTCGTCGAAGGCGGGCATCAGGTACGGCCCGATCCGCACCGCCTCGCCGATCTGGCCGGCCGGCACGTCGCTGATCGCGGGCACCTGTGCGCCCACCACGATCCCGCCCCGGCCCATGACCTGGTGGCAGCCGGCGCAGTTCTCGGTGAATGAGCTCTTGCCGCGCGCGACGTCGCCCGCGGCGGGGTCGACGCGCGGGATCGCGGGGCCGCCGAACGAGCCCACGTAGGCGACGAGCGCGTTGATGTCCGCCCGCGGGTATTGCGGGTCTGCGCGCTCGGGCTCGGCGGTCGGGTCGGACAGCGGCATCCGGCCCGTCGAGACGTAGAAGTCGACCGCCGCTGCACCGGCGCCGATGAGCGCCGGGCCGCGCCCGCGCACGCCGCGCAGGTCCTCGCCGTGGCAGATCACGCACGAGCGCGCGTACAGCGCAC